>JABXJU010000129.1 GCA_013375405.1 Candidatus Helarchaeota archaeon
CGCATAAATGTAAAACATTCGGGAGTGTTTCTGTTTACTATTGGCTGTGCATCTTTTTCAATGGGATGAAGGTAAAGTCGGTGTTCTGTAAAAAGCCCCGCAAATATTTCAAGGAATTTCTTTTTCAATCTCGTACCACCATACCCCAAACTACCCGTCATTGGAGGGGCGGGCCACCAATTAAACCAATAATCCCTTAATTTATAAGAGAGTTTAGAAAGTATTCCATCGAACATAAAGCCCATTACTTCATATGAGGATGCCTCAAGTATCATGTTAAGAACGGCACTGCACCATGTTACAACAAGACTATAACTACTATCATTCCATTGAGGGGTCCTTTCGTTTCGTGCATCACAAAGAGTAGCAATAATTCGAGCTGCAGCTTGATCTAAATTTTTACTTCGTTTTGGGATATTTTTTAATTTATAGCCCAATTTCATGTGACGCCGATCAAAAAATTCATCTTCCGCATTTATTATCCACCAATCTACAGGAATCCCATCTTCTAAGTGGAGATTTAATGCAAACATGGCTTCCCCATCTTTAAAATCATGAATGCATAAATAGGTAGTATCTGAACTCTCGCCAAAAAGTAATTTCATGACTCCTTGTTGTAGATCGCTCCTAATTGCTAAAACAGGTGGGAAGAATGCATAGGTCAAAATTTTATCGGTCTGGCTTTCAGGTATTTTACCTGTTATGACATCGCGAGCTGTATAGACCGATTCATTTAACCGAATAGAGGCAAGATCATAAATAGTTTCACCGAACTTGCTGAAAAGATACTTGAGATATTCCCAACCATACTCCTTGAACATTTCCCAGATATTCGTGCCCAATGGTAAATGATATTTGGTGAGAGTATCATCGGAAATTTCCCCAAAGGTGTGCTGGGTCATCATAGTCCCCTATCTTAAATATTAATTCATCTAATTTTGGAATTTAATTTTCATTGTATAAAAATTAACTCTAAGAAAGTTTATCGAGTTACGGTTATAACCAGCTATTTATTTAAATTTCAGAGCTTGTTGGTAATAAATGCGGAGTAAATGAAAATGACGCTGAAAGAAATCACGGATTTATTGGTCAATTTAGAAGCTGATGAAATCGTTAGTGCTGTGCAATCTGAGCTAGACGCTGGATCCAATCCTCACGAAGTATTAAGTGCACTTACTAAAGGTATGGATGAAGTAGGGAACTTGTACGAGAAAAAAGAATATTATCTTACAGAACTAGTCTTAGCAGGTGAGATGATGAAGGATGCATTGGAAATTCTCAAACCATGCCTAAAAACAGATGAAATTCAAACGAAAGGAATCGTTATTTTGGCAACGGTAGAAGGAGATAACCATGATATAGGCAAAAATATTTTAAAAATTATCCTTTTGTCTGCAGGATATGAGATTATTGATTTAGGTAAAGATGTTCCTGCTAATAAAATTATAAAAGCAGTAAAAAAGTCAGGTGCTCCTGTTGTCGGGTTGAGTTCGCTTCTTACAATGACGGTTAATGAAATTTCGGTTGTAGACAAAGCGCTAAAAGACGCAGGTCTCCGGGATCAGGTTCGCCTTATTGTAGGTGGAGCTCCTCTAAACATGGAACTCGCAAAAAAGCTGGGTGCTGACGATTTTGCGGCAGATGCGATTGAAGGTGTAAGACACATTAACGAGCTCATGGGGATTTAAAGCTCATGGATGCACCGACACGCGTTTTAGCAACGCTCAACCACGAAGAACCGGATCATATTCCAGCATAGGAGACTGCCTTTGATAATAATACTATTAGAAAGCATTATGGGGAAAAAGTTGGAGGGGGATGGCTTTTAAAACTTATCCAGCATCTCCCTTTTAGAACCAAAATTATATTAGCGGGGTGGGGTAATGAGAAGATCGCGACTAAGATTTATTTGAACGGAATGAAGTTTTGTAAAAAGCTTCATTTGGACATAGCCGCTAGTGCGGTTTCAGTCTTTCCACGAAAGGTGATTCGAGGCGGATATATAGATGAATACGGACGAATCATGAAATTTGATAAATATAAAGGAGATGGGACTTACATATTAGGGTACCATGGCGGTCACTTCCGAAATTTTGAGGATTATGAGAGCTGGGAGCCCCTAAACCCTAATGACGAAATTCGGATGATGCATTTTCGCGCGGGACGGGAGGCCCAAAAGCAAATGAATAATGAGGTCTATAGTTTTCCATCTACAGGTGCGCTCATGGAATGTAGTTGGGAAGGGTTTGGATTAGAGACGTTCTCCCGCATACTCATCCATCATAAGCAAGCTAAGAAGATTTTTGATGATCACGGGAAATTTACTCTTGAAATGGTGAAGATTTTAGCTGAAAACAACGCACAGGTTGTTATTCTGTGGGATGATTATGGGTTCAAGAATGGACTATTCATGAGCCCTCGTAACTACCGTACCTATATCTTCCCTTGGATCAAACAAATCTGTGATGCAGCCCATAAACATGATTGTAAAATAATGCTCCATTCCTGTGGGGATATCTACGACATCTTTGAGGAACTGGTAAAATTAGGAATTGATGCGTTTCACCCGATAGAGCCAAGCACGGCGAACCCTGACTATGATATTTTCGAGCTCCATGAAAAGTTTGGTGAAAAGATTACATTCGTCGGAAATATTGCACCTCAAATGCTGGCTACTGGAACAATCGCTGAAATTGAGGAGTACAGTAAGAAACTAATTCGAGAATTAGCCCCCGGTGGCGGGTATATTTTTAGCAGTGGACACAGTATCAATCCTGCTGTGACTTTGGATCGATGGCAGGCAGTTCTAAATATCCGAGAAAAATATGGAAATTATCCAATTAATGTCCCTGACTAGGGAATTGCAATGAATTCAAGAGATTTAACTCTATCAGCAATTGATGGGATTCCTGAAAAGATTCCATTCAATCCGTTTATTATGCACCTTGCTGCGGTTTTTGCAGATATTGATTATTCGCAAAATTTATGTCAAAATGCAAAATTACTGGTTAATGCTCAAAAGAGATGTGCACAGGCATTTGGAATTGACCATGTGAATGTTTCCACGGATGCATATCGGGAAGCCAGCGCATGGGGTGTCGAAATTGATTTTTCAGGTCATACACCCGTTGCTAAAAAAGGATCCTACTTAGATTGGAGGAAGTTCGATTCGATAGACGATCCCAATCTCCTTGAAGCACCTCGCATCCAAAATCGCGTCAAGGCAATTCAGCTTCTTAAGAAAAACGCACCAGATCAATGCGTGATTGGATGGATTGAAGCGCCCTTTGCCGAGTTATGCAGTCTATTTGATATGATAGAAGTTATTAAAATATGGATGCAAAAGGATTGGGAGAGGATCTTCAAAAATCTCTTAAAAAGAATCCTATCTATCCAACTTGAGTTCGCAAAATTACAAGTAGAAGCGGGAGCAGACATCATCGGAGCGGGGGATTCAGCGATCTCCCAAATTGGCCCAAAAAGATATAAAATGACGACTCTTACAGCAACTCAGACATTATTTAGAGAGATTAAGAAGTATGTGCCTGTATTATATCACACATGCGGGGATAACTCTAAAGTGGATCGAGAGGGGAATGATATGTTGAAATTAATTGCTAGTTCTGGGGCTTCCATTGTGGATATTGATTACCAAGTGGATTTAGCTAGTGCTAAAGCAAAAATTGGTGATCAAATATGTATTAGGGGGAATACTGATACTCGAATTCTCGGAGGTTCAATTTATAGTGAGGAAAAAATAAGCGAAGATATTAAAAAAACTCTCGAGGCAGGTAAGCCGAATGTATGTACATGTACGCGGCAGGATGTGAGTGGCCTTGGGAACCAAAAGATGTCGCAATCAGAAACCTACGTGCCGCGAAGAGACTAACCAAAAAATTCGGAAAATATTGAAGATAATAAGCCTTTTATAATGCCATAATCCGATTATTCAAAGAAATCAGCAAAATTTACATTAAATATTAAAAATAATCGCGATTTAATTAAAATTAAATATCGAAAACGATTATGTCCTCAATGAATAAGGTGTGGTGAAAATGGCTCTAGATAGAGATGCGTTAAAACAACGATTGCTAGAAATCGCTAGACAAGAATCAATTAAATTTGGTGCAGATGTAAAGAAAGAAATGAAGAAAACTATCAAGTTAGAAAAAAATAAGGCTGAGAAATGGGTGAAAATAATTTATGTGGGAGAAAATATTCAAAGAACACCCATTGACAAAGAAAGTTTTGAGATATTATTAGGCCAATTCTCGAAAGATAGAAAACCTGTTGCTTATGAGATAATAAATGAGAAAGATTTTGTAAAATTTCAATTTAAGGATGAAGAAATTGTCGATAAGGTCTATAATCATTATGACAGTTTTTTCTTTGGCAATCTCCAGCAACAAACAGTTAATGCATTTTTCACTAAATATATAAATGAGTTACTTGATGAGGGGTGTGCCACAGGCACTTGTGGATGTCATTCATCAGATACTTGCGATATTCCTATTCCTTCGGAAAAAAAAGATCCAGATTCAGAATGAAGTTAAATAGAAAGACCCTTGTATCTTGGTGACCATGTTTCTTCAGCTCAGTTCGGGGCAATATTAAAGGAAAAAAAAGGGTAGATTAATCGGAGATTACTTCGCGTCGTTTATAGATGATGAAGGCTGCAAGACCCACCCCGATTAAGGGGAAGATGATGATTAAGACGAGTATTCCACCAGGTAGCCCATTGCCTTGAGTTATAGTTATTGTGATTGTTATATTTATGTCAACGAGACTGGGGATTCTATTAATCTGGATGGTGTATATTCCAGTGACATTGATAATAGCTGAGACCGTGTCATCACCATAAGGGGGATTCTCGTCAGCAACTACAACTGTTCCTGTTGGATCAAGAAGGTATAAAGCGAATGAATCAACTGAATTGTTGTAAACTAAGTGAACCGTAATTATATCTCCAACCTCACAACTTACATTGTAGTATCCATTAATATGTCCAGTCAAATGAGTATCTTGGTAAGTTCCCGGACCTATTGTTGATGCAGCGCCGGGTGTAATTGCATATAATCCATAGACCACCGGAATGAAAAGAAAAAGAGTCAATAAAACCAATAATGTACCCATCAGAACGAATTTTTTATTAGAGAAATCAAGCATTTTCATTATTCCTCGATAAATATATCCTTTTATTGAAATTTACTTACCGATTATTTTATAAAAAGGTATTTAAGAGGATTCTATGAGTCTAAGGATACAATCAAATTTATTTTGCCTGTCACTTAATGGATAAAAAGGAGAGTTTTTGGTGATTTAAAATGGTCAAGCTTTTACGAATCGACATGTTGAAGAAGTCCTTTAAATTTGAAGAACTAAAATCGGATTATTCTAAGTTGGGAGGACGTGCCCTAATTGGTAAATTGATGTTGGATGAAGTAGATCCTACATGTAACCCTTTAGGCCCACAAAATAAGATAATTTTTGCAAATGGATTACTTGTAAGGTCCTCGTTTCCCTGTTCAGGGCGGTTATCAGTTGGAGGAAAAAGTCCATTGACGGGGGGAATTAAGGAAAGTAACGTTGGAGGATTAGCTGCGACGCGAATGAGCCAACTAGGACTCCGGGGAATTGTGTTAGAAGACATTCCAGAGGAGGAGGAATTATATACATTAGTAATTTCAAAGAAAAAGGTCGAGTTTATTAAGACACCAGAATTGAAGGGAAAATTGAATTATGAAACAGTTACTAAGTTAATGGAAAAGTGGGGCAAAAAAATAGCGACTATCTCAATAGGTCCAGCTGGAGAAATGCGCTTAGCTGCTGCATCTGTCGCAGCAAGTGATCTATTTGGGAGGCCAGCTCGACACGCAGGACGTGGTGGCATGGGTGCAATATTAGGTAGTAAAAAAGTAAAAGCCTTAGTTCTACTACGACCAACTGAATTTGAGCAGGAGCCGATGCGAGATCCAGCTGAATTTAAAAAGGTTACAACAGAATTAAATAAAATTTTAATTCCTAAAAAACGGGGGCTGACGATTTATGGAACTGCAGGGATGGTCGGTGCCGCAAATGAATGGGGAGGACTTCCCACCAAAAATTTTCGGTATGGAAGTTTTGATCTGGTGGAGGAAATAAGCGCTGAACGATTATATGAAATAATTACTAGTCGAAATGGTAAACCTACGGAAGCTTGTAGCCCTGGATGCGTAATTCGCTGTTCCAATATGTATGCTGATAAAGATGGCAATTATCTCACTTCAGGCTTTGAGTATGAAACTATTGCTTTGAATGGATCCAACTTACTTATTGGTGATTTGGATATACTTGCGAGAATAGATCGTACATGTGATGAGATAGGGTTAGATACCATTGAGATGGGGAATGCAATGGCCATTGCTATGGAAGCAGGACTGTTAAGGTGGGGTGATGGTGAAGCGGTATTATCTTTACTGCAAGAAGTCGCAAAGGGCACTATAAAAGGAAAGTTAATTGCGTCAGGTGCGACTACTGTTGGGAAAGTCCTTGGGGTAACCCGAGTTCCACAATGTAAAGGACAAGGTTTTCCTGCCTATGATCCTCGAGTGTTTAAAGCGATGGGTGTGACTTTTTCTACATCTCCTATGGGAGCAGATCACACTTCGGGACCTGCAATTGCGGGACGCAGAGGTTGGGTTCGCGAGAAAGACTACGGCGAACTTACAGATTCCGAAGGAAAAATAGAATTGGCTAGAGAAATTCAAATGATGGTTAGTATCTGCGATTCTTTTGGATTTTGTTTTTTCGTTGGACCCGATCGTTGGATCCTGGATTATGTAATCGAAGCAATCAATGCTAAATTTGATTGGAATTTCGATTCTGAGAAATTAGCGGCGTATGGGAAAAATGTACTTCTAAATGAACACGAATTTAATGCACGAGCGGGTATACCGCAAAAATTCAAATTACCTTCTTTCTTCTATGAAGAAGAATTACCTCCCACCAATAAAAAATTTGATCTTACACCAGAACAATTGAAAGATGTCGTAAATTTCTTTAAAACCTAATTTTTTAATCAAGTTTAAGTAATTTTTGAGCATTCAGCCCCATAATTTTTTCAATTTCGTGAGGTTTGAGATAATCGATTCCTTCAAAGAGATAGACGCATGCCTCGACCATTTCAGGACAAAACCCATCAGTTCCGAACAAAATTTTATTGAGACCAATAACCTCCTTAGCGTGGAGTAAAATATCTCGCATTTTATTTGGAATCATATACATAAGATTACTTACATCCATATAGACGTTTGGGAATTGGCATGCCAAGGCAATTGCTACATCACTCCATGGGTAGCCACAGTGAGACATTATTATCTTTAACTTGGGAAAGGAGGCGATCACTTCGTCCAACATGGCAGGATGGGCTGAACTTATTTTCATTTTATTTCCTGGTGTCCCTGGCGGTGGATACCCAGTATGGAATAAGACTGGAACGTCATATTTTCCTGCAATTTCATAGGAAGGATAAATATTTTTGTCATTAATATGTTTTCCACGAAAAGGCAGGAGTAATTTAAGCCCTTTAAAGCCCTCCTCGCCAAGAGCATGTTCAACAGCATTAGAAATTTCTGTGGCATCCTCAGATTTCTCGGGTGGATTGAAAAAAGGAATAAAAAAATCTGGCTTAGCCTTTACCCACTCCTTTACCAATATATTTTCCTTAACACTTGCAGAAAGTAATACTATTCTATCTAATCCAGCTCGTTTTCCATGTGCATGTGTCTTTAAGATGACATTCTCAGCAGCTACAGGTTCAATTTTCTCAAGATTCTCTTTTATTCTTTGATGGAACCCATACCCTTCAAAAGCTTGAAACTGTTTCATCACAAATTCAAAGGTGTTTCGCTCGTAAAATAAATGACAATGGAAATCAATTCGCATATATCTAATAGAATAGCATTTTGAATATAAATATATGGGCATCCATTAAGTTAGATGGAGAATTTTTAATTGAAATTAGCTTCCAGTTAATATAAACCCTGAAAATTTCTTAAAACTCTAAAAAACTCACAAAATTTAAGGGAGAATCAAAAAAAATGCAAGTATTTTTTGCTTTTAACTATTTATATGAATAAAAAAGAGAATTATATAAAAAAAAAATTTGAAAGAGTGGATGTAAAAATGACTTGGTGGAAATGTAATAAATGTGGATACACACTCCAAAAAGAGTCGCCTCCAGAGGAAAAGATCTGCCCAAGTTGCAAAAATGAGTGTACTTTTACTAATGTAACATGTTATGTACCTGAATGTGGCGGTCCTGAGGGGGAACATATTGACCATCGATTATAATTTGGATGAATATCTAAAAGAGGAATATTAAATGAAAGTCGAATTAATGAAAGATGTTTATTATATTGGAGTCATTGACTGGAATCTCCGTAATTTCCATGGCTATAGTACCCATCGGGGTTCTACATACAACGCCTACGTAGTAATTGATGATAAAATCGCCGTTATTGACAATGTTAAGGCACCATTCACAAACCAATTTGTTGAAAACATAAAGGAAGTAATTGGAGATCTAAAAAAAGTCGACTATTTAATATCTAACCATCTAGAGGGAGACCACAGCGGATCTTTGCCAACGCTTGCCAAGTTATGTCCCAATGCCCAGATAGTAACCTCTGAAAAAGGGAAAGCCGGGTTCTTACGGATGTATAAAGAAGATTGGGATATCCAAGCAGTAAAAGAAGGCGATACGATTAGCTTAGGTAACAGAACACTAACCTTCGTACCAGTACCCTTGATTCATTGGCCAGATTCGATGATGACCTACATGACGCCGGATAAGATACTTTTTTCCAATGATGCCTTTGGACAACATTATGCATCCTCAAAACGTGTAGATTATGAAAATAACTTAATTGAAATAATGGAAGAAGCTGCAAAATATTACGCAAATATCGTGATGCATGTTTCCACATTAATAAAAAAAGCTCTAGAAAAAGTAACACAAACCCTTAAACTTGAAATTGATATGATCTGTCCATCTCATGGTATAATGTGGAAAGAAAACATTGGTGATATTTTAGGTGCTTATACGAAATGGTCGAATCGAGAAACAAAGGAGAAAATTTTGATTATATATGATACGATGTGGCACAGCACTGAAAAAATGGCTTATGCGTTACTTGAAGGGATTCAGGAAGAAGGAGTTGAAGTGAAAATCTATAATTTAACTTCGACGGATAATAGCGACATCATGACTGAGGTTTTGGATGCTAGAGGTCTGTTGATAGGGTCGCCAACACTAAACAATGGCATGTTCCCAACGGTGGCGGGATTTTTAACCTATCTTAAGGGATTGAAACCACCTGCTAAATTGGCTAGGGCTTTTGGATCGTACGGCTGGAATTCAAAGAAAACAATGGAACAAATCACAACCAATCTTAAGGAAGCATTGATCCCTGAAATTCTAGAACCCATCACGTACAATTTCATTCCCGATCCAGATGAATTAGAAAAATGCAAGGAATTTGGGAGAGATTTTGCAAAAAAAATGAAATCTTAATTTCTTTTTAAAAAGAAAACTTGAATATTATAATGTTTTATAAAATAAATTGAGGATTTAGAAGGGAAGTTGTGAAAAATGGATTTTAAATTCACTAAAGAACAAAATGAACTTCGTAAAGAGCTCCGAAAATTTGTTCGTAAAGAGGTGACTCCAGTTGTGGGGGAATACGATGCAAAAGATCAATTCCCCATGCATATTGCAGAAAGGGCATTTGAGAAGGGGTTCATGAATGTACGCATCCCAAAGAAATACGGTGGACAAGGACTTGGAATACTGGATGAAGTAATTATTACAGAGGAATTAGCTTACGGGGGTGTTGGAATAGCCACCTCAGTCAATGTTAATTCGTTGGGATTTGAACCTATCCTTTTAGCAGGAACAGAAGAGCAAAAAGAAAAATATTTGAGACCTTTAACGGAAAAATTAACTTTCGTATCCTTTGCGACTTCGGAAACGGCCATGGGGTCAGATGTGGCGGGAATTCAATGTAAAGCTTGGAGAGAGGGGGATGAATATGTCATTAATGGAAGTAAATTTTGGATTACGAATGCAATAATGGCAAGTTTATTTGTGGTATTCTGTAAGACAGGAGAAAAGAGAAAGGAATTGAGTGCCTTTATTGTTCCTGCTGATTCACCAGGGATTCAAGTGGGACCGCCATTGAAAAAAATGGGGATTAGAGAATCACCAACTTCTGGGATATCTTTTAAACAAGTTAGAGTTCCAAAAGAAAATCTCTTAAGGAAGGAAGGAGACGGATTTAAAATCGCAATGGACACTTTTAACTTAACACGTCCTGGAATAGGAGCGTTCGGTATAGGCTTGGCACGACATGCCTTGGATCTTGCCGTCGATTATGCAAACAAACGAAAAGCCTTCACAGTTCGTTTAACAAAATTTCAAATGGTCCAAGAGATGATCGCTGATATGGTTATTGGAATTGAAGCTGCAAAAGGGCTTACCTATAAAGCAGCATGGTTAATTGATCAAGGTAATCCAGATTTAACGCTTTCTAGTTGTGCGAAAGCCTATTCTAGTGAAATTGCCATGAAATCCGCCCTAGATTGCCTTCAAATATATGGAGGTCGTGGCTATCTCCGAACAAATCCCGTCGAGAAACTGGTACGAGATGCTAAAATTCTGGAAATCTATGAAGGGACTACGCAAGTCCAAAAAATAATAATTAGTGGCTCTGCCTTAAGTGGTTTTTATAAGAGTTAAAAATCTTAAAATCCTTTTCTTTTTATAAGGACTAGTGGCACAATTTATTTTATACAATTTTCACACTTGGAAATATCTGTCATTTGAAGTAAATTCACGTCTTTATTTGTCGAATCCTTGAGAAATACACAATCTTTCTTTTAAAAAAAAGGTTAGTATTATAATTCATTATTTATATCTTCTAACAACTTCACTGCTTTAGCTGCACTTTCACGTACTTCGGGATTCGCATCTTCTTTCATTAATCGTCTCAATAAGGGGAGTGCTGATGTGACCCCAATCATTCCCAATGCAGTTATTGCCATCGCCCGGAGATTATTGTCTTGATCGGTTATCACTACTTCTATTAGGAAAGGTCCCGCCTTTTTATTACCGATTTCACCCAATAATTCAGCCGCTTGAAGGCGTACTTCTTTATTTTCGTCTCTTAAATTAGCAAGTATATGACTGAGTTCTTTTTCTTCCTGCTTCTTTTGACATTGAGGACATTCAATACGTTCTCTTATGAAATTTTGATAATTTTCTTGTGCAAACATCTTTAAATAACCACACTTCACGCATTTTTGAATACGGTTTAATTTATGCCCACAAGATATACATTCATATAATTGGGATGGGTCTGGATTTTCGATTAGTAAAGTATTTTCACAATTCGGGCAAATAAATTGCATTGGGTCAATTTCTAAGTAAGTAACAACATATTTTTCTTGTTCAGTCGGGGATCTTGGAACTTCTTTGTGTTCAGCAATGGTAAAGATCCTATTACAAAGAGGACATTCCAAAGGTTTACCAAGATATCTCAAATAATTTTCCTGATTGAGCGACAGTGGCTTGTTACAATGCTTGCATCTTATAACTCGAGATAGTTGTTCCCCACAGTCAGGACACGCAAAGAATTCTTTTTGATCTTGCTCTGTGGTAATCATTCTTGAGCATTTTTCACAGTGCCATTGAATTTTTTCAGGGGGACTTTCTATTATTATGGATTCTTTTTCCGTTCGTAATTTTTTTTCTTCTTCTACGAGGTGCAAAATGGTTTTACATTTAGGACAAGGAATAAAATCTCTTTGTTCATACTTGTACTTCATATTACAAGTCGGACATTCATATAAGTAAATTGATTTTGCGATTTTAGGTTGTATTTCTTCTTCTGGAACAATTT
>JABXJU010000130.1 GCA_013375405.1 Candidatus Helarchaeota archaeon
CGAGGGGTTGAATTTTATTGGCCTTTGCCACGGCCATTCGCACGAGATCCTTCGCCTTTTCAGTAGCCGCTACTGGCTCGTGCATATGCACCCAGGAGCACTGATCCCGAATATTGGCCATCTCAAAAAGATAAGAGTTCAAACCAGCCTCTCGAATTGTTCCTTGAAACATCGGCTCGTGTGTTCTTGGCGTGCATGACGCAACAATCACTCGATTTAAATCGAATTTCTCAATTTCGTCCTTAATAACACCTTGAGTATCTGCTGAGCAAGTGTAGAGATTCCGCGCAGCGTGAACGACATTAGGAAGAGTTGCTGCGTATTCCACGACTGCAGGCACGTCGACTACGCCGCCGATATTGATTCCACAATGACATATAAAGCATCCAATTCGAGGGGCTTCTCCTTGAACAAATTTTTCGGGTGGTAATTCCTTCGCGGTGATCAAGGTTCCTTTTGCCTCTGCCAGTAATGCGTCTACACGTCCAGCAGCTGCGCTTGCTTCCGTCACTGTCTCAGGGATATCTTTCGGCGCATTAAATGCTCCGCAGACGTATATCCCAGGTTGGTTGGTATCTACGGGTTTGAAGGAATCATTTCTCACGTAACCATATTCATCAAGTTCAATTTGAAGGGCTTCAGCTAGTTCCTTTGACAGTTTGGGTGGATTAAGTCCCACAGCTAGAACGACCATATTAAATTCTTCTTCAACGAGCGTTCCATCTACTCCTTCATAATATAATAATAAATTTTTAGTTTCGGGTTCCTCTTCTATATATGCGACACGCCGTCGAACATAGCGAACACCGTATTCACCCTTCGCGCGTTCAATATATTTATCGAAATCTTTTCCATATGATCTAACATCCATAGAAAATATCGTTGGATTCACTTGTCGTTGGTGTTCTTTCGCGATCACGGCTTCTTTACATGTATACATACAACAAACAGAGGAGCAATATTCTTTCCCATGAGTTAAATCTCGGGAGCCGACACATTGAAGAAATGCCAATTTCTCAGGAATATCACCATCAGATGGTCGTAACACAAGTCCTCCGTACGGGCCACTTGCACTTAGAATTCGTTCAAACGCAATGCTTGTGACTACATTTTGAAATTGTCCGTAACCATACGTTTTTAAATTATTTGGCTCAAATTCATCAAAACCAGGGGCAATAATTACCGAACCGACGTTTAATTGTATCTTTTCATCTTCTTGAGTATATTCAATAGCTTCTGCTTTACAAACGCCCTCACAGACACCGCAACCTATACACTTATCGATATTAATAGAATACTTAAGAGGGACAGCTTGAGGGTATTTAACGGAAGTTGCCTTTAGGTTTGAAAGTCCTTCATTAAATGAATCGATTGCTTCAATAGGACAGTATTGCCCACATACACCGCATCCTGTACATTTATCCCAATTTATATAACATGATTTTCTCAAAATAGTTACATTAAAATTTCCCGCAGACCCGCTACATTCAGTGACTCTCGCGTTTGCTATAATATCAATATTGTGATGCCTTCCTGCGGCAACAAGTTTCGGGCTCACAATACACATAGCACAATCATTTGTTGGAAAAGTTTTATCCAATTGTGCCATAACACCGCCGATACTCGTGGTGAGTTCTGCAAGATATACTTTAAAACCAGAATCAGCTAAATCTAATGAGGATTGGGTTCCAGCAATGCCACCACCTATAACAAGAACGGCACCTACTTTATCCATTATCATCTCACACTCCTATTGCAATATAATAAGGGGTCACTCCCTCAATTTTCTCAAGTGCAACCATACCTCTTTGTCGAAGGGAAACAACATGTTTCAAAACCTTACGAGGTTCGATTTCAAGGCATTGTGCTAATTCTTTTACCGAGAGTGAGTCAGATTCTAGGAGAAGATATGTCTTCTGGCGTATAAATTCATCAAAAATAGCTTGATCTTGAAGATATTCAAATTCTTCTAAGGGAATTTTCTCCTCATAAACATTGCCTTCTTGTGTTATTTGTCTTTTCCGGCCAACTAGGGCCCTTAGCCTATTGTACTCAGCAGTCATTTTTAACGCATTAAGATTTAAAATTAATTTTGAATCTGAGCTCGCCTTCCTTATAGGTGAAGGCCCAAGAGTCTTAATGTGTTCAGTAAATTCTGCTACAACTTTTCCAAATCTAACTCCTTCAGATGCAGAGACCCATTCAAGATGTACACGTTCAGATAAATCAACTAACTTTAATAGCTTCTTTACCTGTTCAAATTTCATTTCAGCTTCATAATTTCCACTGATATAATGACAATCTCCGAGATGACACCCCATTATGATAACTCCATCAATTCCTCTTTTCAAGGCTTCAATTACAAAAACGGGGTCAACACGTCCACTGCACATCACACGAATTACACGAATATTAGTCGGATATTGAATCCTACTCACTCCTGCCAGATCAGCTCCAGCATAAGAACACCAATTACACAAAATTCCTAATATTTTTGGTTCAAAACTCATAATTTTTTCCTCTGATAACAAAATCTTTCGCTATTTCTTAAAAAATGAAAAAGATTATAAATTTACTGAATTTTTTGTAAAACCGGCTCTACTTTGACTCGATGCAATTTAAATCCAAGCTCACTGGGATCCATTCCTAGTGCGAGACCAAGTAATTCGGGATAATACATAACAGGTATGCTAAATTGCCCATTATATGGTTCCTTCTTCAGTTGTAACTGCCCCATTTCATATTGGATATAACAGAGCGGGCATAACATCGTCATACAATCGGCTTGCATCCGTTCGACTTGGGCGACTTTATCATAAACCATCCAGAGTTGATTCTCTTTATCAATCCCTTCGATACCGGTACCACAGCAGAGCATTTTTCGGAGGTAAGGGATACTTTCCGCTCCGAGAGCATTCACTAGCTCATCAAGGGACTTCGGTTGGAAGGGATCATCGATTTTTAGAACAGCACTCGGTCGCATTACATGGCAGCCATAATGTACAGCAACTTTAAGACCCTTTAATTCCTTTTGAACGTTGGATTTTATTTTCTCGATTCCAATATCAGTATATAGCACTTCTAAAACATGTTTTACTTTTATAGTTCCCTTATACTCTTTCCCTATTTTCGAAAGTACAGCATTAACTTTATCCTTATGCCCATTATGTTGTATTTCCGTATTTACAGTTTTTAATGTTTCAAAGCAGCCATTACAAAGAGCAATAACATCAAGGCCTTTCTCTTCCGCTAAGCTAAGATTAATGGAGGCCATAGCCATCCATGCATCACGGCTTAATTCTTGAATACCGATGGGTTCGGGACAGCAGCCGAATTCAGGGATATCAACCAAATTCACATCTAATTTGGGGAGAACTTTCCGCGCTGCAAGTTCTAAATGAGGGAGCCGGTTAGGGATATTACAACCTAAAAATAATGCATAATCGCCCATTATTTGCCACCCTCCTTTGGTTTATAGCCAGTCACTTTTATGAATCCGCATGCTTCTGCAACCTTTTTGATATTTTCAACTTTGGGACGCGGTACTTCTGGGAGATTTAATTGTTGCCGTCTTCGTTGAATGGCTCCACTCCCTGGATTAATCAGGCCAAATTCCATGAGAGCGCTCACTTCTGCATTCAAATGTTCTGGGAAAGAACCGCGTTCCGTGGCTAAATTTCGCAAAAGGACCAAAATCTCACTGACTTGAACACCCTGAGGGCAGGCCTCAAGACAAGCGTGGCACATCGTACAAAGCCACAACACTGGGTCATCTAAGATCTTTTCTTTAAACCCAAGCAAGACATTCTCTATAATTCTCCGAGGGTTGTAAATTTTTGTATAACGAAGTGCAGGGCAGCCGCCTGAGCAGGTTCCGCACTGATAGCAGTAATTTACACTTATTCCTTCACCAAGTTTTGAGAGTTCTTTTCGAAACTCGCTTGAAATTTTCAAACTCATATATTATACTTCCAATTTATTATTTAATGATACTAGTAATAAATGATATTTCTAATTACGGATAATTAACAGTCAGAAAAGGGTAAAAAAACGAAAGATAAAAATTTTTCTTACTGAAAGAAGAATTTTAGTTTGACCTTCGGATTTATTCAGGATTTTATTAATGCGGAATTCAGATTTTTATAAACAAGTCCCTTTTCAAATGTTATTAATAAGAGAAGAAAAAGAATCCATTTCTAACCTTTTGAGAATTGAAGTTATAATTAAATAGAATAGGAGAATATGAGAAGTAAAATAATTGAATATTCCTCCTCTGAAAAATTTTTGATGAAAATACAACAATCTTTTTATTTTTTATTAGGATATCTTTCTTATTTCTAAATAAATGAAAATTGTTGTTATAGGATGTAGAATTATCGTATGTCATCGAGTAACGTTATAGAAAAATTTGGAAAGGAACGAGTTGTCAAAGAGATCAAGGAGAGCTTAGAACATAAAATGGTCATACGACGCGAAGCGGCACTGCTCGGAGTAATATTTTTCAGTATTGCGCTCTGGGGTTCAAAATTATACACCAGTATTGCATCAGGCCCGTCAATATATTTTCCAATCGTGTTATTGGGAAAAACTTATGACATTCACTTTCATCATTTCCATTACGGCCTCATTGCATTAACAATTGGAATAATATTAGCGTATTTCGAGGGACGTTGGTTTGTGCGAATCGGGCATATTCTATTTGGTGCAGGTTTAGGATTCCTCGTTGATGAATATTGGCTTTTACTAATCTTTAACGATACGGAAGAGGTTTATTTCAGTCAAGAAAGCCAAATTATCTCAGCTATAATAGGAGGAGTAATAACTATCATCTATGCAGTAATTGCGATAGGAGTCTTTTTAAAAACAAGGAAGGAAAGAAGACTCTGGAAAGACTTATATGAGGTAGTAGCATCCGGGAAAGCCAAAATCGATATTTAATCTCCATTTCCTTTTTTTTATTAAAATATTAAGAGATAGGATAACTCATTTTTCTTTCAGTTCACTTCTCTCAATGCTTATTAGCATTTTTCCCGCAAGGCCTCGGACCCAGGTTATCAAACGGTAGTAACGCGGAACAAATACTTCTTTCTTATTTCCGCGAGACGCCTTTAAAACAACTTTAGCGACATCTTTAGGTTTAGGGAAGGCCAAAAATCTACTTTTCTCATATTTTTTAATCCATTCTTGATATTCAGGGTCAGCATCCCAAAATTTTGTTTTAACAGGAGCAGGATAGATCGTTATCACGTGTATTTTGTGGTTATTCACTTTGTACTCTAACCGAAGAGACTCTGACAATCCGGCCACTGCATATTTACTCGCGGTATAGGCAACCATATAAGGAATCCCGAGTTTCCCAGCCGCACTTGAGGTAAAGATGAGTTGACCTTCGCGCCGATCGGGATACTTTTCAGAGGGTTTTGGGCGGCCAATATATGGCACGGCAGCCTGCAAGACTAACCAGATTCCATCTACATTGATGGACATTATTTTACGATATTGTTCGAAGGTTCCCCCATTAGTAATTGAAATTTTACCACCGATTCCAGCGTTATTATGCAAAATATCGATATATTGTTCCTTCTCCCCAATACTTTTCATGACGGCTTCCACTTGTTCGCGATTAGTAACATCCATCATCATGGCTTCTGCATGTTCTGCCCCAAGTTCCTTCACTTCCTCTACCAATTTATCCAACGCAGGATTTTGAAGGTCTAACAGGTACATCCGCATCCCCAATGGGGCGAAAATTCGACAAACTTCACTCCCAATTTCACCACTTGCACCTGTTATCACAAATACCTTTCCCTTATACCACTTTTTCTTCATTTTATGCCACACTTCTCATTCAAAATCTATACAAAAACTATGGGAAAGCTTGATCCCATATCATTTATTAAATATTCTCACGTTTAAAATAGAAAAATTGTAATTGTATCAATGAATTTTCATTTAAATCCTTGACAGAAAGAGTGTACATTTATCCCGAAATCTGGGTGATAATAGCCCCCTTCGAGTAAAGCATAACGTCGATTGTTGCATTTATCTTCTGAAAAATCCTTCATTAATTTACCAATTATGTTATAAGCGCTCGTGGAGAGTTTTCCGCCCCAATCTTTTTCATATTCATCAAACCCCGCTGATGCCACAATAATATCAAAATTACCTGCGTGATTGAAAGTGTCAGCAATTTCATCAAGATATTCTTTCTCATTGCCGCTGCGTGGGTTTAAAATGGTAGTTTTTAAGAGATTCTGTTTGGATCGAAGAATATTGATGTTACCATCACCAGTATGGAGGTCAAAATCTAGAATAAATGCGCTTTGAATTGCTTTATGCGCTTGTAAATTCAATAAGGAAATGCTAATATTATTGAAATAGCAGAAGCCCCAGCAACTATCAGCTGAGGCATGATGTCCGGGAGGACGGATGACAGCAAAGGTAGGAGTCCCTTCATAGGCTAGCTGAGCTGCCTTTATTGCGCCTCCTGCTCCTAATATTGCCATCTTGAAGACAACTGAGTCGCCCTTCACAGATTCAAGATGTCGTGATGTATGAGCGCGTAATATATCCGCTTCAGTAGCAGGTTCGGGCATTATAAATTCATAATTATGTGCTTTCAGCTCCTTTATGATTGGTTCGAGCCGTCCTGGGGATGCAGCGGGATCATGTGTGTAGTACTCATAAAATTTATCATGAAAAATGATTTTCAATTTAAATCACAATTATATATTTATATTTTAATCATTATAACAATATCAATTTAAAATCATAGTATAGACAGAAGCGGAATTCGGATAGAGAGATAATGGCGCTCATTGATTTCATTAAAAAGAATTCATTATTTTTGATAATAACGACGCTATTCGTTATGTGGATAATTTATTTAACGGTTACGAGCGCGATGTCACCCAGAACTATTCATTTTTATGATGTTATGACAGGAGAAGAATTAATCGATGTTTCCGGTCAATATATTTCGGAGATCCCACTATTAAGATATTTTTTTGAGCCATTCGTGGGATTAACCTTTATCTTTACCTTTAATAGTGATCCTACGGAAATTCTTGTTTTATTCCTAGTCGTATATCTAATAACTAGAGTGGCATTATTAACAATTGATAATACCATCTTGAATCGGAATAGGAGGAAGGAGGTAATTTTCAGATATATTAAAAATGTACTTGAATTTGTGACTAAATACGCGTCGATTATGATAGGGATTGTTGCAACAATCATCGTAATCGGGCTTTTTACACAAGGATTTCTCTGGGTTGCGAATTATTTTTGTCTATTGTTTCATATAGCATCGATTATCGGTTTTTTTTTGCTAATTGGAAAGTCCATTTACAATGCGGTAATTTATTTCCATCCAAAATTTACTTTGAAAGTGAAAAAGATATCAGGTAAAAGCTCAATATCGAAGGTGCTCATCCGCTTTAGAAGAGAATCATTTTACTTCTTGACTGCATTTCTACTCATATTTAGTCTCAATTTCGTATTTTTAGGAATTAAATTCCCTACACATCGCATTACTGCAGTTGATTTGGGGCCAGATGAATTTCTTTTTGATTTTCATGTACATACAACAATGTCCGATGGACATCTCACCCCTGAGCAGCGTGTAAAGTGGTATATAGAGCAAGGAATCCATGGTGCCGCATTCACTGATCATCACCATCCCCGCGGTGCACAACAAGCAAAAGCATATGTCGAAGCTAACAATCTCAGTTTTATAGTATTTGTTGGGCAAGAATATTCTGACGATCCCGAAGGCTTGCATATAAATCTTTTTGGCATTGAAGATGCAATCATCCCCGAGAATTATTATTATGAAGGACCCTATCATTACTCAGAGGGTCCCGGTCCGATGAATGTCAGTGAGGCAATCAATTGGACTAAAGAAAATGGGGGATATGTCATCATCAATCATTATGATCGGAATGCTTCCGCCCCATTCTCTTATGAACAATTGCGGGATTGGGGCGTCGATGGGTTTGAAGTTAGCGACAATGATAAATATCGAGAAATTTACAATTTCTGTAAGGATAATAATTTAATTTGCCTCGGCGGGACGGATGAGCATATGAATGGCGAGGTAGATGAGTTCGTGCGTTTGAAATTGACGGATCCCAATAATAAGACCTTAGATCATATATTTGAGAACTTACGACGGAATAACCATTCTTGCATCGTGATGTCTATGCACACCTACTACGATAATTACGATGATCCTTTTGAAAAACTGGATGATTTCAATAATTATTTAGCGAATTTGGATGAATACCAAGTAATCTCTTGGGTAATTTGGTCCTGTATTGCGTATGCGGCAATCATGCTAGTGTTATATAGGGTAAAGAAGAAAGATTTAGTAAAATTGAAGGAGAAAATAGAGGAGATTTAATTAAAAGAAATCTTCTGAGCCTAATCTTTTTAATATTTTGCAGGCCTTTTTATTTAATTATAAGAATCTTAATAACAATCAAAAGGGGCAGCCTTTCCGTCCTCCATCCACTTTATCCTTTTTTGGATGGCATCATCCGGAGATTCCAAATTATATTTCCTATGTGTAAGACCGGTACTGCTTGACTAGGGGATGATTTTCGCCATAATGCTTGAGTAAACCTTCAAGAAATTTTTCGCTACTAAGCCGCGTTCCGTATTCATTTCATCAACAGCCAGCATCAGGATTGAGTTTAACATCAGTCCCCGGGGGAAGGATGAGAGTTGGATCATCTCGGAGGGGAAGCCATGTTTTATCTGGAGTACGAACTTCGATTCCTACATCCACAAAGAAGTTCCATGACTCGATGTCCCATATAAGTTGTAATAAACTTGAGAGATTTTCAACAGGAAATGAATCTTTAATTAATTGAGCAAAGACCTGATCCGCTGCTGCAATCGCCTGAACAATGTCCGCATCATCATTTATGTTTACTGTAATAGGATCTGTTGTAATTTCAAAGATCTCTGGATGAAATATAGAGATAGTAATTTCTTTCATACAATTATTCTTAAGAACAACGATGTTATTAAAATTTAGGTTCTCAATTCAAGTAGAGAAAAGCGTGGTTTTAATAAAGAATAATTTGTAATAAACTTGTATCTTAAAAAGGCGAAAGTGATGAAGGATAGGCTGCCAGAAGAGGAAGAAAAAATTATCCCGAAAGATCCTGAATTAATAAAGAAAGTTGAGGAGATATGTGGCGATAAGCACCCCTTCAAACACATTCAGGCGATGGATTACCCAAGAATGGCGGGCACCCCCGAGAATGATCGAGCCACCGATTATATTACAACAGTTTTTAAAGATTTTGGTTTTGACCCAGAAGTAGAGCAGTTCTACCTCCCAGAACCTTCTAAAATCCCCAAATTGGTTCTGCCCATTCTATTAATTGGTTGGGGGATTTTCAGCTTTTACAATGTGTTATTTATTTCCGGTATTTGGGGGTATATATTCGGATTTTTTATCCTCCTTCTCCCCGTTATAGCGTTTCTCGTTATTCTAAAGTTAGAGGTTTTATTCAAAAAAATGATTACTGGTAATTTTGATAAGATTGTAAATCTTACCAAACAAATTGAGGAGGGTACTTATAAAAAACCAGTTAAAAAAGGGAAGAATATCTATGTAGAATACGTCCCAGAAGAATATGAAAAGCATTTATATATAACGGCTCATCATGATAGCACTACCCTTAAATTAAATATGAAATTTATGAAAATATTCATGTTAATTGGATTTTTATCTGGAATAGGATACGTTTTGAGTTATTTAGTTCATTACTTGCTCTTAATATTCTCCAAATTTAATCTATTTGGTAAATATACTATAATTTTTTTCATACTCCTGATAATTTTCCTTATTTCGATTGGTCTTGTTCTTTTCAGTCGCATATTCCGAACTAATGAATCCCATGGAGCAATTGACAATCTGACCGGCACCTCCATTATTCTTGAACTCGCCAATATCGTTAAACTTGTAAAGCCAAAGCTTAAAATCACATTTATTGTGTTTGCGGCAGAAGAAGTGGGGCTTTTTGGCTCTGCGTATCATTTTAATATACATAAAAAATATTTTGAAACCCATCAAATGCATGTTGTCTCGATTGATATGATTGGAGAAATTCCACCTCTGACTTTAGTAG
Source organism: Candidatus Helarchaeota archaeon (assembly GCA_013375405.1). The sequence continues at coordinate 10,146 of JABXJU010000130.1, forward strand.
ATAAAATAAAGCCCGCTTTAAGTATTCCTATGCATCCAGAATTCAATAAACAAATGGTAGAACTCGCTCAAAAGTTAGGAATTGAAATTAAATTGGGGCGATTTTTATATCCAGGTTCAGACTTTGCGAACTGGCTCCTAAATGGGTATCCAGCAAATTGGTTGGTAAATGCTAGTAAGTACCTCCATTCGCCACAAGATGTACCAAAAAATGTCAATCAAGACCTATTAATCGAATGCCTGAAACTCTTTACAGCGTATTTCTTAACAAAAAATCAATAATTTCTTAGTCGCATCATAACGTTTTTTATACTGAAATTTTGTAGTTATAATAATTGATAAGGTGGATAACAGAATGAATGAAATGAATCTTCAATACTACCGGAGACGCTGGCGATATAGAAGATACGGCGGGTGGCGTGGAGGCATTGGATTTACTATTTTTATAATAACATCGATTATTTGGGTTGTATGGTCTGCTGCACGAGATCGAGATACAGCAATTACCCTCACAATAATATTCATCATTATCCTTGTAGCCGTTATAGTTATTGGAATTATTATAGCAATTGTAGTTAAAAGGAGAAAATCAGTAGAGGGCGATATAGCCCCAGCAGCCCCGGCTCCCGAAATGCGAGAGCAACCTCCTGCTGCACCTCCTATGAAATATTGTATTCAATGTGGTAAACAAATCAAGGCAGATGACAAGTTTTGTCTTGATTGTGGCGCCACACAAAATCCCTAATTTTTTTATATTACAGAAGGTTAGGAAATCGTTTTAATTGAAACATTATAGTTATTATTGGGATTCTAAAAAAAGAAAAAGGTTGTATTAATCCCCTTTAGTGGATTTTTGGGGGACAGGGGCTGCCTGCTTCGGGGGCGGTGGTGGGGCGACTACAGGGCGGGATCGAATTAGTATGCCCAACACCACGAGCGCCGCAGCGACTGCAATCCCAACGATAAGAATAGATAGCTCTAGTAAAATACTTTCTGGAGCTGGGCCGCTTGGGAAGTCAAATTCATCCAAGGGATTCGTGCCGGCGCCTACCTCGACCCCGTCGGAATACCCGTCATCATCTGAATCAAAATCACGTGGATCCGTATTATAAAAAAATTCCTGGATATTTATCAAACCATCCATTTCGATGTCGAGGGAAGCGTCCAAGGCATTATTCGGAGATAAGGAGTTATCTACCTCCCATTTATCCGGGATGAGATCGTCGTCCGAGTCCGCGTCGTTGGGATCCGTCCCAAGGTTGTACTCTTCACGATTGGTCAAGTTGTCCGCATCAAAGTCGTCCTGGGCATCCGAGATGTTCAGTGGATCTAGCTGATTGTTCACTTCCCAACCATCTGGGAGTAAATCATTATCCGTATCTGAGTCGGTAGGGCTTGTATTATAAAAATATTCCAGAAGATTAATCAGACCATCCATTTCATTATCGATTGAGGCATCCAGAGGATTTAAAGGAAATAATGAGTTATCCACTTCCCAACCATCTGGTAATAGGTCATCATCACTATCTGAATCGAATGGATCAGTCGCATGCATATTAATTTCATCACCATCATTAAGTCCGTCGC
>JABXJU010000131.1 GCA_013375405.1 Candidatus Helarchaeota archaeon
AAGAGAGAAAAGAGCGAGGATTATTGTAGCCGAGGGAGAAAGTTTGGCTGCGGAGAAAATGTTACAAGCGGCAGAAACTTATGCTAAAAGTCCGATCACAATAAAATTACGGGAGCTTCAAACGCTGACAGATATTGCTCGAGAAAAGAATTTGGTAGTGGTCACTTCAACCACCGATACTCATGAGTTGGGAAATATTATCGCCTTAACCCAAGAGAAGTCAAAAAAATCGCAATAAAACTTTTCACTTATTAAAATTTTTATTCGAAAATATTTATGATTAAAATGAGTTCTAAAGGTATCTAGTAAAATGGACCAAATTGCTCTTGGAATAATTGCTATCATTCTGATAGCATTAGGAGTTGCTTTTGTATTTGCAGAGTTAGAATCAGAGGAAGTTGAATTTTTTGGTCCAGCGGCGATATTTTGTCTTATAATTGGAATGGTATTTTGGTTTCTGTCTAATCCTACTAGCTGGTTGATTTCTCCAGGATGGACTGAGATTATAACAATCATAATAATAGCTATAGTATTGGTTTTGGGTAGTTTCTCAGCTCTGGTTACATATAAAATGATTAAGTTAAAAAAGAATCCATCCCATGTACTCGAAATCGTCGGAGGAATTGGCAAAACAATTGATGAAATTAGCCGAGAAAAAGGAGGCTATATCCAGTTTCATGGAGAATATTGGAAAGCACGTTCGAATATAACTATAGGACCTGGTCAGAAAGTAAAAATTATAAAAAAAGAGGGTCTTATACTCTTTATTGAGCCTGAAGAAGATTTGTTTTGCCCTAATTGTGGAACAAAATTGGTTTTCGGTGCAGAATTTTGTAGCAATTGTGGAACTCATGTAAAAAATTAAGTATATTTTGAAATTCTAATTTATTTTTTGTAAAATAAAGCGATGCGTGAAATGCTCCATTGGATTTCAAAATACCACGGCGATCGTATATAAACGAAGTTTTACGATATAAAATTTAGTTCTTTATAATAGCTTACTTTTTAAAATGCTTTCTGGTCTCACCGTGCCAAAGCACACTCCAAGAGTCCCAGTGACGCGAGCCCAGGCATCTGCGGCGTGGGCAGCACCTTGTTCGTGCTGAAACATGATCTGAAAAAAGGAGGCAAATTTCTTAAATTTTATATAAATAGTGAAAATAATTTTTTAAACTCAGCTGGCAGTAAAGCGTAGAACCTGATTTCGACTCTTAAAATGAATAATAATTTAAATATTAAATCCCTTTACGAAAATTCTTGCTTCATTTTCTTCAATCAGTAATTCATCAGAATTACCCTTTATTACCTCGTTTTCTACTAGATTTACTAATTCTAAAGGTACCGGTGGTTTTTCCATGTGTTTAATAGCATCTTTATATATTTGATACCATTTTTTAGCCAAATCAAATTTGGCAGCAAGTCGATAATGTTCTGCTGCAATATACGCAAAAACTATATGGTCGGGGTCGGAACTGGATTCAAACGCATGAGCATGTTTTCGAGCGCATTCAGCATCCATTTCGTTAGTTGGGGTTTTTATGGTTGGGGGAAAGGTAAATGGGGATGGGGACACTCCGCTCATGCGGATAGCATCTATAGCTTCTTTAAATATAGTTACTATTTTTTCAGGGGGTTGTCCTTCTTTTTCATATCGTTCAGCAATTTCAAAGAGTTCAGATGCTCCGTTGGTGACCGTACTTTTTTTGAGATCCTTCAATTCCTTCTTGCGTTGTTCAGGTAACTCCCTATAATCCTCCAAGCTTTCCGGATCTGGATATGGGACGTTTTCAAAACCATTTACAAAATCCGCAAACGAACAAAATGGACACCGGGCAACCCAAAGTGGCATGGGATTGAAACCCCAATAGATGGGTCTTAGGTCTGTCGTCCTTCTAGCACATCCAAAAGAAAAAACTACGGTGGATTTGAATTTTTCCTTACATTTGGGACAAATTATGGGAATCGTGCTTACAGTAGTCATAAAAATATTCAATTAATACTAGTTCTTAAGTTCTTTTAAATCTTCACCGTGGTATTTTAAAATCTAAGAAAAATAGAAATCAGTTTTTAGATAGTTATCACCAATAAAACTATTTTCAAGCTTTAATTGCCTCATTCAGTTTTTTCAATTGTTGAATAATAATTTCGGTAGGGTTCACGACAATATTGATCTCATCACCAATTTTTATGTCCATTTCATCTGCTGCCTCTTTTGTTATAACCGCTGTTACTATGGCGGGTTCGTTGATAGATAAATGTAGAGTGGAAATCAAACCTTGGACCTGAAGCTCTTTAATCGTTGTCTTAAATTTATTTCGCGTACTAATTTTCATAGTAATTCCTACTTAATCATGGATACTAACACTTCAGTCGATTTAATTAAGGTGATAACTTTCTTTCCTTTTTTTAGCTCGAGATCTTGAACAGATTCTGTCGTGATTATCGAATAAAGATCCTGAGGGGGAGAGATTTCGATTTTGAGGATGGCAACTTGGGAATCTTTTTTTACATCTACAACCCGACCTTCGATATTATTTTTAAGATCGGTATGTAAGCCATAAGTTTGCCATAGATCAGAATTTTTTAAGGCATTTTCAACATAATTTTCAAACTTTTTATAGATCCGTAATAATTTATGACCAAATTTTGATAATTCAATACCTCCACCGCCGCCACTTCCGCCTCGATGGGTAATAACTGGATTTTCACCGTATCGCTTTTTAATTTTTTGTAAAATATTCCATGCATATTTGTACGAGCATTTCATTATTTTTGTTGCTTTCCCTAAATCATGGAATTGATTTATAGCTTGGAGTAAATCTGCACCACCCCTTCCGAGAAAATCTTCGCCAGTCTCTTTCTGAAGCCAAATTTTGTATTTTATTTGAATATCTTGGGTATTCATTATTATTCCATCGATTTGTTTATGAAAATTGCCAAAAGGACCTAGTTTTAATCGTGGAGTTAGAGGTCATGTCTCTTTAAAATTGATAAGTAACTTTTTTAAACATTTTATTGTTATGTATAGCTGTACATAACGATTTAAAAAGTTGGTGTTAGAGATGGCAAAATTAGAGTTAAGTTTCTGGGAGTTGCATAGAGATAAAATCATTGCTTTAGCCATTATTATGATAATCGTAGTGTCGGTAGGTGTGTCTCTTCTAGTGATAAGACAACAAGAAGGGAAAACAACACTCCAAGTATTTCACGCAGGATCTCTAACGGTACCATTTGATAGCTTTGCGAATGCATATACTGCTATAAATCCAGAAAATCTGATTGATAATGAAGCATATGGCAGTGCAAGCGCAATTCGTCAGATAACAGAAGTAGGGCGTCTAGCTGACCTCCTGGGCTCTGCAGATTACACATTGATTTATTCGATGATGATGAATGTTTCAATACCCAGTCAAGGAATGAATTATGCGGATTGGTATATCATTTTTACAATTAATGAAATGGGTATTGCCTATGTTCCCGAAAATAATCCACCCTATATAGAGAATTTAACATCTGGAACTAATAAATGGTATGAGATTTTAAATGAAACTGATGTTACATTCGGCAGAGCCGATCCATGGCAGGATCCATGTGGTTATCGGACCTTGATGGTCTGGGGACTGGCAGATGATTATTATAATTTAAGTGGCACGGTTGACCCGCAGGATATAAATGAATCGATGTATGCCAAGGATCCCATAATGGGATACGAAGGACCAGGGAAGACTAAAGTTAAAGCCAAAGAAGTCGATTTAATCGCCTTATTAGAAGGGGAAGAAATAGATTATCTTTTCATTTATAAATCAGTAGCTACTCAGCACAACTTAGGGTATCTTGAATTAGATGACCATGTAGATTTGAGTAATTTTACGTTGGAATCTTTTTACAATAATGTTACGGTACATAGAATTAGTCCGTTAGTTCCTGGAGAGAGGAGCTCTGATAAAACAGGAAAAACCATCCAATATGGGCTCACTATCCCAAATAACGCGCCTCATCCAGAGGAAGCCATTGAGTATGTGAAATTCATCCTTGGATATCCAGGACTTCTTCAAGAACTGGGCCAACCACCGTATTATCCAGCATATGCAAGCAACGCATCAAAACTTCCAGCAGAATTGCAACCGTATTGTATTGACTACCCCTTTGCAGAACCCTACGAAAGATAGGAAATTAATTAATAAAAGGAATGGATTCAACTAATATTTATTCTAGGTGATTAATAGAATGAAAGGTTCATTTTGGAAAGTAAAAAAGTATGGTACATTTACTATATTCTTTGTTATATTATCAATTATTTTATTTATTTTATTGATTGTCCCAATTTTCAATTTTATATTTCAAGAGAATCCAATAGTGGTATTTGAAGCATTATTTACAGATTATGTTGCAGGTGCGATTGTAACTTCGTTTTATTGCTCATTTCTAGCTACCGTTTTAGCATTTTGTCTAGGAGTTCCTTTAGGATATTTATTAGCGAGATATAATTTTCCGGGTAAAAGGATTCTTGATTCAGTTGTTGATTTACCAATATTAATTCCGCATTCAGTTGCCGGAATTTTGTTGTTTGCGGTTTATGGACAGGAAGGTTTTTTTGGGAAATTCTTTTCTAATTTTAGTATTTCGTTTATTGATACCCCGTGGGGTATAGTCATTGCAATGTTTTTCGTAAGTGCACCATTTTTAATTAAAGGAGCACGAGATGCATTTGCTAATGTTAATCCAAACGTAGAAAAAGCAGCTAGAACGTTGGGTGCATCACGAACACGTACTTTTTTGACGGTTACAATGCCAATTGCATCCAAGGGGATTTTTACAGGCTCTATTCTTTGTTGGGCCAGAGGAATTTCCGAATTTGGTGCGGTATATATTTTGGCATCCACACCCCTCATCGGTTCGACTTTAGTATATTATGAATTTGAAGGGAGTGGTTTAAGTGCAGTTCGTGGTATTGCCATTGCCTTAATTTTGGTAACGTTATGCATTTTCATTATTTTAAAATTAGTACAAGGGAAAGAAAGACCAATTACACGTGTGATTTAAAAATGTTAGTACTGGAAAATGTGAATAAAACATGGGCTGAGTTTCAACTTAAAAATATCAATTTAGAAATTAAAAAGAATGAGTTTTTCGTTGTGTTGGGCCCTTCTGGAGCAGGAAAAACTCTATTATTGGAAGTTATTGCGGGGATTTTTTATCCAACCACTGGGAGGATTCTCTTTAGAGGAAAAGACATAACATACCTACCTCCGGATAAACGTCAAGTTGGATTCGTCTTTCAAGATTATGCGCTTTTTCCACATAAAAGAGTATGGCAGAATGTAGAGTTTGGGCTATTTGCTAAAAAAATTTCACGTCGAGAGAAAGTAGAACAAGTTGAGGAAATGCTGAAACAAATAGATATTTTACATTTAGCTAAACGGTATCCAAATACTCTTAGTGGTGGAGAACAGCAGAGAGTTGCATTGGCACGAGCTTTGATAATTAATCCCGAAATTTTCCTTCTCGATGAGCCCCTATCTGCTTTAGATTATAACATGAGGATAAAATTAAGGGAGGAAATAATAAAAATCCAGAAAAAGTTGAAAATAACTACAATTTATGTAACGCATGATCGAATAGAAGCCATTACTCTAGCAGATCGAATTGCTATTATGAATGAGGGGGAAATTATTCAAGTGGGTACTCCAAATGAAATATTCAGATCGCCGAGAAATGAATTTGTAGCCCAATTCACAGGATTTGAAAATATCTATAACGGAATTTCAAACTATGATCCAGAAACAAAACTGGCAATAATAGACTGTGGAGATTTTGAAATTCAGGCTGCTACTACGAAAATAGGAAAGGTAAAAGCGTGTATTCGACCCGAAGATGTGGCAGTTTCTCTTAAACCGCCGAAATCAAGTATTCGAAATATTTTAAATGGTAAAATTATCGCAATTCAAGATCAGGGTCCTTTAATTAAGTTAAAAATTGGGATTGGGCAGGATGACGAAATTTCTGCTTTAATTACGCACCAATCTTTCATTGATTTGAATCTCAATTTGAATTCTATGGTCAATGTCGGATTTAAAGCGGTGGCAATTCAGATTTTATAAATTAATACCAGAGATTTATTAGTTATTAATGCTAAAATATTACAAAATGCCTGCACATGAAATTCAAATCACTGCACCTGGGAGGATCTGTCTCTTCGGTGAGCACCAAGATTACCTCAAATTGCCAGTCATTTCAGCCGCGATTTCATTATTCATTAAAATTAAGGCAATCAAAACTGAGGATAGAAACCTTACCATTGACCTGGTGGATCTCAATCAACAGGAAGTAATTCCCCTCCAGAATCGAGAAGTTCAATATCTATATTCACGCGATTACCTTCGAAGTGCCTATAATTTATTTATTCGGAAAGGATATCGATTAAATCAAGGATATAAATGTGAAATCAGTGGAAATATTCCCATTAATGCAGGGTGCGGAAGCTCCTCTGCACTTATCATTGCATGGATTACGTTTTTAGCACATATCTTTAAAGTGGAACTCGCTCCAACTATAATTGCTGATTTAGGACATCAGGCAGAAGTAGACGAATTCAGAGAAGCAGGAGGTCGGATGGATCATTACACTTCTGCTCTTGGGGGGCTTTTATATATTATAACAACACCCCCATATGAATATGAACCTTTAACTGTTCCATTATCTGGATTTGTATTAGGTGATTCTCTCGAACGAAAGAATACTGTCGCAGATTTAGCTCGAATTAAAGAACAAGTCTTAATAAGTCTATCTGAGATGCGGCGAAAATATGAGGATTTTGATTTGAAAACAACTTCGTTACTAGAACTTACACCCTACTTATCTCTAGTATTTCCAGAGATTTCCAAGAAAATTACCGCGAATCTCATGAGCCGTGATCTTACACAAAAGGCGAAAGCCCTCCTTTCAGAGAGTGATTTTTCACCCGCAGCCTTAGGGGAACTCTTAGATGTGCATCATAAACTACTCGCTCAGAAATTAGGTATATCAACTCCTAAAATTGAGGAGCTTATTACAGTTGCTAAGAATGCAGGGGCGCTAGGATGTAAAATAAATGGTTCTGGATTTGGGGGTTGTATGATTGCTTATGCACCCGATGCCACGGAAGAAGTTGCTAAGGCCATTGAAGAGGCAGGTGGCAAAGCCTATTTAGTATCAATTAGTGATGGCTGCAAAATCATTGAATCCAAATAATAGATGAATTTAATTACATTAAAAAAGGGTTGTGGGTTTGTCACATTAATAAAGAATAAGCTATTAATACAAATATCGTTTGAAAAAATAGTAAAAATAGAGAAGAAAATCCCTGATGGAAGTAAAGGCGATGTCACTAATCTTAAATGAAACACAAAAACAAGTGCTAAAACAGGTAACACGGAAAAAAAAGTCAATTGAAGAAATCAAAGCAGCACTAGAGATTCAATTTGAGAAAGTACAATCCATATTAGGTTACTTCATTTCGGCAGAACTTGTAGATAGGGAACAACAAATAGAATCAATTTATCAGATTACAGATGAAGGTAGGCAATATTTACATAATAAACTCCCTGAAGAAGAATTAATCGGTTTCGTGAAACAGAATATTCTGTCGATTAAGGAGATTAAAGGGAAAATAAAGGATAAGAATATTTTTAGTATTGCTATTAATTGGGCAAAAAAGAACAATTGGATAGAAATCGATAAAGGGAATATCAAATTAATTGGAGAATTAAGCAACATTTCAAAAAAGATCGAAAATCTTAGAGATAAATTAGAAAATCCAGATAAAAAACAAGCAGATATTTTACAAGAATTAATGGAAAGAAATTTAATTATTGAGAAAGAGAAAAAAACAGACTTATATAAATTGAAGGAGTCAGTTTCGGATAAAAAATTGAATGAACTTCTGACTTCAAATATTAAAACCTCTGTAACTTCTGCAGATCTTATGTCAGGCAACTGGAAAAATTACCAATACAAGAAATACAATGTCGATACACCTACTGAAAAATTGATGTTTGGAAGAAAATCGATTTATTTAGAATTTTTAAACACGATAAGGGAGGGATTGTTAGCCCTCGGATTCGAGGAATATGATAGTCCAATAATAGATTTGGAGTTTTATAATTGTGATTTGTTATTTATGCCCCAAGATCATGTTGCACGGGGTATTCACGATTTATTCTTTGTTGAAAGTAAAAAAATTGGTGAAATAAGAAATAAAAACTTGCTAAAACGCGTAAGTGCAGTCCATTTAGATGGTGCAGACACTGGATCAATCGGATGGAACTATAATTTCGATGAAAAGAAATCATCTAACTTGATTTTACGTTCTCAGACCACTGCAGTCTCCGCGCATGCGCTTGAAGCGATAATGAATCGTCCCGAGCCCATGAAAATGTTCTGTCTCGGGAAATGTTTCAGGCCAGATACGATAGATCGTACCCATAGTTTCGAGTTCTGGCAATGTGAGGGTATTATATGCGGGGATGATCTAAGCATCAAGCACCTATTTGGAATGCTGACAGAAATTTGTCATATGGTTGGCGTGAAGGAAATTAAATTTATGCCAGGGTATTTCCCTTTCACAGAGCCTAGTGTGTCAGGATTCATTAAGCATCCTAAACTAGGGTGGGTCGAAGCTCTGCCAGGGGGTATATTTAGACCAGAGCTACTCTATTCTTATAATTACAAGAAGACTGTGCTTGCATATGGCATCGGTGTAACGCGTTTGGCTATGACAGCACTTGGAATTGATGACATTCGCGATGTATATTCAAATGATATCGAACTACTCAAAAATCTACCATTATACAGGGGGAAGATCGAATGAAAACGGAATTAAAACTTTCCAGTTTTTTGAAATATATTGGCCATGATGTCAAGCTGAACGAACTTATCGACACATTATTCTTATTGAAAGTAGAATTAGAGGGGCTCAACGAAGAAGAGGACATAATCGAATTTGAGATAACCCCCGATAGAGTGGATCTTTTCTCCGTTAAAAATATTGTTAAATTAGTTCAAAACTACTATGGCTGGGAAAGAAAGGAAGCCAATCTTACAGTTCATGATTCAGACTACCTGATCAATGTTAAACCCTCAGTCATCCCGATTCGCCCTTACATTGGTGGGGCAGTAATTAAAAATGTATTGATTACAGAGGATGATCTCATCGAAATGATTAATTTACAAGAACAATTACATGCATCCTTAGCAAGAAATCGCGCTAAAGCCAGTATTGGTCTGTACGTTTTTGATTTAATACGATTCCCGCTGACATATGAAGCAAAAAAACCAGAAGAAATTAGTTTCGAACCGTTAGGATATAATCGGGTAATGACAGCAAAAGGCATTTTGGAAGACCTTCCAACAGGAGTGAAATATGCACATCTATTTGAGGGTTTAGATAAATATCCGATTTTTTATGATTCAAGTGCGAATGTTTTAAGTATGCCACCGATTATAAACTCCAACTATCTTGGTGCAGTTCAACCTGATGAGAAAAACCCACAAAGCCTTTTCATTGAGGTTACAGGTACCAAGAAAGATGTGATGTTAAATACTTTAAAATTAATTGTAATGGATGCGCTTGAGCGAGGAGGAGAAGTATATCAGGTGCAAATCAATTATCCCGATGGAACTTCCGAAAAACCACTAGATTTATCACTCCAACCGAAATCAATGAGTGTAAGAAACCTTCATACTTATTTAGGAGAGCTAATTTCAGCTAAAGAAATTGAAGATTATCTAGTTCGCATGGGATATACGGATATTTCAATAAAAGGTGATAAGATCTCCTTGAAGGCACCGGCAGATCGTCTGGATTTACTCCACGAAGTAGATATTATCGAGGATGTGATTATTTGTTATGGCTATACCGATATCAAGCCGGAACTTCCAGAAATGCTAACCCGGTCAAGCACTTTATCTTATAGTTACCTTGTAAGTCAGATAAGAGAGTTTTTTGCAGGTCTTGGCTACACAGAAGTCATGAATTACCTACTGACGGATAAAGAAATTTTATCAAATTTGATGAATAAAGAGGCACTCCCCCATTATAGATTGCTAAATTCAAAATTAGCTCATTATTCTGATCTTCGACCCGAATTAATTCCTATACTGCTTAACTATCTCTCCAAAAACTTAAAAAACCCTTATCCACAGAAAATCTTCGAAGTTGGGGAAGTCATAATCCCCGCTAAGAAGGCCTATAATAGGAATATTCAGCAACTCAATTTGGCAGCAGCCACGATTGGAGAGAATGTTAACCTCAACAAAATTAAATCCGAATTAGATATTCTCTTTAACCTCTTACAGAAAGAAGTGAAATATAAAAAAATATCACATCCTTCATATCTAGAGGGGCGGGTTTTTTCGGTTCATGTCGAAAATAAGCAGATTGGGATTTTTGGTGAAATCCATCCGCAAGTAATTTTGAATTTCAAACTGAAACAACCCATTGTGGTATTGGAACTCGAATTAATCCAACAATTTCCTGAAATAGAATTCTATATCTGATTAAAAATAAGAACTTTGAGAATAATTAAAAAAATTGTCTAATTTGTCTAACTTGAATTAATACCTAACATGATTGAAATCAGAGATGGAATAATATGTCAAAAAAAAGGTTTAAATTAACAAGCAAGACAATGCTTCGGGATGTTATTAAACACAAGGCAGAAACTGTAGGAGATATGGTGTGGTTAACGTTTGTAAAAGATTTTGATAAGGGCCTTGATGAGAAATATACCTATAAGGAAATGCATTTATTATCAAATCGTTTGGCAAATGGCTTATCAAAATTAGGTTTCAAAAAGGGAGATGGAATCACTATAATGGAGCCTAATTCTCCAGAATTTCTCATTGCCGTTTTTGCTACTTTTAAATTGGGAACATACATGCCACTAGTTAATACAGCCCTAAAAGGTGAGGCATTAACCTATATTTTGAATCATTCAGACGCCAAAGCGATAATCCTCAATCATACATATCTAGAAAATTACTTAGCAATTGAAGATCAATTAAAAACCATCAAATTTGTCATAATTAATTTGAAAGATGCGCCAGATGATTTCCAGTTACCCGAAGGAGCAGTATCGCTTCAAGAAGTAATGCAAGCACCCGAAAATGATATTGACGTTGAACTCAATCGTGAGGATCTAGTGTTATTCATGTATACAGCAGGGACAACTGGACTGCCAAAAGCTGTAACATTTTTGCAGGGAAAGTTGATAGGGGGGAATAATGTTTCAACACTCATGCAAGGCTTGAAAATCCTCTATCTTGTAGGGGATGACGTGTTATTTACGGCATTACCTCTATTTCATGCCAATGCGCTATTTCTTACCAGCCTTACGGCTTTTTTAAACGATGTGCCCTTGATCCTTGGGAAAAGATTTAGTGCCAGCCGGCATTGGAATATCTGTCGAAAATACAATGTCACTTCCTTTAACACGCTTGGAGCGATGATTCCAATTTTGATGAAACAACCTGAAAAACCAAATGATAAAGATCATAATATTAAATTAATTACTAGCGCGGCCTGTCCGAGAGAAATATGGGAAGCGTTTGTAGAAAGATTTAATGTCAATTTGAGAGAATTCTATGCCGCAACGGATGGCGGTGGATTCATGCTTCTGAAAATTGGCCCTGAGGAACAACCTGTAGGTTCAATGGGAAAA
>JABXJU010000132.1 GCA_013375405.1 Candidatus Helarchaeota archaeon
AATGATTGTTATAGTTATCTTCAAATGATAGATGACCATTTTTGAACCAAATTTTTTGAGGAGTTTTGCAAGATACTTGGTATTCACATGTAATTTTTTCATTAGGGGAAAGTTGGGTAAAATGGAAGGTATTAGAACTTAATAATTCCAATTGTGATTTTTTGGGCGGGTTATCAGTAAGTTTTATATTCAGAAAGGTAAGATCAGTCAAATTTTTAATTTTTAACTCAATTGTTATGGATTCAGAGGTAGAGACTCTTTGTTTATGAATCCTTTTGACCTCAAGCACTTGGATTTTGACGTGTTCTAGAGTCACAGTATAAAGTTCCTGAATATCCGAGGCGAATAAGTTCAAATCAAGGCCACTCGAATAAAATTTAGCTAATTGTAAAGAAACCAGATGTTCACATTGAACTCTAAGACTGCGAATTTGGTCGGATTGAGTAAATTTTGAGAGTTCTTTTAAAGCCTTTTTTGCTTCTTTGAAGCGATTTGCTAAAATAAAGAAGAATGCTGCCTTAATTATAAAATAACCCTCATGGTTTGCTAGTTGTAAATAACATTGGGCTGCGATATCGGGCATTTTATCAGTTTTTTGAGCTAATTCAGGAAAAATAGAAATTATTTTTCCAATTTGAGAATCAAGAAAAAGAGTGGATTCATATTTACCAAGATAACAGAGAAACTGTAAAAGTAGGTAAAATTTAGCTTCACCTATCTTAGTGAGTTTAGCTTTGAAAGGTTCCTTAGGCTCCCAATATTGTAACCAATCTTTTTTCAATAATTTTGTAAGAAAGAGGTAGGCACCCATTATTTCAAAGAGTTTGGCTTGCTTTGTCTTACGAATAAATGTAGGAAATACTAATTTATATGCTTCTCTTGCAAGGAATCCATCAATTAATTTGTGGGAGATTAATTCTACAGGAAATTTTATAAAATTACGCTCTCGTTTAATAATTACTTTAGTTTCTTCAGAAGATTGATAAACAGTGATTATTGGAAGGGTTTTTACTTTGCATGAAGTCTGTTTTTCAATCTGAGCTATATAATACTGGAATTTCTCATTGATTTGTTTCTTAATTTTTTCAATTCTCTTCTCTGAAACTGGAGGTTTTGGAATTTGGAATAATTGTGTGGTCGCTTTTTGAAATTTCAAGCGTTCTCGCTCAAATTCGCTCGTTAGAATATTAATTGCACTGAGCGTTACACCATTTTCGAGGATGTAATAAAGGCGATAATGGTCCCCATAATTTGCCAATAACAGATAGGGAACAATGCGCCCCTTTAAGCCAGAAACAATGATTGAGGGACCAAATCCTCGGTGAAGAACTACCGACTTTTTAACGCGATAACCAAATATCTCAGTGGGACGCTTCTCTTTATATTCCTTCAGTGCTTTTTTGCGTAATTGCTTCACAATTAACCGACTTTGCAAGAAATTGGTCTCTCCAACAATTCAAAAAAAAGAGATGAAGTTAATATTCGTGTTGGTCGTGCATTAGTCGTTTTGGTACGGAACTTTCCCCAATCATATCCAAAGGATACCCTTGTCCTACGTGTTTATCTCCAAAACCTGCACTCGCAATCGAACGAGCTTGACGTTCTGCGGTTCTTCGTTCTACAAATCCAGCATCTTTAGACCAACTCATGATCCATTTTTGTTCTTTATGGTCTAGTATCAGAGAGATTCCGGTTTTAGATAAAGTGTTTACACGAACATATTTGTCTTTTTCAAAATGCAGATAGACAGATCTATCAGGTTTATCCGGTTGAATAGTTGTAACTGTGGCTGGCTTAGAATGTTCTATTTTAGCAAAAGTGGGACTTTCTTCAGATTCTTTGGTTACACTGGAGGACGGTGGAGTGTTCTTTTTAGGTTTTATCGTTGGTAATTCTAACTTTATGTCACCTATTTCAGCGAGTTTAAGCGACGCAATTTTTTGATTTAGGAGAGTGACTTGATTTTTAAAAGATTTTATTTCCTGTTTGTGTAATTCATGTATAGATTCGAGTAAGGATTCATTCTGAGCCATTGCTCTCTGTATGACTCCATCCTGGATTCCTTTCACTGAATCTAAGAGTGTTTGTTGCTGTTCTTGAACAAATTCAATTAATTTAGTTTCATTCGCTTTTATATCCTCTAATTGCGCAACAAAGGTATTATTGATCGAGTTAAGTTTTTGGTTTAATTCATCAATTTGTGCCCGTAGATTAGAGATAGTATCAGTTTTTTCATTGAGGAGACTAGTTTTTTCGATCAATTCGTGCGCTTTTGAGTCATTCCATTTTTTTAATTGAGCAAGTTCGGTTTTATTTGTTTCTAATTCATTTTTCAAGGTTTCCAATTCAGTGACCGCTTTCTCAGATAATGTACTTGTGTCTTGTAACTGATTTTCTTTCTCCGATAGTTCTTGAGTTAATCTACTGACTTCTGCGATTTTTTCTTGTAATTTATTGTCTGCTTCCTTCAAATTAGTTTCCAAATTGGCTACCTGTTCCGTAAGCTCTCCAACTTTTTTATTTGCGTCCTGTAATCCTGAAGTTAGATTGTCGCCAGCTTGAGTTTGGTCTCTTTCTTTTTGTTCTAAACCATAAATTTGGGTCTCTTTGTCTGCTACTACTTTGGTCAATTCTTCATAGCTTTCCTTCTGTTTTGCTATTTCTGCATCTTTTTCTTTAATAATTTGACTTAAATTTTCTATTTCCAGCTGATAAGCTTTCTCATTTTTACTTAATTCTTGAGTTTCTTTCTGTAATTTAGTTATTCTAGTTTTAAGGTCATCATCCATAAGCATGCATCCTCTTTTAAATAATGAATCTTAACGTGGTTTAAGCAAGATTTTTTTCTATTTTGCCTTCTCTGAGATGATATATATTACTTTTTTCTTTTGTATTTTATTATCTCTATAAAATCGCTCTTTATCCCTTCTGTAAACATTTAAAAAGGAAGTTGAGTATTGTTTTCTAAACAAATTCGGAGATTTTTGGAATGGTAAAGGAATTTATGGAAGCAGAATTCAAGGAGCTTATAGAAAAGGAACCACTTGTCCTTGTTGACTATTCGGCAGTATGGTGCGGTCCTTGTAAAATGCAACATGAAGTTTTAGATGAATTAGAAAAAAAACTAGATAATGTGAAAATTATAACGATTGATATTGATAAAAATTTACGAATGGCTCAGGAATTAAGTATCCATGCGGTCCCCACACTGCAATTTTTCAAGGATGGCAAGTTAGTTGTCTTTAAAACTGACGAAGGTGATATAGATCGTTTGGTGGGACTTCGATCTGCTGATATTTTGGAAGACCTTATTAACCGTTTAGCACAACAAGAAACAGAAGAATCTGCTTAGCACTTATAGTCTCTATTTTTCATAATTTTGATGCTAAGAAATTGATTGCCCGCAAATCATCCCTTTAATGAGATAGTTTTTGTTGTAGAATCGAATTGAATATTGGGGAGATATTGAAGTTCAATTAGATGGGGAATAATCTCACCCAGAAACGTTTCAGATCGGTTTAATTGCTCGGTCAATTGTGAGAGGGTGAGTTGTCGATTATCTGAGATTAGTGCATTTAGATTTATTAGGAACTTATCAAAAAATGAGATGCTTTCAGCGAAGATTTGGTTAGATGCATCTTTAATTCGCCAACGGACCGAATGGAAATTAGATGCTTGTCCAAGAGAAGTATTATCTAAGCGAAAAATTGAAAAACCTGGTTTTAATGGTGTCATTTTGGTAAAATCAAACACTATTGCAATTGCTTTTTCATTCAATGCCTGATAACCAAGTTGATTGATAATATCTGTAGGGGATAAAAATAGTCCAAGCTCAGGGTGGGTATGATACCATCCAACAATAAATTCATTTCGTTCTGCTGCCATAGAATCGATCATTGCTGCCTTTGTGTAATGTTTATTTTTAAATTCGACCTCAACTTCCGATCCAGAGGTCATGGGAACAATTTCCGTAACGATTACATCATCCTTTTTTATTTTACCAATGATTAGACCCATCACTTCCTTATATTCTGCCCGAGGCATTTTTTTATTTGCAAAACAAAGTCCATATAAGAGCATATCCTGAAAGATCTTCGTTGTTAGAATAACCTCTCCCTTTTCCTCTATAATTTGGTCTTGAATTTGAATACGTGCTTCAGGGATGTGTTTGCTTGCAAGGTCTATAATGAGTCCCATTACCGTTGCCTGTAGCGTTGAGGTAAATAAAGAAGCATCGGCAGCGTCTTCGATTTTTTCCTGTAAAAGAACCCGGGCTTCGCTATAATTTTTGTTTATTATGTTATTTAAAAAAAGAATAATATTAGTAGCGAGGCCGTACACATTATAATCTTTAATTAATGTGATTGCATTTTGTAAAAATGGACTAGCATTCTTAATTTTCTTTAAAATAATTAAAGAAAGTGCATATAATCCCATAATAAAAATTTCCCGCTCAATTACATATTTGCGTAGAATTTGCTCCTCCAATTCAGCTGCTTTTTCGAAGTTCTCCAAAGCTTTTTGGAAAGGTTCTAAAGCCGTTTTATAATTTGACGCTGTCAGATAACACGCACCGATACTCGCGTAACACTCGCCAACCAGCCGATATATCTTAGTTAAAGGTTCCTCACTCTCTATGAAATAGTGGATTGCTTCTTTGAAATATTTAATTGCGGTATCAAAATTCCCAATCTCCGTATAAAGGTTAGCAATCCGATGAAGAATATTTCCTGAATCATATTGGAGTCCTTCCACTAATTTCATTTCTTTTAGAGATTCTAAAGCTTGAAAATAATATTTAATCGCTGTAAGATAGTCGCCTTCCTTCTCAGCTGCCTTTGCCTTATTTTCAAATTCCATAAAAGCTTAACCCACTTCATTCGCAGTTGTGATAACGTTATTCTCTCCATTCTCGCTTTCATAGAACGGTGAATGATGTAATAACCATCTCATACCATTAACAATAAACCTTAACGGGCCAAGCACACCTTCATAAACATCTAAATCCGCATCATTATACCCTGCAAAAATGAGCATGAAGATAGTAAATAAGCAAAACAAAATAACAGCTCGCACAACTAAAGATACTACTAGATTATCAAATGAGAACAGCGTTAATTCTAGTATTTCATAGCATACAAATGTTAAACAGATACTTACGATTCCTTTCCAGAAGATATCCGTGTATTCCTTCACAGGATTGTTCGTATATGTTTTCAAATAATGAAATGCAAGAGGAAAGATAGCAATAGAAGAAATGAGAAGGATGGTGGGTCCTGCATAAAGCGTTAAAGGTGAATCTGGTCCGAAATTATTTCTGAGAATAAATAAGGCGATTGGTACAAAAATGATTTGAATAAGGGTCAGAGATATAATGAGAAAGACAGCTCTTTTCCCTTCCCCTAATCCCATTAGGAGCGTGCATATCAAAAATTCCATACCGAGGAGTACTACGGAAATCGATAATATTATAAAAGGAATTTGAACTTCGAGATATGTAGGTCCATGAAAAAGATGAAGTAAGACATGCGATAACCCTACATAAATTATAAGAAAAAAAGATGAGAGATTAAACCCAGTATGAAGTGTATTTTTCATATAATCATCAATCAATTTATAATCGTTCATCGCTTTCGCCTCCGATACTGCTGGAATTTGAGGCCATCCAAATTGGCAGACAGAAAAGACTATACTAGCATACCCGATAATTAAGCCAATTGCTGTTACGAAAAATTCTTCAATGCCAAAGATACCAATATAATAATAATTCTGAATCGTAAGTATCGCTCCCGAAAAAATAATGCTAGGAATCGTGCAATAAAGTCCGTATTTTGCAATCTGAAATATTTCCTTTCTACGAGCTCCTTTAAAAATAGATGAAAAGGAATAAGGCACCACTTTTTTGGTGTAATAAAATACTAAAAATATTTGGATGATAAGATTTATAATAATCGAGAGAGGAAGGAGATACGCATTAATTGGCTCTGGCAATAAAAAGAGGAGCCCAAAGGCGAATATCACACTACCGATCCCTGCCAAAAAAACTAGTTTTCCGATGTAATCAAATCGATGCACTGCAGCAAGATTTCCCACAAAATTATCCTTGAAGAAAGTTAAATAATAGACTACAGCTATAATTCCAAAAAATAGTCCATATTCCCATTGATATGGAAAAATGAGAATAGCAAGTGTAATAAAAATACTAAATAAAATGATTCCAATTATGTTGAAAATAAAGAATCCAGCTTTAGCATAGGTAAGAGCTTTCTCCTTAGATTCGACTAAAGCTTCTGAAATGTATTTTGATAGTCCTTGATGAAATCCAGCTGAAATACATATACCTATAACATGAAATGCTGTGGCGCTAATCATATAACCTGAAAGGTCACCACCAACACCGATTCCTTCCTGGCTGGCTACAGCCATAAACGCCCATCCAAGTAGTCCCGCTAATAATGAGAAGACAAGAACATAAGTTCCCCCAGTAGCCAGCCGTTCTACGGAAGGTTTCTCAAATACATTAGATCCATCAGACATCCAGTCGCCGCCATTTTTTTCTTTTACCCTTTCTAATTCTTGTTGATTTTCATTCAGATTCTCGTACTTTTTAACCAATTCTTTTTAAGAATAAAATTATTAATGTTACAATTTTTTTAAGTAATTAGGATACCATGAATTGATGGAATATTATAATTGTTTTTTAGATCATGAAGGGCTCTCCAAATGAAAGATGTACGGATTGAAATTGAAAAATTCATTAATGTCAAGGGAAAAATAATCTTTTTTGGGGAAAAAAAGCCCTTATTGGCGGTTTCCACTGCTAAAGTCAAAGATATATTGATTTTAATGGTGAAAAAGGATAAGCGAGTAGTAATTCTTACGGACCGGCAAAAGTACCAGGTTCAGGGAATTGTAGTCGCTGGTGATATTTGTGGCTTTCTCAAAACATGTCAACAATGTGAACACGGCAAAGATCCTTCCCTCCATTATCAACAAATTTACGATCGCCCGATTTCCTCACTTATGACAAAATCAGTGATTAAGGTGCATCAAGATGTGCCCTTATTTATCGGAGTTGACATCATGACACAACAAAATATCGGAACGCTCCCGATTATTGATAAAGATGGAGACCTAATCGGATTCATAACAGAGCGTCACATTTCATTCCTACTTGCAGAAACTAAATCAAATGTTGAAGTATTAGTGAGGGATATAATGACTCCCAATGTTATAACATGCGCCACTGATGATACAATTGGTATGGCATTAAATATCATTTGTGATAAAGGCTTCCGTCGATTACCCATTATACATGATGGCAACTTAGTGGGATTTCTTACGATAAAAGATCTTGCACGCTATTTCACTCAAGATAACGTCTTACAGCAATTTAAAAATCATGATATTGATGCTGTTTTTAATGAAAAAATAACTTCCATCATGAATAGTCCCGTGATTACTATCGAACCTGATGCCTCAGTCACAACATTTGCTCAAGTTTTAAAGAAGCATAACATTGGGGCAGTCCCAGTCCTTGAAAACGAAAAGTTGGTTGGAATAATTACAGAACGCGATATCGTTAAAGCCATGACAATCAAACACCGGTAAATTATGGGCCCAACCAAAGCAGAGGAATCGCGATACCTATCATAAACATTCCGAATATAAGCTGAAGGGTCTTTCCTTTTAGGCGGGTTTGGATATGGCTCCCAATTTGAGCCCCCATAATTGCCCCGGCAGCGACCAAAAGTCCGGCCACAAAAAACGACATATCTAACACCCCTATCAAGTTCAAAGAGTGCCAGAGTGTTGAGGCTGCTGCTGTAAAAATCATTACAAAAAGAGAAGTCGCGATCGCAACATGCATCGTTTCCAAAAAGAATATAAGAATTACTGGAACGGCAATAGTTCCACCTCCTATCCCGATTATACTTGCGACTAACCCAGTTATAAATCCCCACAAAATTACCCAATAATAGGACCGTTTTTGATTGTTAGAACTATTAGCAGATTCCACCTCTGATTTTCGCGCTCTATAAATGAGTCGAATTCCAATAACTACAATTAATACACTAAAAATAATCTTAAATATAAAGGGATCAATTAATCCACTTTCCAAAAGAATTTCAGACCCTACAAATGTTCCTATAATCGAAAAGGGGGCATACATCAATCCTAATCGATAATTAATGGACTTTTCACGACTATACTTAGCAGTGGCTGAAAGTGCAACAAAGATGATGACAAACAAACTCAAAACTGGAGCTAAAAGATACACTCCATATTTTTCATTAAATCCCATGAAAACAAAGATGGGCACTATCATAAAGCCACCGCCCACCCCCATCAACGAGCCAGCGGTAGCAGCAGCAATCCCTATTAATAGATATATGAAAATTTCAATTGGTTCCATAAAAACCTCAGCTTTTTAAAAAGAAAAAAAAAAATTGAAATTTTAATTTGGTATTATTTTGAAAAGGCGTCCCAAAAAGGTACATCGCTGAGGATACCGACCATGACAAATTGTAAGGTCATAAAAGCGCCTACTGGCCACCAGGCTAACCAACATAGTACTTCGCAAATTATAAGGATAACATGCATCAGTGCTGTCAGATCTTTGTCTTTAACGGCTTTATAACAAAAGATAAAGTACAATATTCCAGCGGTTACACCGAGAATCATCCAAACAAGTCCAAGTCTTAATGCCAATCTAACATAATACGAGCCCCAGCCACGAACTGCTAAAGCTGGTAGCACCCACCCTAGAAGACTAAGTCCGATGATGGCCCATGAGATGAAAGTGTTTACTGGTTTTGCTACATCGTGCCATTTATCCCAAAGTGGATAAGAAGATACTTCACTTGATTCTTCACCCATTTTCTTCACCGTTTAATTATTCTATTTTATATTTTTTTTTAGTTCATAAATTTTTAAAGATATGTGTCAAAGTATTATAAACTAGCACATTAATTTCTTATAAAGTACTATCTTTTGTCGGTAAAAGAGATGATAAATTAAGAAATTGAAAAGCCAGTTGGCATCTAGGAAGAAGGTAAAAAAGTAAAAGGGATGAAACTGATGTTAGAAAAATTAAGCAAGCAGGGAACTCAAAACACGAAAGATATCAACCCCATGAATGTTTTAATAGCTAGGGAAGTTACTTTCAGTAATCCATTAAAGGATGTATATACCGCCACTCTGCCAATCGCCGGTTGCGCATGGGTTGATACACGCGACGGTGTCGTGTTGATTGATACCTTGCTCACGGTAGGTGCCGCTAAAAAGATGTTTAAAAAGATTGAGGGGAAGATTAAATATATTATATACACCCACGGACACCTTGATCACGTGGGTGGGGCTGCGGCATTCATGGCTGATCAGCCAGAGGTCATCGCCAGTAAATATCTCCTAGATCGGTTAGATGGGTATAAGATGCTGACGCCACATAGAGCCCGGATCGCGGCGCAACAGTTTAATATTCCAGAGATTCCCCACGATGGAAAATTTATTTATCCAACGAAGACATTTATGGGTGAGATGACCATTTCTCTTGGAGATAAAACCTTTGAACTTCACACAGGTCGTGCTGAGACTGATGATGTATGCTGGATTTATGTGCCAGAGATAAGGGTAGCTTTTATCGGGGACCTGATGATTGGAGTCTTCCCCAATATCGGAAATCCGTGGAAACCCACTCGATTTGCCTTGGGTTGGATCAAGGCATTAGAAGAAGTTCGAGCTCAAGAACCAGAGTATATTTTCTGTAATGGTGCAGGAGTTATGTATAAGGGAGAACATGTAAAAAAGGCATTAAATGCGAATATTGAAGTCATCCAATCTTTACATGATCAGGTTGTGGATTGCATTAACCAAGATATGCATATTACAGAGATGATCCATGCCGTGAAAGTCCCAGATCATTTAAAAGATAATCGGTATCTGAACATGTTTTATTCCAGACCGGAATTTTTCGTTTATAATGTCTATCGGTGGTATCACGGCTATTTTGATCACAATCCTGCTCACCTTTTGCCAAGACCCGAAAAGGAGGTTATGAATGAAATTTTTGGACTCATCGGAGATCCAGATAAAATCTTGAGCAGAACCCAAGAACTCCTTGAGAACAAACAAGCACAACTCGCGCTCCAAGTTTTGGATGTATTGATCCAAGGAGATCCAGAAAATATCGAGGCACGAAAGTTGCGAATCAAACTCCTTAAAAAGTTAGGTCGTAAAGATCTATGTCTTATGTCCCGCAATACATGGTACTACTTCATCAATCAGGATAAAAAATTTCTTCGCTCAAAAGGAGAGCTCTAAGGGCTTTATTTAAAATATAATTTTGTATCATGACAGTTTAGTGCATAAAATAGGTATAAGCTTATGATTTAGGGAAGGCTTTGACGGACTTGGGAAAATATCTGCTCATATTTTCCCATTAAGATAGAGATAGTTGGACTCACCAATCCAAGCCATTCCATTATCTTTAATAGGCCATAAATGATAAGATCTTGAAAGTGGGTTCCCAAGATAGGATATACTGAAGCGCTATAGGCGGGTAGCTTAAATTGAATGGGAATTGCAGTTGTATCATTACTTGCCATGATTTGATTTTTCATTCTTAAAAGTACATCCTTTCTCTTCTCGATTTCTGTCATGTTCTTATTGTAAATCTTTCGCATTTCCATGTTCAATTGATTGAGACTAGAGAGGATATATAAAAGGGCGGATTCAAGTAGAAATCCAGGATTTTGGAGGGAGTTCAAGAAGGGTTCTAAAAATCGAGGCAAATTCAATTGTTTTATGCCAGATGGTGTTACAGGTGGTGCCATAGAAGGGGGTGCGGGTGCTTGAGGAGGAGGACCTGGTATTACCGAACCTTTAATAATATTGTAGCAATTAGGACAAAATGTATTTCCTCCATGTTCTAATGTTTGAACGCGAGGCGCGGGTAGGGCCACATTGCAATGGGGGCAGCGTTGGGTTTGAATCACGCTAGTTACATCAAACGAGGTTGCTTGGTAGGGTGTCGGCCTTGATCTAGTAGATGGGGGTGCTTGCATCGGAACGGGTGGAGCTAATTCTTGCGTAGGATGTTTGACGACCATATCAGGCGTCTGTACTGCGGTTGGTCGATATAATGTTACATTAGCGAAATAATCGGGTGTATTTATCAATCTGTATAAGAAATAAGTGAAAATCTCCTGGTCTTCTCTGCATTCCTCAGCGAAATCACGTGGCCAGATGCCCAATATATGATATCCACCTGTTGCTATTTTATCAAATAAAATACCAAAATCTAGATTAAGTTTTGATGCTTTTGCTATGAGAAATAAGAAGTTACCCTCAAGTACGCTACCGGTAGATAATGTTACAAACTTTAGAAGGTGTTCCTCTTGAAATGATTCTTTCTTTAGAATTAAATTTTCAATATCGGTAATTATTTTATCAGAAAAGGTTATATCTTTTAAAATTTGGGAAGCTGCATAGATTGTCATCGTGATATCAGTATCAGGGGCAGATTTGTTTATAAATTGCACTCGTATCACTTTGGATACCTGAAGCCGTTCCCATAACCTATCCCTTACTT
>JABXJU010000133.1 GCA_013375405.1 Candidatus Helarchaeota archaeon
TTTTATGCAAAAAATAAGAAATACCTAAGTAACTAATCTCAATTGTTTTTTCTTTTTTATCGTCTGGATTTGGATAAATTGTAAGAGCAGATAATTTATTTAGTATTTGAATATAACCATTTATAGATCCTCTGGTCAAAGATTCCTCTCGTTTTTTCTCTAGTGCTTCTCTTAAAATTTCTAACGAATTATATTTTATTCGGTTAGATAACAAGGAGTTATCATTAAAAGACAAATCAGGTTTAAAAAAATCACGATAATTACCATATTTATTAAAAAATAATTCCAAAAATTCAAATTGTTTATCTGTTAGAAGTTGGAAAGGGATAGTTGGTAAACTCATATTAGAATAAATCCCAACTTCCTTACTTTCCTCATAAATAAAATCACCATGAATAATTTTCGTGTTAGTTATTGAGCAACCAATATACAACCAAATAACCATATACCGCAATCCTCCAGAAATGTTAACGATAACATTATCAAATCCTTGCAATTTCTGTTGATAAATTAGATGAGTTAATTCTGCTATAGGCTTAGTCTGAACATGGAAATCAAATTTTATACTCTGTACGGGAATTCTCCGCTTCTCATAATAATTTATAAGTTCATCTAAAATCACCTTAGCTTTAGGAGTACCTGGAAGTGGTTGCCTTTCTGAAATAAAAATAATTCTATGAATTACTTCCTTATCAATAGATAGAATTAATTTATGTGAAGTATGCCCTACTAAAACAATTTGACAGTGTTTTTCATCCATAATTATATAAATTTTTTTTTATTTTTAGTTCAAACTTTCTCTTTCATTTAAATTATTACCTTCTAGTTAATAATAGTATATTTAATACATATATATATTTTACCATATATGTATATAATAAAGTATTTAAAGGAAAAATTCAATTTGTGATTTGATATTAAAAAAAAGAGACTTGTTTACATGGATTTTAAAAGGATTGTAGAAAAGCTAATGGAATCATTTCCTCAACTTCCTCAGCCAAAATATTGGGATAAACATGGAATTAGAAGGTTTTATTTTAATAAGAATAACAATTCGACAACTAAGCCATAAAACATTAATTTGAAATTATTTAATTTGAAGTTATTTAAAATAATAAAAGCAAAGAAATTTATGAAGAAGAAGAATAAGAATTATAACCGAAAGATTAGAAGATCAAGAGACTTAGAAAGATTTTACTTATCATCTTGGTGGAGAGTATGAACCTTTTACAATATATTTGGGGAAAAGCGCGAAAAAGAGTCCACAATGATGAGACTATAATAGACTTTCATCCCCTTATATGCCATTTAATCGATACAGCGGCTGTTGCAGAAGCTCTTTGGGATCAAGTGTTCACTCGGAATTTGAAATTATATCTAAGTCAATCATTATTTCAAAATGGAACCAAAACAAAAAATTGGCTAATATTCTTAGCGGGTATTCACGATATAGGAAAGGCAACTCCCGTTTTTCAATCAAGGGTGCCTGAATTAGCTTGTGTATTATCAGATCTTGGGCTCAATAGCTTTTCAAGCGATAAGTATCATAGTATCCTTTCTGGCATGGTATTATTTCGGTATCTTCTATCTATTGATTTAAAAGCTGCGATTGACGGGAATTTAGATCCTTTAAAGTATGTTATTGGGGGTCATCACGGTATTTTTCCACGAGCAGAAAATTTTAACGAGTTAATTCCAGAACATCTTGGTTTAGGTAAATGGAAAGAAATCCAAAAAGAATTAATTGAGATCGTACGAGATTTCTGTGATGTAGATTTTGACTTATTTAATATTATCCCTTTCAATAATAATCTTAATTTAGATAAACAGAAAGCCTTATTGATCTTTATAGCAGGATTTATTTCAGTTGTGGATTGGATCGCATCTTGTGATAGTTTCTTTAATTTTTATTCTGGATTAAAGACCAAAACTGATATAAGAGATAAGTATTATAGTATCAGCAGGAAAAGAGCAAAAAATGCTTTGAAAACGATCGGATGGTCGGGGTGGAAAAGTGCTTCCATATCAATTGAAATTAGGACTTTTCATGTAGTATTTCCATTAATCAAGCATCTTAGACCACTTCAAGAAGTCATTGTAGACAACTTGGATCATATTTTTTCTCCCTCTCTAATCATGATTGAAGCTCCAATGGGTGAAGGGAAGACGGAGGCTGCATTTTATATAGAACATTATCTTGAAGCAAATGAGGGATTACAAGGAGCATATATTGCTCTTCCTACACAAGCTACCGCTAACCAAATGTTCCTTAGGGTAAAGGATTTTCTGACAGCAATCAAACAAGGACTCAGGGTTAACTTGCATCTATTACATGGAAACGCAATCATTTCAGATGAATATTCTTTATTAAAAACAAGGAGTCAAAATTATGATGGAGAGGAGTCTCCAGTTGTCGCAGATTCTTGGTTTACTTATAGGAAAAGAGGATTAATATCTCCTTTTGGAGTGGGAACCATAGATCAAATATTATTATCGGTTCTTCCCTTGCGTCATTTTTTTGTTCGCCTTTTTGGATTAGCGGGAAAAGTGATCATAATCGATGAGATCCATTCCTATGATGTTTATATGTCTACCATTTTAGAATATTTACTTTATTGGTTAAGATTATTAGGATCATCAGTAATTTTGTTATCTGCAACTCTTCCATCGTTCAAGAGGAAAAAGTTGATTAAAACATACCAACCGAATATAAATGACGAAATTATTAATAAACCATATCCCCGCATCACAATATGCTCTGGAAAAGGGGTTAAAGTTTACAATTTTGAAACTACCTTAAAAAAGCAAGAAAATAATAGTGTTTTGATCGAGTGGATTGATGAACATAGCATTCCTACAATGGTATCCTCAGCATTGAAAAATGGTGGGAGAGTCGCGATCATTTGTAATAAAGTGAGACGAGCTCAAAAATTATTCCTGCGTCTCAAAGGGCTCAAAAATGAAGGATTTGAGGTAGATCTGCTGCATTCTAGATTTCCCTTTTATCAGAGAAATAAAATCGAAAATTTGGTAATTGAAAAATATGGAAAGGATAAGAATCATATAAAATTTAGACGAATATTAATTTCAACACAAATTATAGAACAGAGCTTGGATCTTGATTTTGATTTAATGATTAGTGATCTTGCTCCAATCGATTTATTATTTCAAAGAATGGGGAGATTACACCGCCACGTTCAGGATCAAGACGGTAATCCAGTAATCCGATCAAAAAATCTAAAACGCCCTCAATTTTGGGTAATAAATCCCTCAATAAATGAGTATAAAATTCCAACCTTTTCTTATCCCATATATTCCAAATTTGTACTTCTTAAGACCTATTTTTATTTAAAACCATTAAATTCTGTAAATATTCCAGACGATATAGAAGGTTTAATCGAACAAGTATATAACAATACCTTGAACATTCCTAAAGAATTTGAGAAAGAAAAAGATCAATGGGATGTTGAATTACAAAAAGCTAAAGAGAAGCAAGATAACCTTGAAGCAGATAATAGATTAATGGCTAAATATCGATTAATACCAAATCCGTCTGATGAAGATTTTTTCGAGGATATCACCAGTTATCTTGAGGAGAATACTAAGGAAGCACAAGCATCATTACAATCATTAACCAGAATTACTATCCCTTCACTATTCTTGGTTGGGTTGTATCAAGATTCGGATGGATTATACTTGGATGAAGAGTTAAACCAACCTATTTCAATTAAAGGACCATTAACTCGTGCTGAGGAAATCAATGTATTAAACCATGCCATTAAAGTCTCTAATCGTTCCATTTACCATCTTTTTATCAATAAGACTGATTCCATTCCGAGATCATGGGTAAAAAGTACCTTACTTAACGACATGCATTACGTGATCCTAACAAGAGATCCTGATTCAGGAGAATATTACTTCGAAACTGATCGGAATATGAACTATTTTAATAAAGAATTAGGGCTATATATTCAAAATAAAAGGTAAAATAAAATGACAGAAATAAAATTTAATATTCTAGATGACCCTTGGATTCCGTGTGTAATGAAATCCAAGGAATTTGAATTAATGGGCATTAAAGATACATTATCTAATGCAACCGAAATAGAAGAAATAAGTTCGAATAATCCACTCGTGGTAGTGTCTATTCACCGGTTGTTGTTAGCTGTGTTGCATAGAAATTTTGGACCTAAAAGCAAAGGTCAATGGAAAAATCTATATAACGCTGGAAAATGGGATTTTAGCGTATTAGGTGAATATTTTTCAAAATGGAAACATAGGTTTGAGCTATTTAATAATGCTAAAGATCGATTTTATCAATTCGACCTCTCTGAAACAGTGAAGAAAAAAACATCCATTACAAAATTAAATCATGCTCTGTCTTCAGGCAATAATACCTCCTTATTCGACCACAACTGGGATTCCGAAGTATCGGCAATGGACATTGATGAAGTAGTAAGACTTTTAATTGCATTTCAAAATTTTGCAGTTGGAGGTGGGGTGAGCACTCCATATAATTTTTCCCATGCTCCTTTAGTATCTGGGATTGTCGTATTATTTAAGGGTAATACTCTTTTTGAGACGTTAATGCTCAATTTAATCCGTTATGATAAAACTCATCCATTCCAGATGTCCGATGATCATGAAGATATTCCCTTCTGGGAGCGAAAAGACAAGGACCTTCACGAAGATAAACAGGGACGGTTTCCAATCGGTTATCTTGATCTCTTGACATGGCAAAGTAGAAGGATATGGTTCATACCTGAATTACATAATGGAGAATTACGAGTAAAACACGTCTTATTAGCTCAAGGGGAGAAAATTCGTGAAGAATGGAATGAAGACCCCCAGATGGTTTATATTATAGATGAAGCTAATAAGAGATACGCTATTAGATTCAGACCAGATCGCCAAGTCTGGAGGGATGCGGAGGCATTATTAAGATTAAACAATCCAAAAAATAAGACCATATCACCAAAAGCAGTTAATTGGATCTCCTCTTTAGCAAAAGATAGAGATATTTCTTTTTCAAAACGATATTCTTTAGAAACTTACGGATTATGCAACGATCCTTCAAAAGCTGCAAAAATCATTAGTTGGAATCATTCTTATATTCCTTTACCAATAGTATTTCTTGAAGATCTAAGCTTAATCGATAACATTCGCTCATTTATAGATTCATGTGAAAAAATTGAAAGCACTTTGAATAAAACAATGTTCTTATTTGGAAAGAATTTTCTTTTTCCTGAGAAGTCCACCTTGAATAAATTCCAACAAAATAAGGTTAATGAACTGGTTCAATCTTACCAATTAACGATTCGCTATTGGAATACGGTAGAAAATTATTTTTACATGTTCTTGGATGACATTGCGAAAGAACCTACCTATGAAAAAAGATTAGAGATCATTCGTAATTGCATCACTGACCACGTGATACAAGAGTGCCGAGCGTTATTAAATTCAGTCCGGATTAGTTTGAAGGATGATCCTCGGGCTTTCAAGTCGATCATTCAAAATTTTGGTTATTTTTATTCACAAGTTAAATTTATTTTAAAATGAAGGTAATAAAAAAAGGTGTGGTTAAAATAAATGTCAGAAATCAAAACTAAAATAAAAAAATATAAGAAGTTCGAAATCCCCAAATCACCTTTCGTTGAATATTTAGAAAATCTTGAACAACGGGGAGCGCGTGGAGAACTTGCTGCTTTACGAAGGGGTCTGCAATATGCTCCGGGGGAATGTATAGAAATGTACCATTACGTGGTTCCTTGGCTTGAAAATGTGAAAAGCAAATGGGAAAAAGATATACACTATTTAATTGCTTCCCTCTATGCGTATCATCCCAGGAGTAGCCATTCTGGGAATCTTGGGGATACTCTTCGCATCATATATCGAAGTAGAGGAGAAAGCAATAGCATTGAACAAAGATTTGTTGCTCTATTAAGAAGTAATCCAGAGGATTTGTTCTTTCACCTGAGGCAATCCATA
Organism: Candidatus Helarchaeota archaeon; assembly: GCA_013375405.1. The sequence continues at coordinate 5,989 of JABXJU010000133.1, forward strand.
TCAATTTTGAAATCGGAAAATATTCCAGTAAATTGGCACGAATTATTTTATGATTTAAAAAGATGGCCCTATGAGTCAAAGTTTACCCCTCAAGAGAAATGGGCAAATTCCTTTTGGAAACAACCTAAAAAAGAAGAAATTGAGTAGAAATTACTAAAATTAATTAAAATCAAATAAAAAAATAAAATTTGTAAAAGGTGATAATATGTTTGTAGAATTACACATGATTCAAAATTTTGGACCATCCTGCTTGAACCGGGATGATACCAACACTCCAAAAGATTGTCAATTTGGAGGGTTTCGTCGGGCAAGGATTTCAAGCCAATGCCTAAAAAGAGCAATCCGCAAATATTTCACCACCCAACTTGAAGAGTTGCAAGGAAACTTGGGGGTGAGAACCCGGATGCTACCCAAAAAAGTAATTGATGTATTGATTGCTAATGGAAAGGATGAAGAGACTGCCACAACAGTTACGAAAGATACGTTAAATGGAATTGGGTTCAAAACTGACAGTAAGGATCCCAACAAAACCGAAGTTATTTTATTTTTAAATAATAATACCCATGAAGAGATCGCAAATATTATTTTAAAGGATTGGGATGCTTTTTCAGCAAAGAAAGTATCTTCCGATACTCTCAAGAAGCTAGATCCTATCATTACCAAGATTCAAGAAGATTTAAATGCCGATATCGCTCTATTTGGAAGGATGGTTGCCTCTAAGACTGATTTAAACGTAGATTCCTCGTGTTACGTGGCACATGCATTATCAACTCACAAAGTTGAAATGGAAATGGATTTTTTTACCGCGATTGATGATCTCCAAGAAGAGACTGAAAGTGGAGCGGGAATGATGGGAATAGTAATGTATAATAGTTCTTGTTTCTATCGATACGCTGTTATCGATTTAGATCAGTTAGCAATCAATTTGCAAGGAGATCGTGATAAAGCTACCATGATTTTAAAAGGATTCATTCAAGCTTCGGTACACGCCATTCCTACCGGAAAGCAGACCAGTATGGCAGCATTTAACTTGCCTGATTTTATCATGGCAACTATTCGAAAGGACCAACCCTGGTCACTTGTAAATGCGTTTGTTGAACCAGCAAGACTCGGGTCAAAAGATACAGACTTGGTCAGCCAATCAATCACTAAATTTGAGTCTTATCTCAAGCAAATGAGCGAGGTATATGGTTCTTTAGTTAATTTGGAAGTTCACTATTGCTACACTGGAGAAAGACCTATACAATACCTAGATAAGATCGGAACATATCATAAATCAGTTAAAGAGTTAATTGAGTCCTTAGGAGAGAAGATAAATGAGCATTATTCTTCTTCGTCTTGAAGGTCCAATGCAATCATGGGGTATTGGAAGTAGGTTTACAGATAGGCACACTGAAGCAGAACCAACAAAGAGTGGGGTGGTAGGATTGCTTTCTAGCATACTTGGACGTTCAAGGGAAGATAACATTGAAGATCTGGCAATGTTAGAAATGGCAGTACGAGTTGACCGTGAGGGAAAAATTACTTATGATTATCATACAACTTTAGATGTATTGAGGGCAAGCGCTAAGGGGAAAGTCACTCCTTCTAAGCTTGGAACGGTTATTTCGCGTCGATTTTACATTGCTGATGCTTGTTTCATAGTAGGATTAAGAGGGGAAAATGAATCATTATTATTAGAATTAATTAATTCATTAAATTCTCCAAAATATCCCTTATTTTTAGGTAGAAAATCATTTCCTGCTAGCATGCCAATATTACTTTCTCAAGAATTAATAAAGGACTCTCTCATCGAGATAATGAGATCATATCCGTGGCAAGGTCGCAAATGTGATAACCCACCAGAAAATTTGCGTCTTATTTTGGAGTGTAAACCGGGAGAAGGTGAACCAAGGTTGGACGTTCCCGTTTCTTTCAAATCACGGAAATTCATTAATCGGTTTGTGAGAACTGAATTCATCCCATTTGAATCTTTGATGGAGGTTGACTAAGAGTGCACATAAGCAAGCTAATTTTAAACTACAGTTCTTATCGGGTACAAAAAGAAATAAGCAATCCATACCAACTGCATAGGACGATAATGCGGGCTTTTCCAGATAATCTAAAAGCACGCAATATAGAAGAAAGAGTACTTTTTCGATTAAGTACTGATAAAGATACATCTCTCCCTATTTTGTTAGTCCAATCTTTTAGCTCTCCAAATTGGGAATTCTTAAAAGAAGATCCAGATTACATCTTAAAAGAACCGCAAGTTAAAGAATTTAAATACCCTCAATTTGCCGAAGGAAATTCCTACTGGTTTCGATTGTTCTGCAATCCCACTAAAAGATCCAATGGAAAACGGGTTGGAATGTATCGAGAAGAAGAGCAATTTGAGTGGTTAAAAAGGAAAGCTAAATCTGCAGGATTTACAGTGGTTCATGCAAGTATCACGCGAAAAGAGGAACTTACCGCTAAAGTGAAAAAAGGAACCCCCCAAATGACGTTTCAAGGTGTTCAGTTTGAAGGGGTATTACGCGTGGCGAATCCAGATGAATTTCAAGTTGCATTAAGAAAGGGAATTGGTCCCGGAAAAGCCCTTGGGTGCGGACTTTTAACGATTTCGAAGTTTTAGATTTACAAAATGTTAAATATTCTGAGTCTACTAAGTATGTAGATAGGGAATTAAAGGCGATTTTTTTTGAAAAAGGATCTTCATGAAATACCAAAAATAAAAGATAGTCTTTCATATTTATATATTGAACATGCGAAAATTCGGCAAGATGGGCATTCCATTGCGTTCTATGATAAAGAGGGAGTTACTCCAGTTCCTTGTGCCTCCTTAAATCTCCTCATGTTAGGACCAGGGACTGATATCACCCATGCTGCTGTGAGAAATCTTGTTGAGAATGACTGCATGATATTATGGTGTGGTGAAGAAGGAGTCAGATTTTATGCTCAAGGACTTGGTCGAACTCGTAGCGCTAAAAATGTTATTTATCAAGCCATATTGAGCAGTATCATGACCTTTAGAGTTATTGTAGCTAAGAAAATGTATCTCAAGAGATTTGATGAAGATATCCCTTTTGAAACTACCATCACACAATTACGAGGAAAAGAAGGAGCTCGAGTACGAGAAATTTATAGAGAAAATAGCGAAAGAACGGGAGTTCCATGGAATGGTCGGGTATACAAAAGAAATTCTTGGTTCGATACAGATCCCATTAACCGGGCAATATCAGCAGCGAATTCATGTTTATATGGAATTTGTCATGCAGCAATAGTTGCGATGGGGTATAGTCCCGCTTTAGGGTTTATTCACACGGGAAAACAACTTTCCTTTGTATATGATATTGCAGATCTTTACAAGACTGAAATAACCATTCCACTCTCGTTTGATATAGTAAAGGAGAGCACGAAAGATATTTCTAGGAGAGTAAGGAGGAATTGCCGAGAAAAATTCCGCACGTCGAAATTGCTTTCTAGGATCGTGAACGATATAAAAGATTTATTTGACATTGAGAGCTTTCTTAATCCCATGCAAAGAAATGTACTTAGAAGCATTCATGTAGAAGATTTAGATTATGACTCAGATTATGCTCTCCCAGGGTTTTTATGGGATCCAAGCGATGGATCTCAAAAAGGTGGTGAAAATTACGATATGAAAGAGTGAGCACGTGAGGTATTATCCATTCCAAGATTAATGATGTTCATTACTGAAAATGTACCCATCCGTCTGAGAGGTGAACTAACAAAATGGATGTTACAGTTAAAGCCAGGAGTCTTTATTGGAACTTTATCGACACTGGTAGGGGAAAAACTATGGATAAAAATTCAAGAAAAAATCGATAATGGAGGAGCAATTTGGGTTAAAGCAACCAATAACGAACAAAAATTCGAAGTACAAAGTTGTGGAGAAATTAACTGGTCATTAAGAGATTTTGATGGACTGCAATTAATTTCCCATCCCAATAAAAAGAAAAAATCAACACTTGGTCAATCAATCAACAAAAAAAAAGAGATAAAAAGGACCATTCCGCGCAAAACAATCCCACCAGTTACGTGGGATACCGAGGGTACTCCCGACAATCTTCTCATAAGAAAGGCAAAATTTACATTTTTAGAGTCTAATTTAATTTTTGAATTAAATGGTTCCTCTGCATATGGGGAATATCCTCCTGATAAATTGTGGAGTGATCCTTGGCTGATTGAGCTAAAAAAATATTCTAGATCCCTCTTAAACTGGGTTTCGAATAAGAAAAACACATGTACTAACTTGCTTGAAGAAAGAACCTTGATGAGTTTAGACATAGAGACGACTGACTATTTACCGAAAGCTCGTGAGGGATTCATTAATATCATAGGCTTAGTCCTTCTTAATTTAAAGGAAAGCTCTCCAGTACTTCAATTTTATCAAGTTTTTAACATGACGAGAAAAAAATCTAACGTTCCCTTGATGTTAGAGTTAATCACTTCTCATTTCCATAAAATTGATTTGCTTTTGGTTTTTAATCAAGAGTTTGATATCCAGATATTAAATCAAGTAATAAAAGAATTTTCACTTAAAGCTTCGCTACCTTCCCATATCGTAGATCTTAGGAATTGGTTCTCTAGTTTGGCTCAGCTCGAAGACTTTTTAACAAAACAGGTGAATATTGAACGATCCCAAACAAAAAAAACTGAGTTTTCGAAATATTATAAACTTTTTAAAGGAAAAGGAAAAATTGGTTTGGATAAAAAAATCGAACCTTTAGGAACATATAACTTGATAGACACGCTCACTCCTCTATATGCATACTTATTAATAAGCTCAGATAATAATTATTTGGGAAAAACGAAATAAAATTTAAAAAATGGGAATTCAAACGAGGAGGATACTTAATTTGATCAGAGTTTCCCAGATGGCCCGAACTACCCATTTTGGAAAAAAAAAGAAGTATTGTCCCCACGCATGTGGGGGTGTACCTCTATTAGGGTATATTGAAGGAAAAGAACAGGAATTGTCCCCACGCATGTGGGGGTGTACCGAGGATGTCAATTATGTTATGATTATAAACCACATTGTCCCCACGCATGTGGGGGTGTACCGCTAGAAGAATTAGAATATAAAATAGAAGAGGCATTGTCCCCACGCATGTGGGGGTGTACCGAAACAAATAGAGCTTATTAGAAAGGTTTATAAATTGTCCCCACGCATGTGGGGGTGTACCGAACAGATTGCTCAAATACAAATTGAAGTAATAATTGTCCCCACGCATGTGGGGGTGTACCGCAAGAATTAAGATCAATGGAAAAGGAAGTTTGATTGTCCCCACGCATGTGGGGGTGTACCGATTTAATTCCATTATTATTTATTAGAAAGACAATTGTCCCCACGCATGTGGGGGTGTACCGGCAAATAGGATTAGTCAATTTCTTGGATAAACATTGTCCCCACGCATGTGGGGGTGTACCGAATCGGGATCTATAAACATCTTATCCCAAGTGATTGTCCCCACGCATGTGGGGGTGTACCGATGGAACGAGTAAGACAGGTTCAAGCCAGAACATTGTCCCCACGCATGTGGGGGTGTACCGCTAGAAGAATTAGAATATAAAATAGAAGAGGCATTGTCCCCACGCA
>JABXJU010000395.1 GCA_013375405.1 Candidatus Helarchaeota archaeon
TTATTCTTCTTTTTACAAAGGTCTCTCATTCATAAGAAACCTAAGCCTATTGTCACAAAAGAATTAAAAGACATTGGAAAATCATTAACATCCACTAAGTTACGAGGAAAAAAGATCTTAATAATATTTCCATGTTCGGCAAAAAAACAAAAAAATGACATTTATGAATCTTTTAAAGAAGATGAAGAAAGAAAAGTCATCGATTATATTGTAAACACAAAAGATTACCTCCTAAATAGCAGAAAAGAAATAGAGCCTAATTCTTATATTGATAAAAATTCGGGACTTATTGCTGCTCTGGACAGATACAATGGGTCTCTTTATGGCGTTGATAGTTTCAGAGAATCTGTAAGAGATGTCTATTTTAGAAAAGATATTCATATACTTATAATGTCTGGAGCCTATGGAATTTTAACACCTAGCGAAAGGATACATTACTATCGCAAGCTGATTAATGCAAAATACTGGAAAGACCACAGATTACCTGCGGTAATTGAGGAATATATAAAGAAGAACAAAATTACTCATATCTATGGATTTTTCGCGCGTACATCAGCTTATATAAAGATTATGAAGAGCATAAGTTGGCTGAAATTGAAAGAAAACACAAGCTTAAAAGTGGCAAGAACTTACTATATAAATTTTCAAAGTAAAGGTGGAGCTCTGCGTATCGTGCCAGAGACATTAGGCAAGCTCATCGTCTCTTTCATCAAATACAATTTTAACCATAATAATTTCTATACAATTCCTTTTAACGGTCAAGATGTGGGAGTTATTGACCACTTTGCAGATATTAAAAAGGAAACGTCGACTTGCCAAATGGGCATAAGCAAGTGTGTCTAGCTAATTCTCAAAAGAAATTATCCCAAAATCAGCCAGAGGGCTTAACCTAAGAATATATGATCAGAATGATAGATAAAGAAAGCTATAATAATGGAAAATAAAGGGAGGAGCTTAAGAAGGTGGAAGCTACCATTGTGGAATGCTGTTCCCGCATCAAACAGGGCTACTTCCCCGCTCGCCCCTCCCCGGCAGCTCAGGATACCTGCCAGGGATACTGGGATTGCCCCTATGCCAATATATGCAATAGATAGGCTGCATTCTATATTATTAGTTGGGGATGAAATATGTTTGAAAAAATTAAAAGACAATTAAGAGATGCACTTATATATTCTGAAAAACTTGTAAAAGCAGAAAATCATGACCCTAAGAATATAGACTTAAATACTGTGCCTAAAAAAATCGGTGTTTATCTATGGCGCTCGAATAGAAACAATAAAATAGTATATGTAGGACGCGCATTAGGAAGAAGGGGATTATACCAAAGAATCATGCGCCAACATTTATCAGACAATTACACAAAAAGTGTATTTAGAAAACAAATTGCTGAAGAGTACGGTCTTAATTTAAGAGATGAATCCACATCCTTTATTAAAGACAATTTTGTTTTTTCTTTTATATCATTTGAAGGAAAAGATAAAAATATTGTTTCGTTGGTGGAAACTTTACTGATATATGAGTATTTGCCAAAGTACAACCAGACAGGAAAATAAAGGAATTTCGCCTAACAGAGCTTATCTATACTTGCTGTCGATCAGTCGATTTCAGATAATCTCATCACCTTATATGCAAGAGGCTTGGAGAAGCTAAGAAATAAAAGGATAAAAAAGGAGAGCGAAGATGTCAAACAAAAATAACTTATTCTTCTTTTTACAAAGGTCTCTCATTCATAAGAAACCTAAGCCTATTGTCACAAAAGAATTAAAAGACATTGG
>JABXJU010000134.1 GCA_013375405.1 Candidatus Helarchaeota archaeon
TCATCATAAAGTCTAACCCAAACTCTCCAGATGCTAAAGTCAGGGTTTATACTGCGGACCAGATAATAGGTTTTGCCGAAAGGTTCCCGTCCCTAGTATTATGGGTAAAAGAATTTTCTCCTGAGGGATTATCTTTTCAGATTTGGGCAAAAAATAGAGATGTAAGCATTCCAGAAACCTTTATTTTAGATAAACTAAGAGAGTCAATATTAAAAAATATTCAAGAAGAAATAAGGAATGCTAAAACCAATACACCTATTTTTAGAATAATGGGGCTTTCAGGATTGGGTAAAACACGATTAATCTTCGAAACGCTCAAAGCAGATGATCTACAAAATAAAACGATTTATGTATCAGCTGATTCTTTTAAAAATTCAAATTTGTTCTATCATTTATTAAATGAGGAGGAAACTGAAGCTATTTTAGTAATTGATGAATGTTCATTAGAAAATCATGAATATTTTGTAAGAAACTTTTCCAAAAGAGGGAGCAGGTTAAGTGTAATAACTATTTCTCATGAGTTTTTCAACGTTTCTCCACCTTCATTATCTTTTGAATTAGAATCCTTGTCCATGGATGATATTAAAAATTTATTAACTAAGGAATTTGAAGGTTTACAAACCAGTGTAATTAACAGAATTGCAGGATTTTCCGATGGTTATCCACAAGTAGCATTTTTATTGGCGGAAGCAATATATACAGGTTTCGCAACTAAAGAAGATATTTTAACTGTCGATAATCGCAGTCTCTTGAATAAACTAATCGCTGGTACTTTAGATATAAATTCAGATTGGTTCCGAAAGGTGAAGAAGGTATTAATGGGACTAGCATTGTTTGAGAAGGTTGGCTATAAAGGTGCTATAATCAATGAAGCCAAATGGGTTGCCAATTTCATAAATATTAATTGGGATGAATTTCAAGTAATTGTGAAAGAGCAAAGACCCAGAGGAATCATAAAAGGTGAATTCTACATTTATGTGAAACCATTTTTTTTAGCAATTCATTTAATAAAAGAATGGTGGGAAATTTATGGTGATAGGTTTGATTTTAAGGAATTTACTAAAAAAGTTACAACTGAAGTTTCAAGAGATATGTTAAATCGCTTTACTAATCATATGCCTTATATTAGTTCTACTGAAGCTGGGCGTGAATTAGTAAAATTCCTTCTTTCAAATAATGGAATCTTTAAGAATGGTTCATTATTAGATGATGACGATGGGGCAAATTTTTTTTTAAAACTGACAGAAGCGGGCCCTAGGTCTGCTTTAGAGCGTTTAAAAAGAACGATTGGTACATGGAATAAATCAGAGTTATTAAATTTTAAAAAGGGAAGACGCCAAATAGTATGGGCACTTGAAAAGCTAGTCTATTATAAAGAAACATTTAATGATGCTGTAAAAATACTTATAAAACTTGCAGAAGCAGAGAATGAAAGTTATGCTAATAATGCTACTGGAGTGTTTACAAGTTTATTTTCCCAAGCTTGGGGTGAAGTTGCTCCTTCGGAAACCTCTCCTGAAGAGAGATACCCTATTCTTGTTGAAGCAATCGAATCATCTTCTGAAGAAATCAAGAAGCTAGCTTTGAAAGGATTTGCAAAAGCTCTTGATTGGGGGAGATTTTCACGATTTGTTGGACCTGAATTTCTAGGGAGAAAGATGCCTCCAAAATTTTACACACCCAAAACTTGGGGAGAGGTTTTTGAGAATTATCGCAGGGTATGGTCGTATCTTGATGAAAACTTAACGAAATTTAATGAAGGAATTCGGAATGAAATTGTAAAAATAATGCTCAATTCTGTTCGCGGTATTAATAATATTAATAAATCGCTCGCTGATATGGTTTTAAAAACAATACAAAGATTTATTTCATTTCCTTGGATCGATAAAAATGAAATACTGCTTTTAATTTCTCAAGTAATAAAGTATGATAGCAAAGAATTACCAAAAGAAATATTGGATGAATGGATTAAACTTAAAAATGATTTGGAATCCGCTGATTTTAGTATTTTATTAAAAAGACACATTCAGTTCAATCTTTTTGAAGAATTAATCATAAGAGAAGATCAATATGACTATAAAAAAATAGAATTAGACATCCAAAACAGAATTAAGGGTTTAGCAGAAATAGCCTTTAAAAACCCAGAATTGTTAGGTCCTGAATATAAATGGTTAATGCCTGAAGAGAACACACGAGTATATCAATTTGGATATGAAATTGGAATACAAGATGGAAATTTCATTTTACTTAATAAATTTTTAACTAAACAGAGAGAAAACAACCAAAAAGGAAACGGAAATTTTCTAGCAGGATATTTTAAGGCGTTATTTGAAAAAGATAGAGATTTATGGAATGAAAATATTAAACAAGTATGTGGTGATGAAGCACTTAAGAAATTCTTCCCGAATATTTTAGCGGGTTCTGGAACTTCAGATATTATTATATCAAAAATAACGAAACTTTTGAAAAAGGGTATTTTAGAAGCTCCTAATTTCAGACATATAAATTTCAGAATAGATCCAAAAATAATATCTGATGAAATTTTTATAGAGTTAATTGACTATCTTGTTACTGAACCATCTCACTATGGAATAAAAATAGCAATTAGGTTATTCATTATTTATTATGCTGTGTATAAGGGAGGAATAACTTTGCAGAAAGAATTAACTTTGAAAATTCTTCTACATCCTGCCCTCTGGGACAATCCTAAAAATATCAAGTTTGATCATTCTATTGATTTTAATTGGCAACAAATTGCGAAGATTTTTGTAATCCAGAATCCTGAAATTAAATTCTTAATATTTGAACAGATAATTAAATATTTTGAAGATGAACGAAGTATTACAGGTAGTTTAAGATATCATTCAAGGGAATTTTTAATAGAAGTAATCAAAGAAAACCCGAAAGAATCTTGGAGTATAATTACAAAATATCTCGGACCACCTATAGATAGGAGAGCTTCCGCTTTAAGATTTTTTTTGAAGGAAAAAGCTCCATATATCCCCCAAATAAATGCAGTTTTAGAATTTTTTAATTTGAAAGACATATGGAGTTGGGTTGATCAAGATATAGAAAGTAGGGCTTGGTATTTAGCAACCTTTATTCCAAAAGATTTATTCCATTCAGAAAAAAAAGTCTGTATTGCCCGTGAATTATTAATAAGGCATGGCGATAGGGAAGATGTTAGAAACAGCTTTTCTGCAAATTTTTTTACAGAAACATATTCTGGGCCATCATCAATTCATTATAAAATAAAGAAAAGATTTTTACTTGATTTCAAAGAAAATGAAGATAATAAGAATGTAATTCGGTGGATAGTTGAAGAATTAGATTCTTTAGAAAAGTTAATTCAAGAATCAAAGATGCGCGAAGAAAGAAGAGGATTTTAATAAAAATATGGTTGTAAATATCAAATTCCACGATTTGGTTTTCATTTAATTTTTATAGATATCAATTTTAGAACTCATTTAGTAGAATAACCAAGAATTGGAAGGTTTATTAATCAATAGATTCTTTAAAAAATTAGAAAGATTTGGTTATACTCAGCCATTAATGTAAAACAAAATTGTATAAAGTTTATAGGATTACGGTTATACCCCGCTATTTATGTAAAAATTAATTTATTTTCTCCAGTTTTACAGGGACTCCATCGAGTAAGACCATTCCTGCAAAGGTTTCCAAATTCTTCCACGTATCATCAGTAATTATATTGACATTAACTCCGCGTTTTTCTTTTGCTAGCTTAGGAACTTTTTGATTGGTTCGCCCCCAACCATGAGGAATCCAAATCACACCTTTCATCAAATCAGGAGTGGTTAATACAGGAATTTCGATTGAATTTATTGAGCTAACTATGCGGATGAGCTGATAATCTTCAATTCCCATTTTATTGGCGTCTCCTGAATTTATATAACAATAATTTGTCTCGCCTTGGGCATGTAACCAACTATTTATCGTTGCAACATCCCTACCACTGATCAGACTGAAAGGATAATCTTTATTTTCGACACCCTTCCACTTTCGGAGTTTTTCAAATTCGTCGTAATAATCAGAAGGTACTAAATCAATGAGTTTGTCGGGATGCTGGATTCTGTCTGGTAATAAAGTATTATATTGGATCTTATGCTCTTCGTTAAGCCAGATACCTTTTTCAGATTTCAGTAAGGCGCGTACTCGTTTTTTATCGGCGCGTGGGAGAGTTGCTTTCAATACATCAATGGCAGGGCCGCCAAGTGTTGGTTGTCCCATTTTTTCTCCAAGTAAATTGAATATTTCCCATTCTGGTTTTTGTTCTGCATCCGCTGCCACAACCACATCAGAGTAACAGGCGAATGGGATTGGATTGAAAGAGGAGGTAGTTAAACTAAAATCTTCCCGCTCCAAAAAAGTGGTAGCTGGAAGTATATAATCAGCTAAAATCCCAGTATCATTTAAATAAAAATCGACAGAAACAAGCAAGTCTAACTCTTTAAATGCCTTTTCGAGCCTTTTTGTATTTGGACAACTGACTAGAGGGTCGCCTGCTACGATAAGCATTGCTCTTATCTGCCCGTCATCAGGAGTTAGAATCTCATCAGCCATTAGGGCGGCCGGGTAAGTGCCCATTAAGCTCGGAAAATTGCCAATTCTACTGCCTGATTTCGATTTTTTAGACTTTTGAGTAGAACCTACGCCTCCTATTTTAGCAATAGATATTGCATCAACAAGTCCATAGGAATAAAAATTGCCTTTTTCATCCAGGTTACCCGTGATAAAATTGAAAACATCGATCGCCCATGCCAGTAAGGTCGCAAAAGATCCACGATCGGTTCCTGCTCTCCCATAGACAGAGGCGCCTCCCTTTTTTGAAGCGTCCAAGAAGTCAGTTACCATCTTAATTATATCTTTTTTAGAAATACTTGTTAATTTTTCAATTTTTTCCAAATCGCCCCCAAATTCTTTGGCAATTTTTCTCAATCCTTCAATTCCTTTAGAATACTTTTCAATAAACTCTATATCCTCTAAATTATTTTCTAACACATAATGAATCATTCCAAATAGAAGATATATGTCTGTATTGGGGCGAATAAAGTAGTGTTCTCCAACTTTTTTAGCGGATTCCGTTTTTCGTGGATTAATCCACACAATCTTGCAACCTCTTTTTTCCATCTCTTTTAATCGTGGTAAAGGGCGTGGAAAGACGACAAAACTAAAATGGCTTGCTAATGGATTGGTCCCAAGTGCTAGCAAATAATCGATATTATCAAAATCAGGAACGATGATTATCAAGGGTGAGCCGTAAAATTTTTTCGAATGAGCGAATTTATTATTGCAATCCTGCGAACCGGCGGAATATAAATTCCGAGAGCCCAAAAGTCTCATAAAACCGGCAGAATAAAGCGTTGTAGAATAAGAAAAAGCGATAGGATTCCCAAAATACATCCCAATTGAGCTTGGACCATGAGTATTTTTCAATTCCAGTAATTTCGTTCCAATTTCGTCTATTGCGTGTTCCCATGAGATTTTTTCAAAGTTATCACCTTTTCTCTTCAATGGAAATTTGATTCTTTTCGGATCATTTTGAACATCGATCATTTTTCGCCCTTTTATACATGAATATCCCTTTGAAAGGGGGTGATCTTTATCAGGATAATATTTAACGACTTTATTATTCTCTATCTCTGCAATAAAGCCGCAAGATCCCTCGCAAATTCTGCAATACGTGAAATTTTTTCTCATAGAACCACTTTCTAAAATCAAGTACTATCTTACTTTAAGAAGATTATAAGAATAATTTTTATCAATTGTGATACTTAGAGCTAAAAAAAATTTACTAAATTTCTGAAAATTTTTATATATAATTTCCCCATTCTTTTCTTGAGTTCTTTCAAAAAGGGAAGTGGTTTAATTTCCATCAAAAGATGTTGATTGGTTTGCTTTAGTCACACTTGCAAATTTGGGGGCATATGATATTATTGAAATTTCATCGATTGAATTTGCTGAAAGGATAGGAGCATCTCAGCAAACGGCTTCAAGACGATTGAAGGATTTGGAAAAAAACGGCTTGATCACGCGGGTAATTAGCCATAAAGGACAAGCTATTCGTATCACCAGGGAAGGACTTGATTTACTTCAAAAAATTTACCTTCTTTTAAATAGTATATTCGCGCAAAAAGTCCAAGAATTATCCATTTGTAAACTTGAGGGCGAAATATTTTCAGGAATGGGAGAGGGTGCCTATTACGTCATGCAAAAAGGATACCTTGAACAATTTGAAAAGAAGCTTGGATTTAATCCTTACCCAGGAACTTTAAACATAAGATTGAAAAAACAACCTGATTTACAAATACGGAGAGTACTCGAATCGGATGCATATCCAGGAATTGTAATCGCAGGATTTAAGGATAAACAGCGAACATTCGGCGCAGTAAAATGTTTCCGAGTAAAAATAAATGAATCTTTGCCGGGAGCATTATTATTAATTAGGCGAACGCATTATCGAGACGATGTTCTTGAAATAATCAGTCCTAAATTTCTCCGAGATGCTTTAAATTTGAAAGATGGGGATAAAATTGGAGTAACCATTGAATTAACTAATAGTAACACCTAGTTGATTTAGAGTTTCTTCAAATTGCTTTAAAAATATTTGTACAACAGATTCAGTCCATTTAGACGGGATTCTGCAGATTATTTTACGCAAATATTTTTTAAGAATGACTTGAATATCCTCGGGGTCGGCATCTTTTGGAATTGAATCCTTTATTTGCCGGCTTACTCGGCTTATTAGAGCTTCTATTTCATTCATATTCAAGTCGATTTCGGTAGAATCAATTATGATATTGAACCAATCAAAATCTTTTATCATATCCTTAATAAGAAAGGTTGTTCTCATTTTTACTAAATCAGTGGCGTATTGCAAGATTTCATGCGTGATATCTAAGGAATATTTTTGTTTGAATTCTTCTTGCATCAGTCCGATTTCAGATTCAATATTTTCTTCCAATGTTTCCAAAAGATCGATAATTTCGCTATATTCTCTTGTAACTTTTAAATCCAAACGTATCACCACACAAATTGAACAGTTTTATTTATCTCATTAATTTTAAATTTAAGGACCTTTATATGGATTTGTTGTTGGATAGGACCAATTTAATTTATATTAATAGACTATAAAAATGTGATCTAGATGAATTCAGAGGAGAGGATAATTCCTACACATGCGTCTTCCTTCTTTAGCATATCGCGGGATGGGGAATTCCATCAACTACTGCAGTACGACTATTATGACCCTGATGAATATTATTCAAGGTTAGAACGGGATGATTTTCTCGAAGAGATCAGGAAATTATGGTTGAATATGCAAAATTACCTGGAAGAAGAAACAAATAAGGTAAATGGGGTCATGGTGTATCCAAAAGTCGAATTTTGCGATATTCAATTTAGAGGGCGACCTCAGAATCCCTTTATTATTTGGACTATTACGTTTAAGGGAGATTTCCAAATAGGATTAAATAAATATGAAACTAAAACCGATGAGGAGGAATTGGAATATGATTGCTATGTGATATGGCAATTTCCAGAGAAGACGAAAAAAATTCTAAAGGTGGATACGAAACTATATTACGATATCTTCGGGAATCGGATTGTTTTATGGGGAGAAAAGGGGATGAAAATTGGAGGTTTTGAGCGGATTCACTTTGAACTCGTTTGAAATGGATTTTATCTGGGAAGTCAGCAAATAAATTCACATAATTATAGCAAAATTGGGTTTGAGATGCGTAATTACTTTACTAGTTTATGGAAAAATTTTAAAAGGAACTTGGGATTAAAGAGTCTAAACCTATAACGTGATATGATACGGATAATATCACACTAGATAACGATTTTAGAGAATAAGTATATGAAGACCGTTAAAGAGAATATGGCAAATGAAAAAATGCAGAATTCTATAAGTGCTCTTCTTGTACTTTTAGTCGTTATCATCGTCCTTGTTATTATCATTGTATAAAGCCCCTGTAATGTTTGTAAATGTTACGGGGGCGGAAAAAAATCCTGAATTTTAAAGTAAGCTCTTGTAACCTTTATAACATTGAGGGACAAATCCATATAACAGGGCAACAAAAAAGCAGAGAATAATAGAATTGGAGAAAAAAAAATGGCAAAAGATAAAAAATTGATTGAAATAAGATGGCACGGTCGAGGTGGCCAAGGAACTATCACAGCGGCGAACCTATTAGCGAAAGCGGCCTTTAAACAAGGCTATAAAGGCGTACAATCTATTCCTTGGATTGGCGCAGAGCGGAGAGGAGCTCCGATTAAAGCATTCACACGCCTATCGAAAGAAGAAGTTCGACTTCATTCTCAGATATATGAACCAGATATTGTTATTTTAATGGACCATACCTTGTTTTATGTTTATAAAGGAATGGTTACTGCAGGCTTGAAAGACGGTAGCATTCTTCTCGTGAATTCCCCGAAGGAGATTAAACCTGACAATGGATATCAAGTTAAATTTATTGACGCTACGGGAATATCAATTAAGATCGGATTAGAGGTCGCAGGAACGCCGGTTATTAATGCCCCAATGTTAGGAGCGTTCGCAAAAATAACAGGTATTCTGGATTTTGAAACTGTTGCGCAGAGTATTAGGGAAGAGTGGCCCGGAAAGTGGGCGGATAAAAATGTTGAAGCAGCTAAAGCGGCCTACGAAACCATCAAATAGATATGTAAGGAGAAAAAGAAAATGGCTAAGAAAAAATATTGGAAATGGAAAGAAATTGAAACCCACAAATGCATTGATGATCTCCCCCCAGTACCGCTTTCTTTACCGAATTATGGGAGTATAGGCGCAACTGGTGATTGGAGAACATTTGTACCAATAATCGATAAGGAAAAATGTAATCAATGTTATATATGTTGGATGTATTGTCCAGAGGCAGTTATTGATATCGATGAAGAAGGGTATCCTGTAATCGATCTAGATTATTGTAAAGGTTGTTTGATTTGCGTTTATGAGTGTCCGAAGAAAGCGATTGAGCAAGTTCGAGAGGAGAAAAAAGTACTTGAAGGAGAGAAATAAGAATGACACAACAAAAGCTAGTAGTAGAGGAAGCAGATCGTATAATTTCAGGAAATGCCGCATGTGCTTGGGCCGCACGGTATGCAAGAGTTAATGTTATTTCAGCTTATCCCATAACCCCCCAAACCACAATTGTTGAGAAACTTTCAGATTTTGTTGAAGAAGGAAAACTAGATTCAGAATATATTAGAGTAGAAAGTGAACATAGCGTTATGGCCTCACTGATTGGAGCAGCCTATACAGGTGCACGGACCTATTCAGCAACAAGCGGTCAAGGACTTTTCTATATGCATGAAATGTTGCACTGGGCTGCTGGCGCTCGCCTCCCTATCGTCATGGGTATTGCCAACCGTGGCGTGGCTCCGCCCTGGAACATCTGGGCCGACCATCAGGACGTAATGGCCCAACGAGATACGGGTTGGATGATTTTCTTCTCATCAAATCATCAGGAAATCTTCGATACACACCTCCAATTGTATAAAATCTGTGAGAATGAAGATGTCTTTCTACCAGCATTTGTATGTTTAGGCGGATTCATAATGTCCCATACACAACAAGCAGTGCACATGCCAGACCAAACCTTAGTCGATGAATTTTTACCTGAAGTTCCAGAAAAGGGATGGCCACATTTCTTCCTTGATCCAGATCGGCCAATTACACACGGTAATCTACAGAGTCCCGGAGGTCCTAACGTCACACCAGACGCCTGGTACTATGAATACCGCTATTTGATTCAAAAAGCCCATGAAAAGGCCAAACAAGTTATTATTGACGTTGCAAAAGAATATAAAAAGAAATTTGGAATATTCCATGGAGACCTTATTGAAGAGTACAAATGTGATGATACTGAGGTGGCGTTAGTTTCGATCGGATGTATAGCTGATCAAGCCAAGGTCGCTGTGGATAACTTAAGAGAACAAGGGTATAAGGTCGGGGCAGTAAAGCTCAGATGCTATAAACCTTTTCCGACGGAACAATTTCAAAAACTAGCGAATCGAATTCGTATCTTTCCTGTAATGGAGCGGAGCATGGCATTTGGTCTCACTGGTGGAATTGCCTCCGTCGATTTAAAAGCGGTTTTTTACCAGCACCCAAAAAAACCTTTCGTCCTTCCTGTTATAGCCGGTGTTGGCGGTCGGGATGTCCGCGTTGAGGATCAGATGGATGTATTGAAACAAGCTGTAGAAATGGTGGAGAGTAATGAGATCAAAACAAACCTTATTTTATCGGGGATGCATAAATAGGAGGAATTGGCATGGTTAAGTTAAAAGAGCTAGTAAAAGATTCCGTGGCTGGAGAAGAATATTTTCTTAAAGGCAATTCAAGTTGTGCAGGATGCGGTGGGGAACTTTCCATTCGCTGGATTTTAAAAGCCCTTGGAAAAAATACGATCGTGGTTACCCCTGCAAGTTGTTTTAATGTTACCATTGGACTGTATCCCAAAGCTGCGCCAGCTATCCCATATCTTAATATGGCATTTGCTGCGGGGGCGGCAGCTTGCAGCGGAATTGCTGCAGGTTTGGCAGCGAGGAAGAAGAGAGATCCTTCCATGGAAAATATTACAGTGCTCTGCTATGGTGGAGATGGAGGCACTATCGATATCGGAATCCAAGGGTTATCCGGAGCAGCAGAACGTGGAGCAAATATAATTTATGTCTGTTACGATAATGAAGCCTATATGAATACAGGAACCCAACGGAGTGGTGGTACCCCCTTTGGAGCATGGACTACCACTACCCCGACAGGAAAACAGCAACATAAAAAGAACGTGCCAATGATAATGGCGGCTCATGGAATTCCATATGTTGCAACAGCCTGTTCAGCTTATCCTCTTGACCTCTATCAAAAAGCCAAAAAAGCGAAAGATATCAAAGGAACTAAATATATTCACGTGCTCGCCCCATGTGCCCCAGGATGGCGGTTTCCAACCGAACTCACCATTGAAATTGGACGTAAGGCAGTACAAACTGGCATGTGGGTGCTCTATGAAATAGAAAATGGAAAAATGTCACTCTCCGGTCCGAGTAAAAAATTTCTGGAGAAAGAAAAGCGGACACCCATTGAAGATTATGTCAAACTACAAGGGAGATTCAGAAACATTTCTCCAGAAAAGATACAAACGTTACAGAAGTGGGTCGATCAGCAGTGGGAAAGCTTGCAACATCGGCTCCAGTATTGCAGTGAATTCTAACAGAATCTAATTTTTCTTTTTTAATTAGTTGTTATCAATATTGTTTCTCTGCGGGATTCGTGGAGAGTTCGAGTCTGTATTTTCGGTCCGTTTTAACATCATTTCTTCAACAAATTTTTTCGCTGGCCCTGGAGGCATTAAAGCGGCTACTTCCTCCATTGCTGCGATAATTTTTGCTTCTTTTTCATCGGCGCTCAAGACCTCATCCGCTTTATCCAGCATGATAGGTTTACTCTGGGATTCTTCGCTCATTTCTT
>JABXJU010000396.1 GCA_013375405.1 Candidatus Helarchaeota archaeon
AGCTGGCCCTCCTCGCCCACCACCATCAGCTGGTCCTCCTCGCCCTACTATCATTAAATGTAAATGGTGTAAAGGCACGGGTGTTTGTTATGTATGCAAGGGAACCGGAAGATATCGAGATGAAGTAACTCCTAGTTTAATAGCCCATCCTACAGATGGTCCTTCTTTGATGGTTCCTTCTCAAATTCCTCCTTTTGAAAACACCGGTACGTGTTATCTCTGTAAAGGAACGGGACGTTGTTTTTGTAGAGAGGGATACCGCGTTTCGAGAGGTCCTCCAGCTGCTGGGCCACCTCAACCAGTATCCCTTGGGAAACAGGATCCATCTATTTCTGGATTACGGGATGAAATGTTAAAGGAAATAAAAAGGTCGGAAAGCATGATAAAAGGCGAAAAAAAGAAAAGGGAGAAAATCGGAAATAAGGATGAGAAATAAAAAAGGGAAAGAAATGCCAAAATTTTACCCCTTCGCCATGATTAATATCACGAACCGATGCACATTGAAATGCAAGCATTGTTTTGTATACCGGGAAACAAATCCCAATCGCCCTACGAAACAAAGTGAAATGCCTGCTGAAGTGATGATCAAGCACATCAAGAAGTGCCGACGTAAGTACGGGATATATTCCTGTGTTTTTATGGGGGGAGAGCCACTCCTCCGGAAAGATGTGCTAAAATTAGGGGTGAAATTATTCCCCCGAAATGTCATTACTACAAATGGAACCCTCCCGTTAATCAATTTGGGCCCAAAAGTCAAATGGGTTATTTCTCTAGATGGACCTGAAGATATCAATGATGAAATTCGTGGGATTGGATGCTTTCAGAGAGTAATATCTACTTTAAACTCCTTACCCGATGATTTTACAGGAGATCTTCAGTGCAATTGCGTAATTACCAAAAAAAACCAACAATGCTTTGAGGAGCTCATTGATATCTTACGCCAAGAAACACCTATAAGGGGCATTTGCTACTCATTTTATGTTCCGCGGAAAAATGATACCTCTGAATTAGCCTGGCAAACTCTCCAAGAACGCGATCCAGCTGTAAAAAAAGTACTTGCTTTGAAGAAGAAGTATCCGAAATTTATTCTAAACAAAGAACTAGCTTTTGAACTTCAATTATCTCCGAATGCATTAGAAGTAACAAATAACTGCCCCATAAAAAAATACTTTGTTCCTCTTTATTTAGGTGATAATGGATTTGAGCAGCCGTTTTGCTGCTATGGAAATGACGTGAATTGTGATTTATGTGGCGCTTGGGGGGCTTTTCACATAGCAGCTTTAATAAAAATGAATCCCACATTTCTTTTGCAGGATCTCGAATAAAACTAATTTTTAAAATAAAATGAAGGAAAGGATCACTTGAGCATTTTACTTGTTACTGGGACGATGGCATATGGCATCTGTCATCAATAACAGGTTTCATTTAATACTTATTTTTAAATTCGATAAAGAAATTTCGACTTGTACTTCTAAACGCTCTTATAAATTGGATTCTAAATTCAGCATCGGTGATGATTTTATCAATAATTAAAACCCAACTGATTTTGCGCATCAATCTTCTTGCTTCTTTTAAACGTGGAAGGAGGAGTTGGATTTCATAGAATGGTATTCGGGCGGCCCTTAAATTTTAGTGACTCATTTTATATAGGGGCCATTTTCAACGGATCCACGACTCTGGATGCCCCCCATTGGCGGATCCGCGGTTCGAAAAAAAGGACGAGGTTTCAGGTTCCTTTATAAGGGAGCCGGTGTCTCAGA
>JABXJU010000135.1 GCA_013375405.1 Candidatus Helarchaeota archaeon
GAAAAGGAAGTGAAAAGTTCGCTATGAGCGAATTTGTCGGAAGAACTAACGCATTTCCGAATTTTGACTCAGGCTAATATTAGTGTAATTAAAATAAAGATATGTGATGAAAAATGGAAGAAGATAGCTGCTATGAGAATTATCCCAGTTGGATTCCCATTTTATCCAATTCTGTTTCAATATCAATTTACATCATTGGAGCTTATATATTATTGGGATTTGGAATCTTATGGTCAATTCTTTATTTAATATATTGTCTTGTAATGGAAATTTTGGTTCTTAAACGGAGTTGTGTGCATTGTTATTATTATGGGAAAATTTGTGCCTTTGGTAGGGGTAAACTCTGTTCTAAACTGTTCAAAAAGGGAGATCCTCAAAAATTCATTGAAAGGGAGATTTCATGGCTTGATCTTCTGCCAGATTTTATGGTTATTATCATTCCCATCGTTAGCGGAATTATACTTTTAATACTAAATTTTTCTTGGATTCTTCTGATATTGCTGATATTAACATTCATTCTTTTCTTCGTTGGAACTGCAGCTATACGAGGCTCACTCGCTTGTAAGCATTGTAAACAAAGAGAACTAGGTTGTCCCGCAGCAAAAGCATTTTTTAAAGAAAATACTGATAACAAATAAGAAGTAAAGTCTCATCAGAAGCAGGTTACATCAATGTATGACATAGTAATTTCGGGAGCTGGTCCAGCGGGGGCAATGGCTGCGAAAGTATTAGCAAAGGCAGGATTTAACGTAATTGCATTTGATAAAGCTAAGTTACCCTGGCGTAAACCATGTGGTGGAGGAGTTCCTGAACACATCTTTTCAGAGGGGTTATTAGATTATCAAGAGATGAAAAGAAAAAATATAATTGATAAAGACACAAGAGACCTGTTTTTACGAGCTCCTAGCGGGAAAGAAATACTTATTGATACACCTGGAGAAACAGTCGTAGATAGAAAAGTTTTCGATCAATTCTTAAGAGAGAAAGCAATAGACCACGGGGCAGAGATTCAAGATCAGAGTTCTGTAAGAGAGCTTACCAGAGATCAGAATGGATTCATTAATGGAGTGAAAATAAAGAGTCCATCCGGATTTAAAGAAATTTCTTCAAAAATTATCATAGTGGCGGATGGAGTAGGATCAAAACTAGTGGTGGAAGGAGGGTTAAGGAAGAAGTGGCTTCCGACAGACTATGCTATCTGTGCAGTAGCTATAATTGAAGGGTATATTGAGCCCGAACCCCTCTCTAATTCAATGCAGATTTACATCGATGATAAGGTAGCGCCACATAGCTATGCTTGGCTCTTTCCGATGACAAAAAATCGAGCTAACATTGGTATTGGCATTTGGAAAAAAAGTGAAAAACGACCCATGGAGTTGTTAAAACGGCTTGTTGAACAACCCTTCTTTAAGCAAAAATTGGATGAATCGAAATTCAAGATTTTTTGGAAAAGTAGTTACCCAATTCCTATGCAAGGTGTAAAAGGCAGAACGTATGGGGATGGTATTGTGGGTATTGGAGATTCCATGGGATTTGTGGCACCGATTATTGGGGAAGGTATCTTTTCTGCACTTTTAACTGGCAAGTTGGCTGCGGAAACTGCTATTAAAGCCTTAGAACTTGGAGATTATTCAAAGAAGGTTTTAAAGGAATATCAGAGAGCTTGGGCTAAATTTGGGTTGAAGGACGGTTATAATTTTCAACGGATGATGCGAGACGCATTCGTTGATAACATCAATGAAAATTTTAACAATTTGATTGATTGGGCGCTTGAAGATGAAGAAAATAAGCAATTATTAGGCGAAATATTTACAAGTGGTACTAGTTTAGTAGGAAATATATCCCCTGAATTAATCGCTAAAATCACAAATGAATTATTACCCAAACTAAAAGGATCATAAAAAAAAGAAGAACTATTTAGGTCTATATTCGAGAACACGATAGGAACTATGGAAGCCCATTTTCTCGAAATATTCCAACATTTTTATATGATTTTCTTCAAGGTCTAATCGGATGACTTCGGCACCCATTTTTTCAAGATGTTTAATAGATTGAGCTACGAGTTTTTTCCCAATCCCTTGATCTCGATTATCTTTATCAGTAACAATCGCTGTAATATGGCCTTCTGAATTACCAATTGGATTAATAAGAATTTCTGCGACAATTATACCAAGAATTTTTTGTTTTTCCACATCTTCAGCGACAAGTATTCCCTCTTTTTGTAATCGGTCTGTAAGCCTTCGCTTAATGCCCCATTCAAACCGTTTCTCATTGAACGGTTGATTGTAGTGCACATAAAGCTGACTCATTAAATTCCGAATAGTAGCAAGATCCTCAAGTTCCGCATGTCGAATCACAATACCCATTCAAATCGCCTCTTATTATAATGTCTGACATATACACTTAAAAGTAGAAATAATTAACATATTCTTTCTATTAAAAAGCTTCTTTTTTTAACATGCACTCGCAAACCAAGTCCACATCCAGAGGAGTTTTTTTCGCCAGACTTGCGGCCACGTTCAAAAAAACTCGTTTTCAAATCCTTTTCAGCAGCTACTTTCGCAGCAATGCTGCCTCCAGGACCACCACCAACGATTATCAAATCATAGTCTTTCAAGCCTTTTACCTCACTATTTCATTCAGTTCATTTTTTTATTCTCACCAAAAAGAACCTTTGGTTTTATCCTTGGGAATCAGATGAAGATCTCAATGATAGAATTTAAATTTGGTATATATGGATTATTGATCTATATGCAAGTAACTGAGGTAGATATGAAGTCTATACATTCAATTCCTGAGTTAAGGTTTCTCTTAAATACTTTATTTTGGTAGTAAAAAAGTATATCCCGAAAAAGGGTTAATAAAAACTAATTTTCGAGTGAAAATAGTTATTGTATTAAGGATCAAGATAAGAAATAAAAGACTCACTGAATCTCAAGATGGATAATATTATTTTTTTCCATTTTTTTAATGGTATCTTCAATTTCGTCCTGATCTATCCCAAGAGCTTGTTGGATATCCTTAATTGTATTGTCGCCGTTACATAATTTACTAATTTCAAATTCCTTTTTATTAACAATGCCCAATTGTACTGCCATAGCAGGGATTTCTTTGGTTAGGACTGGATGGAAGGTAGGATTCCCTGTATAAGTGATGTCAACCCAACCCTTTTTCTTATATTTATTTAAAATGCTCCATACAGCCCATCTTTTAATATTTCCTTCACGCGTAATATCTTTAATAGTGTTTTTACCATCACAATAATTTAAAATGACGACTTCTTGCAAAGGGAATTTGGCTTTTTTACCGATTTTTTTCAAAAGGATGGGAACAACCGCTGCTTTTGGGGGCTCCGCTTTCGGTTCCGGTTGCAGTTCTGAAATTTTTCCGATAATCTGAGATTCTTGAAATAAATCTACCGGTGTTACTGATTTTTCTGGTGGTTCTTCTAAGATTAGAGAATCGATCTTTAACTGATATTTCATCATAAGGTTCTTAAAGATGAGGAGCTGTCCAATTAATCCCTTCTTGATGTAAATAGTGATGATTGCCTTCTTGCTTAGTTTGAAAAAAGCGAGATTGGTACCAGAGATTGGCATAGAATGGTCACCAATTTCTAGAAACCTGAAATTAGAGATTACAAAATCTGTAATAAACTCTGTATATTTTTCCATTTCAGATTCAATATATCTGAACTTTCCTTCAAAATCTACAATTGCAAGATATGGACGTGTTGATAAAATAGGTCCTAACTCTGAAATAATCTCACTTGAAATATTATAAAACTCGTCTCGACTATTCACATATATGCCATCCGTTCAGAAATTTTTCCATTGAAAGACTTCTCTACAAATCATAATTATTTGATAAGGTAATTATTTCTTTATGGAATTTATTCTTTTTATTATTTTTTAATTATAATTTTAGTGAATAATTCAATATTTACATTTGTATAACCTACATTTTATCGGAGGGTAGTGAGGGTGATTTAACTACAACAAGTATAGCTACTTTATTTGAACGATTGTAGAGTGCGTGGATTTGTTTATGTGGAATATAAGCGACATACCCCTCGTTTAAAATGTAATTCTTCTTTTTATTTAGCAATAGGACAATTTTGCCTTCAATTACATAAAAAATTTCTTCAACATTTACGTGAACATGTTTCCTCATATACTGATCCGGTTTAATGAACGCAATCCCGAAATCCAGATGACTTTGAGAATTCCAAGGACGAATCAACCAGCGGTTAATATGCTCTCCTTCTTTGACTGTAGATCCATCCATTATCTTCATTTTTCACACCTTAAAAAGATTTAGCAATATATTTTAATTTAAGGATTCAATCACTATATAAAAAATATATTCTTATGAAATATAGAATTGATTTAGAAGATTTGTTCTATTTTAGAACAAGTTCAGAAGATTTCTATTTTAGAAAAAAAAAAAGAGGAAGAGAAAGGAAATAATGGATGATAATGAAGAAGTAAAAGAAACGCAGAGAAAATTAGGATTAAAAAAAGAACTTCATAAAGAGTTGGAGCAGCGCTTAGCGGTTGAACGTAAAAAATGGGAAAAACACTTCACACTGGATATTTCAAATTCAGTATTTTTAACATTAAGGGATGAGAAGGGGGATCAAAAAGAGTTCATCTTGATTTCGGTTCGCACTAAAAATGGAGTATTAGGAAATCCCATGAAAGTTGAATTGAAATATTTATTAAAACTTGGAACTGAAAAAAAACTTAAATTTTCACCTTGGATTTATAAAATTAATTTGGGGACCAAACCCTACTTTCCCTTTTCCCCCAATCAAGATAATGTAACAATGTCTCCGACCTTTATACTTACAGAAAATCGGGGATATATAAAAGATAAGATCGATCCGTATAACGTAAAAACGGCAGGATTTTTATTTATTAATCATCCAAAATATGGGAATTTTTTGGAAGCTGTTTCTGGTAGTGTAGTCGGTAATCTAGCAGTTATTGAAAAGATCATGCAGCGTAATCAAGAGCCGTATTCACGAGAAAATCACTTATTAAATTGGCTATATTTTTTCTTAAGCAAAGATAGTTCTAAAATTACATTTCAAATTTTTAATATGCATCAAAAATGGATTCCTTCGTATACGAAATACCTTGAGAGATTCAAAACTGAGTTTAAATAAAATAAAATTAACCCAGGCTAAAAAAATGGCTTTTCATTTAAAAATTAGACAATTTCATTAAAATAAGTATAATAAATGATGGAAAATATGAAGGGATAAAAAAAAACGGGACAAAAAAATATGGCGGCGTTAAATTATAAGGTATTGGGTCTCAAATGTGGGCTCGAGATTCACCAAGAACTACAAACTAAGCGAAAGCTATTCTGTTTCTGTCCGCCATTTTTAAAGACAGATGAACCTGATTTTTATATAAGAAGGAATTTTAGGCCCGTTTTGGGTGAAATGGGAAAATTTGATGAGGCAATGCTTGTTGAATACCAGAAAGGATTAAGTATCATCTATGAAGGATATGATGATGTATGTTGCACATATGAAATGGATGAGACACCTCCTTTTAAGATAAGTCAAGCCGCAATTAGGATAGGAATTATAATAGGATTATTATTAAACCTAAACCTTTATAATGAGTTACATGTGTGTCGTAAAAATTACTTAGATGGTTCAGTTACATGTGGATTTCAAAGAACTCTTTTAATTGGTTCAGATGGATACCTAGAAGTTGATGATAAAAGGATTGGCATCACTACTATTGCTATTGAGGAAGATGCTGCTCGAAAAATAAAGGAGGATGGGAAAACTGTAACATACCGGCTTGACCGGCTAGGTATCCCTCTTATTGAAATAGTAACTGAACCAGATATGAATACACCTGACGAGTGTATGACAATTGCTTATCGACTTGGCCAATTATTACGTTCAACTGGCCTTATGAAACGGGGATTAGGGACTATTCGTCAGGATGTAAATGTAAGCATTGAAGGAGGAGCGCGCGTAGAGATTAAAGGAGTTCAAAAATTGGAGTGGATTCCACCCCTTATTGAAAGTGAGGTCCGTCGGCAATTAAATTTATTGAAAATTCGGAATGAATTAATCGTTCGAAATTTTACAAAAGAGGATATATCATATGAGTATCTAGATGTAACCCAAATCTTCAAAAAGACAAGTTGTAAATTTATGAAGGAGGGTATAAAATCTGGACAGCAAGTATTTGCTGTTAAAATTCCTAAAATCGCAGGTATTTTAAGTACAGAAGTAATGCCAGGAAAAAATGGGGATGCAGGGATACGTTTTGGAAAAGAAATAGCCCAAAAAGTATCTGCAATATCGGGAATAAAAGGAATAATTCATTCAGATGAAGACATGAATACATATGAGTTTAAAAAAACTGAAATTACTGCACTAAAAAAGGCTTTGAAGATAGAAGAACCTATAAAAAAGAAGGAAAAGCCAAAAGAAAAAACTACGGAAACTGAAGGTGAAAATACAGAAGAAGAGAAAGGTGATGCCTTTATTATTGTAGTTGCTGATGAATACGTAGCAAAAAAAGCCTTGGAAATTACAGTTAATCGAATTGGTATGGCAATTTTGGGCGTTCCAAATGAAACAAGGAGAGCTCTTGAGAACTTTAATACTGATTTTATCCGGGAGTTGCACGGAGGTGCGCGACTTTACCCTGATACAGATTCGATGCCTATTCGCCTTAACAAGGATTATTTTAAGGAATTAAACAAGGATTTGCCAGAATTACCTTGGATAATGGCAGATCGATTCAGAGAAAGCTATGAACTTGATGATGTAACAATTGAAAATTTAATCTTAAAAGGATTTGCCTCTTTTTTTGAAGAAAGCGTCAAAGAATTCAAAATAAACCCAATGCTTGTAGCTACGACTCTATTAGGGACTCTCAAATCGATAAAAAGGGATGGATTAAATAGCGACAACATAAAATATTCACATTTACGAGAACTTTTTGAATTGATTCATAAGGAAGAAATTGCGAAAGAAGCTATAGAACCAATCTTGAAGGTAATAGCAGAAACGCCTTCTCTTTCTATTAATGAAGCAAAAGACCAATTGGAACTAGAAGCTGTGAGTTTAGCGCAAGTGGAGAAATTGATTCAAGATGTCATTGCTAAAAATGAATCTCTTATCAAGGAAAAAGGAGAAAACGCCCATAAACCATTAATGGGGGAAATTATGAAGTCTTTACGGGGAAAAATTGATGGCAAAGTCATAGCAAATAAGTTGAAAGAAGCCCTTGAAAATTATACGCCAGAAGAAAGTGCAACGCAAGCGAGTGCCAGACAAATAAATAGACTAATAAAAGAGATATTTACGGATGACGAGAATATTTTGAAGGAAAAAGGTGAAGATGCCTTTGATATACTTTTTATTAAATTAAAAAAGCGATTGAAAGGGCAATTTGATGAGGAAAAATTAGCTGAGAAATTAAGGCGGGATATTAAAGACTTTCTTAAATAATGGTGATGTGATGAATAATAGTAAAGGGGAAAGTAAAGTCGAA
Source organism: Candidatus Helarchaeota archaeon (assembly GCA_013375405.1). The sequence goes on from JABXJU010000135.1 coordinate 7,536, forward strand.
AAAGAGGAGGGAGAAGATAACCTTGTAGGTTATAAGGGTTACGCCCGCAAAAAGCTTGAGGCAGCTGGTGCCAAGATTTGGGATATTATTGAAATTAAAAAAGATAAACGGATTACACGTGGTATTATTCTCCCACGTAGTGAATTTGAAAATGATACCCGTCATGTGAATTTAAAGTTAAAGAGTGGTTACAATGTCGGATTAGAATTAACCGACTCCACAAAGATTAATATTTACGGCCGTGAGCCTGGGGAATATGGATTTCCAGAAAAAGAGGTTGCTACCGTAGAGGAATTACCTACAATAGCCCTAATAGGTACGGGTGGCACTATCGCCTCGAGGTTGAATTATAGGACTGGGGCAGTACTTCCAGCATTTAGTCCAGGGGAATTATTTACTGCTGTTCCGGAACTAGCTGAAATTTGTAATTTGAAGCCAGAGATGGTCTATAATTTACTTTCAGAAGATATGAATACAGATTATTGGATTGAATTAGCAAAGAATATTTCAAGCAAGATAAATGATGAACAGGTAGATGGGATTCTTGTAGCTCATGGCACTGATACTATGTGTTTTACGGGTACTGCTTTATCTTTTCTCCTTCAAAACCTTCCTGTTCCGGTTATCCTAGTTGGAAGCCAAAGGAGTTCTGATCGTCCCTCAAGTGATTCAGCCATTAATTTAATTAATGCTGTAACATGCGCAGCCCAGGCAGATGTCGCTGAAGTTTTAATTTGTATGATGGGATCCACCGATCATACCTATGATTTGCTCCATCGCCCTGCACTTGCACGAAAGATGCACTCGTCCCGGAGAGATGCGTTTAAGACAATTGGTACTATCCCTTTCGGTAAAGTTCAAAATGGAAATATCACCATTTCTGAGAAGTCTTATCAAAAACGCGATAAAAATAGAGAGCTAAAAGTAGATTTGAAGATGGATCCGAAGGTAGCTCTCATTTACCACTATCCAGGGATTCAGCCAGAATTGATCGAAACCCTCATTGATAATAAATATCATGGAATAGTTCTAGCAGGAACGGGGCTAGGGCATATCAGTGAGAATTTGCTCGAGTTTGTAAAGCGGGCGATTGATGAGAAGATAGCTGTTGTTATGACAGTCCAGACTTTATGGGGATTCACTGGTATGCAAGTATACGAGCGAGGGCGGGAAGAGCTGGCACTCGGCATCATTCCTGGGCATAATTTATTACCAGAGACAGCATATGTAAAACTCAGTTGGATTCTTGGCCACACGCGAAATCTTGAGGAAGTAAAACAGCAGATGCAAAGAAATATTGCAGGTGAAATTATATCACGTGAAACCACAAAAGGATATTTAATTTTTCAAGGAAGCAAAGCCGACTAAAAAAATCACAGAACACAGATGAAATAAGTAAATACTTTCACCTCACTCTCTCCCCGCGGTAAAATTGTCCATTTGATCGAACCATCCATCCATTAAAGCTGATAAACCGTCTTCTAAAAGCTTAAATAGCATCGTTTTCTCATTCATTTACTATGAAAAGATGTGAGAGTTCGCAAAAAGTTTCAATTGTTGAAGCAATTCATAAACATCAAGAGCACCTACAAAAACACAATTTGTTAAGCGACTTTACTGGACTTAATCAGGTGATGGGTAAAGGATTTGAAGCAGGTTTATTTTATTTAATTTATGGATCATCTCTTGTAACGAATTCAATCTTACTTTCGATGGCAGTTGCTGCACAGTTACCTACGACAAAGGGCGGATTAGATTCATCGGTTGTATTTATTGATAACGATAATATTTTCAATCCTTACACTCTGATCAGGTTGGCACTTTCCGTAAAATTGAACTCAAATTCTATGCTCTCGCGAATTTTTGTAGCTCGCGCGTTTATTTGGAATCATCTCGGGGAAATTGTGGATAATTTAGAGACCCTTCTTAAGGAAACAAAAGCCCGGATCGTCCTAATTTCTGGTCTTACTACACTTTTTGATGGTGAATTCGAGAAGAGAAAACACCAAATGCTTCTGAAAATCGCAAACAAACTCAGAAATATTGCAATTGATAATGAAACCATTGTCGCTGCCTCTACAAAACTAGCTCGAGGCTCATCATATAAACCTACTGGGGGAAAGATCATTTCCCATGCGCCTCATGTGCTGATTCGCGTTCTTCAGCAAGGGGCGCGGATTACGTTCAATTTAATGAAGCACCCGTCCCGTCCTGCGTTTCAAACAGTGCAATGGCTTTCTCGTGCAAAGAGAGCGCCCCACACTGTACCCCTCGACCAATTTCTGAAGAAACCACTGGAGCATTGATCTGATGGGACGCACCATTCCAAGTTTTCGAGTCGCACTCGAGCAAGAAATCGCACTATGGAAGCACTTCCGAAAAGCACTCCGTCCAAAAGATCGTACAGTATTCGATAAGTTGATGGATAAAGCGAGAAATCATAGTGATGCGGGAATGCTTGCTAACAGACCCGTTATCCTCGATACAATTTTCATGGCTACCTTCCTTGAACAACAGAAGGAAATCGAGCGCCTCCAAAAACAAATGGAACATCTTAAAAGAGGGAAGTTGTAAGAGGTGAGAATTTTGATAAGAAATCCGCGGCGGTTTTGGTTTTTGCAACGAAAATTTCCTGAGACTAGGTGTTTTAAAAAGGAAAACCGAAAGTATTTATCTTGTAAAGATAAAAAGGAAATGAACTAGTTTTAAAAAAGTTTCAAAAAAATAGTTATCGGTTAAAATTCGCGTATATCACTCTCTTTTCATTCAGAGTGAGAGTAAAGATTACAAAAATGTTTAATTGTTTTTCTACATTCTGTTCTTTGACTATAGTTAAAAGAAGTGAAAATATGCCCGATAAACTTGTAATTGCAATTGCTGGAAAGGGTGGCGTTGGAAAGACGACATTTGCCGCATTATTATTGAAAGCATTAGTAAAAACAGGCAAAGATATCTTAGTGTTGGATTGTGACCCTGATGCGAACATGCCTGACGTGCTTGGGGTTCCTGTAATGCGGAAAGAAACTGTAGGAGGAAAAACTGCTAAATTAAAAGAGCGAATTGCAAAAGGAAGTATTCCTCCACAAATGACAAAGGAGCGTATTTTAGAACAAGATATATTCGAAGTACTGATGGAAATGGATGATTTTGATCTACTCACTATGGGGTGCAGTGAGGGGCCGGGTTGTTATTGCTTTGCGAATCAGTTAGCAACTCAGATCTTGGATACGCTTTCTAAGAATTATGATATAACTCTCATGGATATGGAAGCAGGGCTAGAACATCTAAGCAGGAGAACCACTCGTGATGTTGATATTTTGATTATGGTAACGGATGCATCAAAGATGGGAATGACCACTGTGAAGCGGATTAAAGAGCTTTCAATAGAGGTTGGTCTCAAATTCAATCGGATATATGTTGTTGGTAATAAATTTTCACCGGAGCTTCAGAATATACTAGAGGAAACAGCGAAAGAAATAGGAGTGGAGTTCTTAGGGATAATTCCCCCTAGTGATCAAATTGCAAAATACAATTTGGAAGGCCGTTCGCTCTTTGAACTTCCCGATAGTTCTCCAGCTGCGCTTGCCGTTCAGGAGATGGCTAAAAAAATGAAATTAGTTACCTAATCACGTATTAATTATTCAAGTTTTTTTTTGGCCAATTCAATAACTCGCTTAAGGGTTTTCTCTGAAACTTCCGACGATTCGGAAAGGATTTTAGGATCGGAATTAATTAATTCGTCAGAGGATCGTATTCCTGCAATAATTAATTTTTCCGCTGTTTTCTTACCGACAGCTTCTAATTTCATCAATTCTTTTAGAATATCTTTAGGAATTACTTGTTCTTTAGGAATTATTTGTTCTTTAGGAATTATTTGTTCTT
>JABXJU010000014.1 GCA_013375405.1 Candidatus Helarchaeota archaeon
CAGAATGTAGCGAGATCCGATCCCGCTGAAAGGTCTCGGATGACGATGATGGAGCGAGCAGTTCGTAACTGCAAGGAGACCATTATCCGAGAGGCAAGTCAACGTAATGAAATTATGGGAATTTATCCACTTTTATCTACTTGACAGATCGGTATTATTTAAACTATTAGGATGATTATTCGAGAGTAGTTTTTTCCCATTCTAAGTCTTTGATGCTCCTGAATTGGTTTATAAACATGAACATGTTGATGAAGATAAACACGAGATAGTAGATGAGCAGACGATATTTCCCGCCACCATACTTCCGCACCGCATTCACAATCATTCCGAAAACTAAGCAGAAGACAGTGAGGCAAAGAAGCATCAGGTAAAAATATCCCGTTAAACCAAGTATAAGTGCGGTTATCAATGCGCCTAGGGAAAAGTCAGGGGCATTGCCAAAATGCATCATTCCAAAATTCCGTAAAAGCACGGTCCTTCTATCTAATTCCATAGCAGCATTAAGACCTTGTTTGTATCCACCGACCCATCTACGTCTTTGATGTTTAAAAGCTTCATAGGTGGTCGGAGCATTTTCAGAAATAAATGCATGGGGGGCAAATTTGATTTTTTTCTTCGCCGCTGATAACTGTGACGATAAATGGAGATCTTCGGTAAGGGCATCCTCGTTCCACCCACCAAATTCCTCGATTATTTCTTTTCGAATGCTATAATTCCGTCCTAAAATCCAGAGATTACGTCCCAGTCGATTCCGAATCTCAAAGTACAATCCCGTTCCCGAAAGAAACGTGTATTCAAGCGCAATACCTTTCGTTAGTTTGTTAGTATTCAGATTTCGTATCATGACAGGGGCACATGTTGCAGCGACCTCCGAATCATGGAAATGACGAACCAGATATTGCAGTGTATTTTCATATAAGTGGGTATCAGCATCATAAACGCAAATAATATCGTGAGAAGTATGTTTGAGTCCGAAATTTAAAGCCGCTGGTTTCCCTTTTTTGGGAAGGGGATCAGTTAGGACTTTCATGTTTAACCGATCTTGGTATTCACGACAGATTTCAACTGTTTTGTCTTCCGAACCACTTGCTATAATAATGAGTTCAAGTTTATCTTTCGGGTAACTTGTATTTATAAAAGAGATAATAGTATCTCTGATAATCTTTTCCTCATTGATAGCAGGCATGAGTATTGAGATAGGAGGAGTAACATTTTCGGAGCCCTTTGGATAATCAGCTTTACCGAAAGATGCCATAAAACTGATGCCGTAAAGAAGCACGAAAGAGAAAAAGAGCACAAGACCGAAGCCAAAAAAGATTTTAAACCCGAGAGTCTCGTTAAGTAAATTATCAACTCTCTGTAGCCATCTAGACCAGTCGCGAGGGAAAAGCCAATGAATAATTGCGAAAAGGCCCACAAGAATTGAACCGGATATTAAATATCGAATTTTTCCCATAATTTTCAGTCCAACATTACTTGATACTAAATCATCAAAGAGAGCTATTTTTCAGTCTTTTCCCATTCTATGTCTTTTAGGTTTTTGAATTGCACGATGAACATGTACAGGTTTGTAATAAAAAATACTAAGTAATACAATAGTAAGCGAAACCGTCTATAACCATATTTTCTAAGCCCATTTATACTCATTCCAAAAGTAAAGAAGAATATCACTAAACAAACCAGCATCACATAGAAGTCCCTAACTATAAATCCAAAAATAAGAGCAGTGATTAGCGCCCCAACAGCAAAATTATTAATATGACCGAAGTGTAGCATTCCAAAATTTCGGAGAAGTACAGCACGTTTATCGAGTTCCATGGCAGCATCTAATCCTTGTTTATAACCACCCACCCACCTTCGTCTTTGATGTTTATAGGTTTCCCAATCAGTGGGAGCTTGTTCTGAAGCAAATGCATGGGGCGCATGCACCACTTTCTTCTTTAGCATCGCTAATTGAACCGAAAGATGCATATCCTCAGCAAGAGCATCCTCATTCCAGCCACCCACTTCTTCAATTACTTTTCTACGAATACAGTAATTTCGCCCGAAAATCCAAAGATTACGTCCCAACCGATTACGAATTTCAAAATATAACCCAGCTCCCGACATATATGAGAATTCAATTGCAATGGCTTTCGTTAATTTATTGACATTCCAATTTTGGATTGCGACAGGTCCGATAGTTACATCTACCTCTGGATTATAAAGATGCCGAACTAAATATTTTAAAGTATCATCTTGTATTTGAATATCCGCATCATATACGCAGAAAAAATCATGTGTGGCGTTTTTAAGCCCAAGATTTAAAGCAGCTGGTTTTCCCTTTTTTGGGAGAGGGTCTGTTATTATTTGGATATTTAAATGTTCTTGGTAACTCTCACAGATTTCTACGGTTTTATCAGTTGAACCACTTGCGACTACAACTAGTTCAAGATTTTCTTTGGGATATTTCGATTTATGGAAGGTTTCTAATGTATTACCAATGACATTTTCTTCATTAAGAGCAGGTATAATAACCGAAATGGGGGGTGTAAAAGTGTCAGAGCCCTCGGGATAAGATGTTTTCCCAAAGGATGCCATAAAAGCGGTCCCATAGAGAAGCACAAAAGCAATGAAAAACGCTATACAAAAGCCAAAAAGAATTTTAAATCCCGGAGTCTCAAAATGTAAATTATCAACCCTTTGCAGCCATCTAGACCAGTCTCGGGGGAAGATCCAATGAATAATTGCAAATATTCCAACTATTATTGAACCATAAATTAAGTATCGTATTTTACTCATACCATTCACTCCCATTATTATAGTTACTTGGATTTATGGAAAATTCTGTTGTGAATTGAACGTTCCTTTTATCCCCTCCTAGTAGCGCATATTCCGCAGCGGTGCTTTGAGAATATTTTTTCAAAAAGAGGTTAGATATTAATTCAAAATTAGATTCATTTAATGAATTTGTGAGATCTAAATCAGAAAAAGAGTGATAGAAATTAATTCGGTGTTTTGATGTAGTTTTATGTTTTTTAGGTTGTGATAATACATTGGAAATCGAGCCTCTATTTTCAGAATCTTGTGAGGAGTGCGCTATTGTTGAATTATTATAAGATTTTAATTCATCGTTGACGTATTCAAATTTTGAAGAAGAATTTTCTGTTAAATGTTCAGTTGCTGCGAAATGGACGATATCATCCTTAAAAACAATTTCATCGGTTAATTTTGGCTTAAGAAATTTTTTAAAGAATCTTTTCATCGACTCGAAAAAAATAGTCCTCCTTTTCTTGCCTGGAGGCGGGGGAATTAAAAAAGACACTAGAAAAATGATTCCGAAAATGGTGAAAAAAATACTGCAATCCCCAAAAAAGAAATTTAAGATATTGTTAATCATTATGGGTAATATAACACCAAGAATAAAGATCGCTGGAAGGATCATGATCGTAATAAGAAAAATGCTACTGCTGACATGTGGTTTTTTGGACAAATTTTTTAGAGCTCCTTCAGTTACAGTCACATAGTGAATTTAAAAAAATTTTGTTAAAGGAATAAGGCATTAAAGATCACATCATTTTCATATGAAATTTCAGTAAAAATATAGTGAATTTTGTATGGAAAATTAAATTTCTTTCATTTAACTATTACAAAGATTTTGCACTAGTGAGGGCAGTGAAAAAGCAGGAAATCGTTGCTTATTATGAAGAAGAGGGAAGAGAGCTTAAACCAAATGATGTAGATAAATATTATCGAGGTGTTTTTCGATACGCCTCAACGCATGGATGTCGTCGTGTAATTCTTGAAAAATGGTTAAAATTAACAAAACCTAATGAAACGTTCCTTGATGTTGGATGTGAGTTAGGATATTTTGTCCGAAAAATGGCTGAAAAAGGACTTGATGCAACTGGAGTTGATGTTTCACCAACTAAAGTTCGAAAAGCGAGATATATTGCTAAGATCCTGAATTTAGATTGTGGATTTCAAGTGATGGATGCTGAAAATCTAGAATTTGGAGATAATTCCTTCGATTGGGTTTTGTGTTCAGAAACACTTGAGCATATTCTAAATGACCAGCGCGCTACGCAGGAACTAATTCGCGTGTCAAAAAGAAACATAATAATAACGGTACCACAAAAATCCATTTTCTGGCGATTTTTAAACATTTTCTCTGATATCTATGGATTTAATACCCCTGGAGCAGGACATTTACGTGAATATACACCTAACTCACTATTAAATTTATTTCAAGAAAGAATTCAGGTAAAATCTTTAAAGAAAGCAGGATATTTCTTTTCCTACTTAGATAGATTTCTCCCAGATTTCTCAATCTTTAAAGTAATTTTATGTCTTTTTGCAAAAAAAATAAGCTAATTCTCCAAAAGATAAAGAAAATAAGACCCAGTGCCCGTTTAAGCTAATATTCGGTTAATATTCGTCATAATCATCTTCGATGCTAGTACCACATGCCGTACAGAAGAGAGCGCCCGGTTGGAGTTTTGAGCCACACTCTGGGCAAAATTCAATTTTTCCGGGAGGACTTGCACTCGAGGGAGGTTTAAAGGCATCAGGAGGTGGTGGGGGAGGATATCCAGGTGGTTGAGTTCGAGTAAACATACTTGGTTGGTTTGGAGGTGGGGGAAGTCCTATGCTAGGAGCAGTAAGTACGGCTGGTGGTCTCACAGCATTCATCGGATTTTGATGGATACTTTCGATAGCTGGGTAAATTGTATCAAGGATATGTCTTTTTGCTTCTTTTAAGCCATGAGTGGGGCATTCGAGAAAAAGGACAATCCAACGTCCAGTCCTACTAATTCTTACCGGATCTCTAATAGGCTGACCGCACCGGGCGCATCGATAGATTTGTTCGGTGACGTGCCCAATCCAATTATCCCGACTTTCCATTGGAAGCCTGAATGATCTTCTTGAGCGACAGTTAGGGCAAATTGATTTAAATATTCCGTAAATCCCACCTGCTTTAATGTAAAAAATAACTCTGTCCGTCCCACATCGAGGACATTGCAACGCATTGAGTCCGACTGACAAATAATCATCTCAATTTTAATAAGAAATTATTCGTTCATCCCTAAGTGAACAAATAAATTATTCATTAATAATCTGAAGTAAATATTATTATTTATAGTTTATTACTTTTCAATTAGAAGGATTTCACTATTTCTGAGCAAAATCTCACAATTTAGCGCTAAAATAGTTGAATGCTTTTGATCAGTACCTTTTTTAATGAGGTGATTTCTTGTTATAATTGGAGGTTAAATTTCACCATGCTTGAGCGGTGTCCGTATTACGAAGAATGTGTTGTTGAAACAAGGCAGATGCGTGGAAATGTTCAATATTATTGCTTAGGCTCACTTAATTGGGAATTTTGTTCTCAATTTCAACATTTATCATTTAGCGGGAATTCATTTCAAGGTTATAGTCGTGATGATGATATTAAGCAAATCGCTAGGACTATTACAAAAGAATTAAAGAGTAAATTACAATCACCGCTCATAATGGCGTTAGTTACCACCAGAGGAGAAATCCTCTATCGAGACCGGCAGTGGTCTGAAACAGAGTTGTTAGCTGTACAAAATTTAGTACGATATAGGATTGAATCAATTAACTTTGGCGAATTTTTTAAGCTTCAAAATGGAAAAAAAATTCTTTTTTTGAAAATCCACCAACTAATCATGCTCGTTTGCAGTGCCTTTGTCGAATTAGATGAATTAATCGAGATAACTAATAAAAATCTCTCCGATTATCATACCAATTTAGATACCTACTTAAATAAACATCCGATATCCGTTGAGAAGGAATCACCTGCAAGGCTTGAAGAAAATGTCATTCTAACTATGTTTGAAACCCTTCAAAAAAGACTTGAAGCTATTAATCCAAAAATAATTATAACTGATTTAAATCAGATTAAAGAAAAAATTTCCGAACTTTTTTCATGGAATAGTATCTTTTATGAAGTATCTGTTCTAATTGAGCGATTAGAGAGATATCCAGTCCAAACTGAATTGAAGAAACAAGAAAAAGAAGAAATTTCAAAGAAGATTATGGAATGGCAAGAAAATATTCGCAAAGTCATTTAATTTTATCTAAACTGCGGTAATTAATAAGTGAGGTATCTACAATTACACAAAAAAAATAAAGTAGATTATTATAAGTCCTCGGCTTTTATCGTCTTTCGCTTAATTTCGCCCTTCTTTTGTCCTTTTGAAAATTTCGGTAATTTATCGATGATCTTATCCAATTCACCAGCTAGGGTTTGATTTAATAATTCCATTATTTTCGGTTTTGCTTCACCACTTACGCGGATTCCTTTCTCCTTGAAATAAGCCCAAACTTTGGTCGGTCTTACGCCCTCTATTGGCATTATTCTTAACTCCAATTTATAAATTCTTGAGGATGAATTTAGCTATAACCCTTTAAAAAAATAACCCTTTTTAAGAAAAAGATATTTTTGATTAATAAATATCGACGAGTAGAATTTAACGAGAGATGAGGGGGGAATTATCAGGATTATCTTTCTAGTAATATTAATATTTCACCATTATTTCTTCTAAAGCCGTAATATATCGATTGATTTCAGTTTTTATTTTGTTTAGATCGGATTCGGCTTGCGGCGCCATCTGTAACATTTCATCGACATCGTAGATTTTCAATTGAGCTTTTTCGATCTCCATTTTACAGATAAATGAGACCATATCCGCGGAATCTTTTATGAGAATTTTCCAGATATCGTCAGATACTTTCGATTTACGCTTTCCCATACCTAATCGATAGATAATACTGCCATCCTTGTCTGAGGTTTCTTTTTTGAGGTAGTCCATTGCGACAAGAGCTTCGAGATAACCTTTCTCTAAATTTTTTTCTCGGTTTGTCCTCGTTATTATTTTTTCAAGTGTTCCAATACCCGATTTCATCACTGCGATGACTGTTTTTCGTAATTCTTCTGGGAGTTCGATAAGATCTGCGATACCAATGTTAGCTAATTTCTTTTTTGGTTGTTCTTTTTTTAAGAGTAGTGATTCTATTAAAATCTTAATATTATTGATGCTATCTTGAACGATTTTGAAATTGTCCTCAATACTTTGGAATTCTTTCAGTAGAGATTGAGTATGATCGCCTCCAGTTTCCATCTTTTTCACCTCTTTTATAGCAAACCTTTGTTTTTAAGAAACCGTCCTCTATGGACTAAAGATTTTATCGCTTTTACGGCACGATCAGGGAAGCTCACCTCAGGTATTCCCGCATCATCCAACATGAAACTCGACATGCGGCTTTCTAAACCAAGCCAGCAGGCAGCGACCGGTTTATCGCTATCTTTCATAATATCTATGACCATTTTAGCGGTCTTGAGGGGCTCCACCATAGCGGTTGGGCATAAAATGACGATGATGGAATCATTATTCTTGTCTTCAACGAGTAAATTCAAGGCAAGCTCATAACGATCCGCAAGTGCGTCTCCTAAGATATCAACAGGATTTCTGCGACTCCAAGCAGCAGGCAAGTCCCCATTTAACGCATCGAAAGTCTTCTTTTCCAAGGATGCAATGGTCAATCCTTGAGTAAACACATCATCAGCAGCCATTACGCCAGGGCCACCTGCATTTGTTAAAATAGCAACTCGATCAGTCTTAGCTGGAGGTTGATAGCCCAAGGCTTTCGCACAGTAGAAGAGCTCATTCATCGAAGTGGCCCGATAGACGCCGTATTGTGCAAAAACCGCGTCATAAACAGTGTCAGCGCCCGCGATGGACCCTGTGTGCGAGGAAGCCGCTTGGGCTCCAGCGGCGGTGCGTCCAGATTTCGCTACCACAATGGGCACCCGTTCGATGATATTTTCTATAGTATCGCGGAATTTCTTCCCATTTGTTACGGATTCAATGTAAATCGCAATAACTTTGGTCCGGGGATCATCCGCGAAATACTCCATAAGATCCGCGTCGTCGATGTCACTTTTATTTCCGATACTGACAAAATTGGCAAATCCAATTCGTTCATCAAATGAATAGTTAATGACAGCGGTGCATAACGCTCCAGATTGAGAGATAAACGAGATAGGTCCCCTTGGGGGCATTAAATCTGAAAAAGATGCATTTAAGTTATTAAAGGTACGAATAATTCCAAGACAATTTGGACCAATTATTCGCATGTTATTTTGGCGTGCAATTTCTAGGATTTTTTCCTCTAACTTTTTGCCCTCTTCATCAAATTCTGAAAATCCAGCCGTTATTATGACCAATGATTTCACATTTTTTTGCGCACAATCTTTCATCACAGCAGGAACAAATTTTGCGGGGACAGCAATAATGGCATTATCGAAATCTTCAGGAATATCGAGGATAGATTTGTATGCAGGTAGGCCGCCAATTTCATCGCCTGGTTTCACTCGGGCATTGACCGGGTAAATATCCCCATCAAATCCTTTCACGGTTCCTCCTTTCTTGAACAATCCTGCTTTTCCAACGCCTGCTTTTTTTACACTTCCTTGGGTCAAGTTTGTTATTATTGCATTTCCTACTTTTCCTTTTTTGTTAGAAGCCCCAATAACTGCGATCCCGTTCGAAGGTTCAAAAAAATTGCGAATTTCTTCTACTTTTTTCGTCAAATCGGTCATTCAGTGACTTCCAATCCTTTAATCTTCTATTAGATGACCATAGATTTCTTTGATTACATTGGTAAACATATGGTCAGGATGATTCACAATAAAGACATCCTTACTGGCTGCGTCTGCAAAGTCCTCAGAGAAATAGAAAATACCAGCCACAGGTACATGGAAAGTCTTTGAGAGTTTCTTTTCCACTTCTTTTGCTTTATATTTGGGAAGCAATTTGTTTCCAATCAAGTAAATCTTAGGAATTTCAAATTTTTTGGAAATCTCGAGAGTCACTGCTGTCCCTAAATAATCTTGCTCATCTGGTCGCAAGATGACAAATAAAATGTCCGATAAGGCAATAGATAGAAAAGTCTCCTCGTTCAATCCAGGGTGAGTATCTATGAATAAATAATCCAATTTTTTTACACCCATTATTTCACTGAAGCCCTCACTCATAGTTGTAACTTCATACCCTTCTCTCAGGACCTTCGTGATTTCATTAGCGTCTAAAGCTGCAGGGAATACAAAAAGTTTCCCGTCTGATATTTTCAAAGGCTTCGAGAGATCAACGGCAACAGCATCAATATCACATTTCTTGAATAGAAAGTCGTTCAATGTGTATTTTAATTTTTTATTTCCTAATCCAAATATTACGTGTACTCCTGGCGATTGGATATCTGTATCAATCACCCCTACCCTTGCCCCTTGCATTGCACAGTAAGTCGCAAGATTGGCGGTGATGTTAGATTTTCCTGTACCTCCACGAAATGAGTGCACTGAAATAGTTTTTCCCATAATTTAAACACCTCAGTTTTCTTTATTCGAGTTATTTTTCCTCGGTCTGGAGAGATTTTTTAATATTTAGTTTATGAAAACCTATTAATTTTTTAATAGGATCGATATATTGTTGATATTCCTGATAATTTTCACGTAAAATAGAGAGAATTAACGTATCATAACTGTCGAGAGCAGAAGTGTGAAAGAGATTCTTCCATTTCTCATAGTTTCCCTTAAATGCTTGGTCCATTTGTCCGCTTCTCAACTTTTTTACTTGGGCAGCAATCCTACTGTAGTATTCCGATTGCGCAATATCGCTTATAGTATTTTTAACTTCTTTTTTATCCAACTTAATTTCAAATTTCTCTGGCATCAACTCACCTCAGTCAAATTTCACTCCTGAGAATCCTTTAGATTTTAAATATTCATTATACAAATTAACGGCAAGTGTTAAAAACTCTTGATATTTTGTCGAATCATCAGAAATCAAGTAAAAAAGGGCACTTGCCCCGAAATCCATAGCGGCAGCATGATAATTGTCTAATTTTAATTTAATACCACCTAATAATTCGTATAACCGCGCCAAAAACTCTGAAGACCCAATTTGTCCGGAAATTTCGATCGGGCGTTCAAGTAATGATTCTGCCTTATCAAAACGTCCTTGGATCATGTAACAACTTGCTAATTCTAATATAGTGAAGCACGCATGGACGATGGTATTTATATTATCTTCATAGAATTCAATTGCTTTTTTTGCTTCTTTCTCAGCTTGTTTATAATCTTGGCGCTTTATATTAACCCTGAATAAATTCAATTGTACCTCGCCCAACATGAAGTTTTTAACAATTTTATTCTTAATTCGTTTTATTCCCTTTGAAATCTCTTTTGCTTTTTCAAAAGCTTCATGATACTCGTTTTGCTGGGCTAATGACATGATTAACTCATTTTCAGCCAAACTCAGCACTATGGAGGCTGCTTCATCATTTTTAATCGCTTCAATTATTTCGATTAATTCCTCAATATTTTTCTTATAATCATCACTTTTCTTCAATTCAAGTATTTTATCAATATACATGTGATCTTTCGTTTCTAATTCTATTAGCTTTAAAATATTTAGAGTTTCTTTCCCCAAAATCTGCTCATCAATTGGGATATTGAGAACCTCTACAAGTCTTTTGCATTTCTCTCTAATATCACGGTGCAATTTATTACTCCAATATTTCTCATCATCTGAAAATTTTTTGGCAAAAAAATTCAATAATGTTAATTCCGCAATACCGCTTACTAAACCTTCAGTATCCTTTAAACGGTCAGCTAAAAATATATTAATATCTGCCAAAAACGCCAAATTCTCGAAATATTTCGGATCTTTCGTCTTGAAATATTTTTCAAAGGGTTTTATTATGCACTCTCTTGCTTTTTTCTCATCCTTTGATTCTAATAAAATTTCTATTTTTCGTTTTAAATAATCAACATATAATGATTTGGTCAATGTTGAATATCTTACGATATCTTCCGGAGCGAGCTTGGTTTTCTCCTTAATCAAGGCAGTTAAATTTTCCTCCAATTCATCTAAAGATTCATCCAGAAATTTAATTGCTTTCGAATATTCTTCAACAATTTCATAAATGCTCCCAATTGCCTCATTCGCCTCGGCGTACTTGATATTCCTAATAAATTTATCTTTAATCTTCTTGGCGATTTTAATTGCGGTTTCGGCAGCCTCTTCTGCCTTTAACCAATCTTCCGCCTCCCTTATTGCCATCGCAAGTGCAATATATGTATCCACAATTGCTTCATAATCTTTTTTCTTTTCGCTTTCAAGGCTTTTAATTTGGTTTTGGATCTTCGCAATCCCCACCCGAGCATCTTTCTTGGAAGCCGTCTATTTCACCACAAAATTCTATTACAAAATGTAATTTTTTTGGATTATTAAAATCTTGATTATTAATATAATTCACTATTTTTTCTAGGGAGAATCGATGGTTATGAGATATTCATCTCCACATTTTGGGCATTCAGGTTCTTTTTTCGCGCTATCAGGGGTTGATCTCCATGAGCAATTGGGACACTCCACATCATTTACCTTTTTCATAAGACGCCAAAGCGGGCTGTGGCCTGTTCCACAGTCGGGACATACGTTAATTATGACCACCTCATCACCTTCCCACCCACACCGAGTACAACTGAATCGTTTGGTCATTTTTATAACACCATAGATTAATAATTTTTATGTTAACTTTTTATAAAAGATACTACTTCTAATTTAAAATAATTGTGTAAGGTGAATAATTATGTTGATAGGGGATTGTGTTACACGATGTGGAAGGCAACCACATCTTAAAAAGAGAACTGCTTTAATTTTTAAGGACAGAGTTTATACCTGGCAACAAATAAACGAGGTTGCTAATTCTTTAGCACATGCCCTGCAAGAAATGGGCGTAAAGAAAGAGGATAGAGTTGCACTTTTATTGTACAATTCCGATGCCATTTTAATTTCATATTACAGTATCACGAAAATTGCGACCGTGGTTCCAATCAATTATATGATAAATAAAAAAGAAATGGCCTATATTTTAAATGATTGTGGGGCTAAGGTTTTAATTATAAGTAATAATTTGCTGTATATCATTGATTTTTTAAAAGCTGAATGCAAAAAGCTCGAAAAAATTGTAGTGTATGATCAAGATGGGAGTGGAGTTCCCTCAGATTACATCAACTTTGATGATTTAATTAAGAACTATTCCAAAGAAGAACCCATACCCTCAGAGCCAATTTCCGACCGAGATATGGCTTACATCATGTATACCGGGGGAACAACTGGAATGCCAAAAGGAGTAATGCTAAGTCATTATAGTTTACTTCAAAATTCGATCGCAAGTGCATCATTGGCATCATATAAAGAAGAGGCAGATAAAAAAGTTTATCTAATAGCCCTGCCTTATTTCCATGCAGCAGCAAATATAAGTGCAATGCAAAATGTACTCTTTGCATATTGTGCTGTTATAAGGGATCAGTTTGTGATCTCCGATTTTTTAGAAAATCTTGTTAAATACAAGTGTATAGGTTTCGGATTAGTCCCAACCATGATCAATTTATTATTAAATGCGCCTGAAATAGAAGCCTATAGAGATTATTTTCCAAAAATAAAAGTGGTTGCCTACGGGGCTTCACCAATCGCTCCTGTGGTCCTCCGACACTTATTGGAAACTTTTCCAAATGCAGATGTATTTCAGTATTTTGGCCAAACTGAATATAGTCCGACAATAGCTGTCTTAGACCCAGAAGATCATAAAAAAGCATTAATGCCTGGAAATGAGTATTTATTAGCAGCAGCTGGTAGAGCATTAGTTGGAACAGATGTTCGCATCATGGATGTTGATGGAAAAGATGTTAAATTAGGGGAAATTGGAGAAATCATTGCTAAAGGCCCCGGGACAATGATTGGCTATTGGAATCAGCCCGAGAAAACTGCACAAACAATTAAGGATGACTGGCTGTATACGGGGGATATGGGGCGTATGGATGAAGATGGCTATATTTACGTCGTTGATCGAAGAAAAGACATGATTATCTCGGGCGGAGAAAATATCTATACAAAAGAAGTCGAAGATGCCCTATACACGCATCCTGCAGTGCTGGAATGTGCGGTTATAGGTATTCCTGATGAACGATGGGGCGAAGCAGTACATGCGATCGTTGTATTAAAACGCGGCTACAAAAAAGGCAGAGATATAACAGAGGAAGAGTTAATTGCTCATGTGAAAGATCAAATTGCCCGATTTAAAGCGCCTAAAAGCATTGGATTCAAACGCTCACTTCCAAAAAGCGCACAAGGTAAGATATTGAAAAAAGATTTACGCAAGAAACATTGGGAAGGGAAAGAAAGAAGAGTCGCCTAGAATTCAGGCGAAAAAGATGGACCTTTTATTTTTTTCTGGTGGGTAATTTGAGTGCCCGTCGAACTATGGGATCCATCTCTTTGCGTTTCACCGGTTCAAATTGGAAACAATAAAAGCGAGCCTTCGTTGGTATTCTATCAGATGTAATAGGGCGTTTCATGCCTTTTGGATCGTGAATAATGAAGTTATAGCTTTCCTTTCGAACATGTTCAATTCCTTGAACGGCGACCCAATAGTTCCCTAAATCGCAAATAATCCCCTGAGGGACGTTTTGAATCAGAGTTTGTATCGTTTTGGTATTATCTACACCGGTTAAAGAGAGAGATTCAGGTTGTTGCGTCCCTCCGAAGAGAAAAGCTAAAATTTTCAGTTCAAGGGGAGTTTTCATTTCTGAGAGATATTCGGAAAGAACAGTTTTCCGAACAATACCTTTATTGAGAAAAATAAAGATATCTAAAGCTGCCTTTTTGTTCTCTTTGCTTAAAAAAGCAGTCATACGTTTTTCCAGTTGCTGATAGTGTAATTTTTTAAGAGATCTATATTCACTTTGAAAGTTCCGTCGTAGATAATGACCTAAACTGCGATTGAACGAACATTTCATTAATAAATAGGCGGAGGCTACTTGCCAGAACAAGGCTTGATTCTCCCATTTCATTCCCGTGGCGAGCCAAGATTTGAGATCCCCTGCGCCCGGGGTATTCCATATCTTAAGTTCACCAATGCGCTTGACAATATCGTTCAATAGAAGCTCTAAAGAGCTTCCTTCGGGTTTCGCAACCATCAATACCGCAGAAAGACCAGAGGTATTTGAGATTTGTCTGTAGAGGGGAATTTTATGATACGCCATCAATCAGTACTAGCATGAGTTCTTAATAAATGTTATAGGGCGAACGAAGTTACCCCCCAGTCAATGCTTCCATTCCTAGCGTGGAGATGAAATAGCTTAAGGAAAAGAAGACCGCTAGAAAGAGCATGAAAAGAATGCTAAGGATGATAAAATTAGATGCAATAGCAAGTTTATTTCCGTTCCAAGTCGTGATTCGCGATTCAGATTTCAAGGAAATGGCATATCCCGTCGATCGCATAGTGATGATGAAAAAGAGTATTGCAAAAAGGGAAATGAAAAGAAGAACGAGGATTGCTTCATTCAATATTGTGAAAAGATAATTAACTACTTCTCCAGTGCCACCGACGCTTTGAAATAAGGTGCGAAAGAAGGATCCTAGACTTTGTAGGACGGTAAGGCCTATGAGGAGGGACGCAAATCCGAATACAGGGAGTTGCCAAGCCAAGCTAACAGAGTACGATGCCCTAAGTTGGATCCGAGAATCCCCAAATTGGGAATCACAATCAGAGCAGAGGGTGTTACAGACTCTAGCGAATAACCTGATAAAGGTGTAATAAGCGAAAAGGGTTAGCAGCAATATTATAACAAAAAGCCCTACTTCTAAAAGATAGACATTTGTTGTGGTAAACGGTAACTGCCATGTTAGAATTACTTCTCCTATGTGAAAATTGAAGATCTTCACGAGATTAAACACAAAAAAGAACAAAATTAAGAGGATAATTCCACCGACCAATAATTTGAACCGTTTTACATTGTCTTTCTGATCTTCAAGAAGAATACGTTTTTGAAGTGATATGGGTGATATGAACGCATCTCTCAGAAAATGTAAATAGGCATATTCCTTGGCTTGTTCCCCCTTATTTTTTGCTGGATTAAGTTTTAATTTGGATGGATCTTGTTGAGCTTGATTACTTGCAAGTCGTTTTTGGATGGAATACCGCGCATGAAGATACAAGAAAGCGCTAGCTCCGAGAAGAGCGAAGGTGATAATCATCAAGATATAGGGATGAAGAGATTCAGCCATAGATCCGGGGGAATTATAGGCACGGGTGGCATCTGCCTCAATTATTTCGAAATATGGGGAGAGAATTGATGATTTTAAGCCGCTTGCTTTTTCAGCTAATTGCTCCTCATAATTTATTAGGAGCGTGTTGGCAGCTTCGGTGCTAATGACGTAATCGTGGCCAGTTTTGCCCCAACCGGGATACCCAGGATTGTGAATCAGCCAGGCGCCATAGGCCCACAATTCAAAGGAATTCTCATCATAGTGGGGATGGCTTTGTGGAAAATGTTTACAAGAAAGTGAGAGAAATAAAGCATCTTGGGAATAATCTGATCTAAGGAAGACCATACCAGAATCCCCATAAACATTACTCGTGTAGTTGGGACGTGTTGTATTTAATTTAGTGGCCACATCGTAACAGGCAATTAATTGAAGATGAACTCCATAATCTAAGAGATATGTATACGTGTCTAATCCCGAGAGGTCCGAATTATTCTGACGGGATTCCCAGAGCCACTGATATTCTTTAGCTTTATTCATATCATCTATTTGAGCCGCGGACATCAATAATATGTCGTTAGTTCGTCCATCGGCAACACAATCCTCGAATAACGGTGGTAAAGCAAGTGGGCTAAGACATTGAGCCATAAAATCCAGCATGTTGAGATATCTCGAATTATCGAAAATATTAAATTCACTAAAACGCTTTAAGGCAAATAAGAACTCTATTGAATCATAAAAGGAGGAGGCACCGTAACTCTGCCCCTCGTAAGATCCCCCATCGGGTCTGACTTTTTCATAGAGATAGATTAAAAGGGCTTCCGTTGAGATATCAATGAATTCTTTTTTCTTCAAAACCAATCCGGCTAAACCTAGCCCTCCAGCATCCCTACAACGATGATTATTATCTGAATATAATTCCAATATTGATAAAGGGAGTGCGTGTTCATGAAGAGAAGTAGCGATTAATGAACGATTATATGCAGTGAGATTATTATAAATTACATCAAAGGCAAAAGAATAGGCGCGAACCGCGTCGGCGCGTTTAAGATCCTGTGTGTAGTCGTCTGCTATGTTGGGCATATCCAATAGAAGTTCAGTTAGTTTGTTTAAATAATCCTGACCACCATCGATAGCAAATTTTATTGTAAGTTTGTGGGTGGGTACCCACCGCTCATCTTCAGCCAAGGTATCAATATTTATATTCTTGAGGGTATCCACATCGGAGGTATATGTATCATACCAGTCTTTCCAAGGATCGATAGATTGGTTAATTTTCTGTCGAAGCGCATCCAATTCAGTGTCATTGAAGAGCACGTATGGGTGTGCCAAATTTGTGATCTTGGAAAGATTAAATTCCCATGTCGCTTTTGATGGAAATGAATCATAACTTTTAGGCGTTTGGAGGGGATTCTGTTCAGGATGCATGATTTCCCCACTTAAGGAGGTGTTACTGATAATGAAAGGTCCATTCTTTAGGTTAAAGGTGATTGAGGAACCAGATGGCGTAAAGGATTGACTGACTTCATCTACTATCAAGCTTGCAACTGTAAAGGGCACGTGAATGGTAATTGATCCGGTTACCGATTCTTCTATATTCATGTAACCGGTAATTTCATTCGAGGCATTTGCATATGTTACTAAAAGGTATTTCACGGGGGTGGAGCTGGTAAAATAACTCTGCCCTGCAAAGGATAATCTTGTAGAATCTTGGACAAAAAAATATTTCAGAGAATCACTTGCGTTTTTATGAATAAAGAAAGCCCTAGAATCGGTTACAATGGCATTAGGCGTTACGAAGCTTCGAAGTTGTTGGGAAGGTTGATAGTAAATTAAATCTAATGTGCCGATTTGCCCTACCTGGGTGCTATCCACGGGCGAAATTTGGGGAATGTCGATTGAAATATCGGACTCATTGTTCGGATAGAGAACAGTCCCCATTAACGGGTTCGAGCTCCCAGAATACCTTGCTTTAAAATAAGTTGTCGTTTTATCTGCGCCTTCATAACGATACGCAGGGGAAAAAAGCCCTTCATGTGTGGTGATTTGCTGAATTGGAGTTAAGAAGGAAACATTTAGGGAAATATTATCATTCGAAAGATAACTTTGCGTCGAGTATTTAAGGGATTGCATGTTATTGCTGATGTTTAGAGTGCCCCTTCCATGCAAGACCCATTCGATATCATATTCTTGGGAATCAGAGGCCAACTCGTCGATAATTATGAAATATCCTCCTGTATTTTCCCCTTCATCAGGATGAATGAATAAAATATAGCGAGTAAATCCCCCGTGTGCGGGGAACAACCGCTGGGCCATAATAAAGAGAATAGAATTACAAACAATCAACAAGCTAATAAAAACTAGAATCAAAACCTGTTTTTTTGACATTGCTTGTAGCTAATCTGGAAGGAGTTATTAAATGTTCTCTTTAATAGAAACCACCCTTTATAAAAGAGGCTTACCATAATTTTTACTATTACGATTCAACCGTGATGCGAGATAATTTCATTCTTAGATTCTTCTTTTTGGTAATTTAAGAGCCCGTCGAACAATTATATCCATCTTTTTTCGTTTTTCTGCATCAAACTGAAAAGCATAAAATCGGAAATTTCGCTCTATTTTCTCAGAGGAGACAGTTCGCTTCTGGCCTTTCGGATCGTGAATGAGGAACTGATAGTGATTTCTATTCACTTGTTCCATGCCTTGAACCGCAAGCCAGTGGTAGCCCAGCCCGATGATGATCCCCTCAGTTACATGCTGATAGAGCGTTTTCAATTTGGTTTTGTTATCTTTGCCATCTAAAAAGATACAACCCGTCCCATCCTCGCTGGGAAAGATTATTTGTGTCCCACCATAAAAAAAGGCCAACATTTTTAATTCTAAATTCGTTTTCATTTCGAAAAGATATTCATACAAAGCGGTCTTCCGAACAATACCTTTCTTGAGGAAAAATCGCATATCAATAACTTTTTGTTTTTCCTGAAGTTCCTGAAAAACATTCATACGTTCTTCTAATTGATGGAGGAGTATCATTTTAAAGTAATTGTAATCATCTTGAAAGTTCTTTCGTAAATGATAAGTTAAACTACGATTGAAGCAAAATTTCATCAATAAATAGGCTGCCGCATTTTGCCAGCCGAAAGGACCCTCGTAATATGGGTCCACACGCATTTTTGTGGCAATATCTTTCATCAAGAGTTCTAAAGAATTCCCTTCAGGTCTCGCAATCATCAACAATGCAGATAAGCCACATGTGTTCGTTAGTTGAGTATAATGGGGAATGTCACGATATGCCATACGTCTTCACTCAATAAACATAATCCATCATTATAAAAGCTTCGCGAATTCTCGAAAAGTAGAAAATCGGAATTTGAAGTTGGACAATTAATAAAAAATTAAATAAAGTGAAAAAATTTAATTAGAAAGCAGAAAGCGGCCGATTGACTGCTTTCCACTAAATTAAATAATACCATCCCATGCTTTACGCTCTTTCTCAAAGATTGCATTTACCAACTTAAGCTCGCTACCCAGCAGCATAGTTGATCTTTTCTCAGCGTCATAGGGTGGCCATTTTGGAATACTACCATGGTTTGGATTCCCAGATCGAGCAAACGCAATCCATGTATCCATCATTTTTTCACTGATTTCATTCACCACAGGCCCTTTCCCACACATCTCAGGCATGAACGGAGTATCAAGAGTTCCAAAAACAAAGGCTATTTCAACAGCATGACAAGAACCTAATCGGCCTTTGAATGCCGGCGACGGCCAAGTAAATAAATAATTGTATGTGTTGGATTGATGGATGCGTTGTACCTCTGCTAAGCGAGTCGCTGGAACACGAAATATAAGATCAGTACCAATCACATACAGTATCTCATTAGGCGCGGTAGAGTACTGGTCTTCCCTCGCATCTTTGTATATTTTAAGTATCTGTTTGGTTTTGGCGTCATCTTGACCAAAAAAATGCATAATGCTATTCATTATTTTATACAATCCCTCAGTGGTTGCATTTCTTGCTCGAGGGTCTATAATACTGTAGAGCTTCATTTCATCCAAATTCGTTCCCACGATTAAGTCGATATCACTCGCAGATCCGGCACGTACTGCTTCTAACGGGTCAGGTAAAGTATCACCATCGATCCTTGGCGAAAATTGAAGAAACTCGGTAAATTTTACACTGAGAGTTATTTTAGTTTGTACTTTGATAATTTTCTTCACAGGAACTTCACGCAACGCTTTAATATCCCCCACCTCAATCCCCAGCTCGTTCATTAGTCGGTCCGTATATTTCTTACCCATTTTTGGATCGAACGATATTGGGCCACTCTGAACTATCGCATGGTGGAAAAGTCCCTTCGCTGCGGGCATGGCAAGCAAACAAACTATACTCATCCCCCCAGCCGATTCACCAAAAATAGTGACATTCTCTGGATTCCCGCCAAATGCCTCAATATTATTTTTTACCCATTTCAGTACTGCTATTTGGTCAAACAGCCCAACATTGGCAGTTTCACCTGGGATATATGCAAACCCCAAGGCCCCCAATCGGTAATTGAGTGTAACGACCACTATATTACCACGGTTAGCCAACGCCGAACCATCATAAACCGACATAGCCGCACCTCCACTTACAAAAGCCCCTCCATGTATCCATACCATTACAGGTCGTTTGGCATCATCTATTGCGGGCGTCCAAACATTCAATGTTAAGCAATCAGCTTCACTTTGATTAGTTGCTCTACCTAAAAGGTCCTGCAGTACTGAATATCCTTGAGATGCATAAGGTCCGAATTTCGTAGCATCAAGCACCCCATCCCAAGGGTCTTTTGGGGCGGGTGGAGAAAAACGTAATGGACCTATGGGGGGAGCGGCATACGGAATGCCTTTAAATATCTGCAACCCCTTACTCGTATATCCTTTTATCTTGCCTGATTGAGTTTTCACTATCGTTGTCATGTCTTTATCCCTCATTTTTAATTAATATCTCTTAATATATCAGTTACCTTCTCTCAATAAAGAAGATTCAATTTATTTGAATTGCTTCTTTTATATTTGTAATAGCTTCTTCTTTAGTATTTCCCTCTGAAATACTACCAAGTAAAGATGAACCATATATAGTATGCCCTCCCTCTTCGTTTTCTTCCAATATCTCTTTAAATTTCAACTAATTAACTCCAATCTCAAGTTTTCAATTATTCATAAAATTGGGCACTATTATAAAACCTTCGCGAATTCTCAAAATTATGGATTTTATATTTAAAGTTTGACAATTAACCTAAAATTTTAAAAAAAAAAGAAGTAATGTTTCATAGATATTTTCGAATTAATATATTTAACAAAGTTAAGAAGAAGGTATTTTAAAATGCTCAAAACAAGAATGACAGAAGCGTTAGGGTGTAAATATCCGATCATGCTGGCAGGGATGGGCCCTTTTTCGACCTATAAAACTGCCGTACAGGTTGCCAATGCAGGCGGTGTCGGGCTAACCAGCCACTGGGGAATCCTCTCTAAGGTCGACCCAGAGACGCATCTCATCTCGGACGCCCCCAATGCGCGGAATATCTCAGCTGTAGAGAAGATGAAGTTTGACTTAGACTACATTGCAGAACATGCAGATGAGGGAACGGCCTTTGGATGCAATATTCGCGTTGCCCGGATTCAGGTAGATGCACCTTCCGTAATTAGGACAGTTTGTAAGGCGAGGGATAAGAATCCGAAATTGAAAGAGCACATTAAATTGATAGTTACCTCAGCAGGAAATCCAGCGTCAGCTAATCAACTCATCAAAAAGCGAGGTCCTGATATTCTCCATCTCCACGTGTCCCCCTCACTCAGACTCGTCGATCACACCTTCAAATCTGGTTGTGATGGCGTAGTTGCCGTTGGATACGAAGGAGGAGGGCATCAGAGTTACGAACAAGTCACTACCTCCGTTCTCATCCCCGAAGTCCGCGAAAAATACCCTGATAAGTTGATAATCGTTGGAGGCGGAATGGTGGTCGGGCGGTCGCTAGCCGCTGCCTTGGCACTTGGGGGCGATGGGATCCAGATGGGATCGCGATTCATTGCGACGAGTGACGGCGATTTCCACGAGAAGTGGAAGAGTGCTATTCCAGCCCTTGATGATACGAGCACGATGATGTGCGATGGAGCCTTTGGGCCCATCAGACTTATGAAAAATAAGTACGCCTTGTCACACCCGCTCCGCATGAGCAGAGAAGAACGCATTAAACAGGAAAAGACTATGGGGAACGTGCAAGACCAGTCAGAACGGTTCAGAGATGATATGATGCGATACGATCTCGTCTATAAAGGTGACATCGAGAATGGTGCGGTTCTCCTAGGTCAAACCGTCGCCTTAATCAACGATCTCCCGTCCTGCAAAGAAGTCATCGACCGGATCATGAAAGAGGCCATTGAAACCATCAAAGAGATGAACAGCAAGGTCGCCCCGGGCATCCTAGCGCGATAACTTCTTATTTCTTTCTATTTCTTTTTTTTCTACATTTTTTCCAAAGGTTCTTATGCTATTTTCATTCAATTAATCTATTTTTTTGGTTAACTCGTTCATTTTTTGAATTAAGCTTAAATTGACTTCATTTACGGGATTAATATTCACTTTTTCTATCATTCTATCAAAAGTTATAAGGCCATTCACTTCAGTCTCCACATCCGTTAGTTGAGTATAGACTAAAGCATTCAATCCTTTTTCAACCAACGGAAGGGCTTCCTGGAGGATCAATTTTCCATATTTTTCTGTTAAGTTCTCCTTGTTTTTTGCCTTACCATAACCATGTGCCTTTTTTTCATCCCAAACATGCTCAGGGATTTTCAGCTTATACCCCCCACACTCACTTATGGCGATGGCATAATCGGAAAAATCGGATGCTTTCTCAAAGAATTTCAATTTTCTGATATATATATGCCAAGATCGGATATCCCCCGTCTTTGTTAGATCGAAACCGCTGGTACCATCCACGATGCGTGAGGGGTCGTATCGCTTTAACCAAGTTGTAATTCTATCTGAATCATACTGTCCCCATCCCTCATTAAACGTAACCCAAACTCCGATACATGGAATGTTATGGAGATGATCGATCATTTCCTTTAATTCAGACTCAAATTCGGTCCGTATTTTTGGATTAATGCGGCCTGTTCGCTTATACTGTTTGGGTGTAGTGTCCTTACTTGTGTAATATCCTTTTAAGATCACCTTTAATAGGTACTTTGGAGTTAATCCCGTTTTGCCCCCTGATATCATATCCTGCCATACGATGACACCGAGTTTATCACAGTGGTAATACCACCTCGCGGGTTCAACTTTAATATGTTTCCGAATCATGTTAAATCCTAGTTTTTTAGTAAATTCAATATCAAATTTTAGTGCATCATCGGTGGGTGCGGTATAAATCCCATCTGGCCAGTATCCTTGATCTAAGGGTCCAAGGTGGAAAGCTGGCTTATTATTAAGCAAGAGTCTTGTAATCCCAAGCTGATCTTTCCCTATACTAAATTTCCGCATGGCAAAGTACGAGCTTACTGAGTCTATAGGTTCCTCACCTCTAGCTAGACTCACTACGAGATCATACAGAAATGGGTCATCCGGTGTCCATAGATGGGGATTAGTAAGCTTTATGGTTATCGGGACTTCACCTAACTCGGTAGAGTAATCAAGGTTAGCTGCACTACTAGTAACTTTAATTTTCATATTCTTAATGCTTTTCTCATACTGTTCTATCTTGAGCTGTAACGAATTAGTATCTATATCGGGGGTAATCTTCAGAGATTGAATTCCGTTTTTAGGGACAGGCTCAACCCATACTGTTTGCCATATCCCGCTACAAGGCGTGTAAAATATCCTACTAGGTTTTAAGGTTTGTTTGCCATGCTGATGATTTTCCGAATCCGTAGGATCCCATACTGATACTAATAGATCACATTCACCCGATTTGAGAAACTCTGTTATGTTGAAGGAAAATGGTAAATAACCACCATGATGTGTTCCGCATTCTGAACCATTGATATAAACACGAGCTTCCCAATCTACTGCGCCGAAATGCAAAATTACCTCTGAATTTCCCCACTCCTCTGGAACTACTACTTTCCTGTGATACCATATCCTCTCATTCGGATAGAGCGGGCGCCCTACTCCTGATAAATAGGATTCCACACAAAAAGGGACTGAAATTTTTCCAGCAAACTCCGTTGGAGCTTCCAAATCTTTTTCTTGTATCTTATACTCCCAAAATCCATTAAGGTTTAACCACTTTTCCCTTCGTAGTTGTGGTCGGGGATATTCAGGTAATGGGCTGTTTCGATCCACTTTATCGGTCCATGGAGTCTTCATAAATCCTTGATTTATCTTGAATTGTTTAGGTTGGGTTTTAGTTTTCATTGAGCGAAATCTCCTGAAGACATGTTTTTACAATGTAAGAACAAGAGAAAAAGAAAAAAAATGTTTTGAACCTAATGACTTTGTGCTCTATTTCGATATTTATGGTCGTTCGTGACCGCAAAAAATTTTCTTGGTGCTGCTAATTACATATTCCACAGGGAACAGGACTATGGTATAAACCAAAAACCGAGAAAATATTAGGTCCTGGCAAGTAAAAAAATACTTTTATTTTTCTTTTTCGCGATTTTTCTTTTTCCGGAGCCACGTGAGCGGATACCCATGCAACCCAAGTAAGTGGCCCACTTCATGGATTGCAGCAAACTGGATAAGCTCTTTCGTAAGCCGCCCATCTAAGGTTGTTACATAACAAATCCCATCAAGAAGGTAGGTAATCCCTAAAATCGGGAAAATCGTGTGCAATATTCGAGAGAGCAAAAAAGGGGTAGGGGAGAGCCAGTAATTAGTGACGACCATAAGGGCAGTCTCTTTGTCAGACGGGAGAATTTTTTTTAACTTTGATGTAAGACGTGATGTATTTAGGAAATGACCTCGAGTAGAATTTCTATACTCAATAGGCTTGCCCACAGGCTCGATTTGAATTTCAAATTCAGCAGACACCAAATCAGAAATAGTTTCGATTATGGCATCTTCGACATCATCAAGAGTAATGAGCGAAATTCTCTTTAAGTCAGGATTGTACACCAATTTTAAGCCCGTGACGACCCTGAATAGCCGCAGGAGCGCCCATTCACTCATGTTATACAAATCAGGAGCAAATTTTTCCATACTCATGGTTTGACAAGCCATCCTTAGATAAAAAATTTGGGAAATTTTAGCTTGTGATTAATAGGATTCTATAATTTCTAATTTTATGATTACTCACAGCAATTGTTTCCAATATATTGAAAAGGAGTGGAAGTTTTGAACTAGCATAGGAGTTTTAGATGAAAGTTCGGAAAATTGAGAGAATATTGAAAAGCAATCCGACAATGGAAGGCGCAGGAGTTCATTTAAAGCGCGCATTTGGGAATTATGAAGTGCCATTATTAGATCCCTTTTTACTACTCGATGATTTTCATTCCGATAATCCGGCAGACTACCTTGCAGGATTCCCTTGGCATCCCCACCGAGGCATTGAGACAATTACATACATACTCCATGGAGAGGTCGAGCATGGGGATAGCCTAGGCAATGGTGGCGTTATTCAGGCGGGAGATTGTCAGTGGATGACGGCCGGAAGTGGAATCATTCATCAGGAAATGCCGAAACAGAAAGGTGATGGGCTGCTCTGGGGATTTCAGTTGTGGGCTAATCTGCCAGCTTCCCATAAGAGGATGGATCCCCGCTATCGAGGCGTGAAAAAAGTGCAAATACCAGAAGTTACTCTGAAGAATGGGGTGAAAGTGAAAATCATCTGTGGGGAACTGAACGGTACAAAAGGGCCTGTGCAGGATATCGTGACGAATCCCGAGTATTTGGACGTAATGATCCCTGCTAAGTTGGAATTTAAGCATCAGGTGAAGATGGGGCATACGGTCTTTGCCTACGTAATAGAAGGGGAAGGTTATTTCGATCTAAAGCAGGAGCGATTGATTAGTGATGAACATCTCGTGATTTTCGGAGAGGGCGACATAGTTCAAATCACCACCGCGGACAAACCAGTCCATTTTCTCCTGCTCTCCGGCAAACCCATTGGTGAACCTGTGGCGTGGTATGGTCCAATCGTCATGAATACGGAGGAAGAATTGCAGATTGCGTTTGCAGAGTATCGCAAGGGGACCTTTATTAAATTTAAAGGTTAGATTTTACAACAATCAAAAGAAAAAAAAGAGTTTGGGAGTTATTCAGGGAATTAATTGGGTTTTTTAGTTTGTTTTTCCTTTTTAGCTTTTAGAATATCTTCAACGCGGCCCTTCGATTCGGGATGAAGTTCTGCTTTTTTCAATATTTCTTCAATGGAACCAGTTAAATTCAATTCAGCGATTGCCTTTACGCGTCGTTTGACTTCGTTCTCCGAAATATAATAACGATTATCTATACTCCAAGCGCCCTTTATTTGGTTATTCTTTTTTAACGTATTTATTAATTTTCTAATTCGATCTTCGCTTAAATCTAATGAACGCTCAAGCTTTTGTATGGAAACGGTCTTAGATTTCCGTAATTCTACGTATAATTTATCTAAATCAGTTTTCCGCGTTCGCTGACACATTCAATTCCATAGATTGCGTGTTTAAATGAGTGCACATTAAAATTAACATTCCAGAAAACAGAAGAAAGAGAAGAATCGTAACTTTTTTACGTATTTTTTTCATGAATATCGTTCTCCGAGCATTTAATACCAGTAAAAAAAAATTTCTCAAATCTTTACTTAAATGCATGCTGTACAAATATATTAACTAAACCTTACTTGATTGCACGCCATTTAAGGAAATAAAAGTAGGTCATTAACCCCAATGCAGCGGTATCCAGAAGGAGACCCACAAAACTGACATTTACCCAAGCAATTAAAGTTGCAGGAGATCCTGAGGTTGCTATTCCAATTAACCCTATTCCTAGGAGGATAGATCCCGCGCCACCTGAAAAGAAAGAGAGGTACCTCCAGAGTTCATCTTTATTCTCTGCCTGCCAATCTTTAAATCGGTAATATCCTCGCAAAATAAAGAATGCAGCTACCAAGAGGCAGAGAATTCCTAAACTGCTATAGAATTCAGCGAATCCACCATTCATGCGTTTTCCTCCTTTCTAAGCCATTTTTTTTGAATAAAAACGAAGATCTGTATGCCAGCAGCTATAGTAGCCCCAATCAAAAAGAAAAACATTGTGAAGACTAATAAATCATAATTGGAAGGTCCTTGCAGGCTTATAACATAGTTTATGGAGCTAAAAAGGAATATAAGCGTTGCAATATGGTAGGAAATGAAGCGCGCTAAATAGGATTCAGCTCCATTTTTCCACAGCATGAAGCTAAAATAAGTTTGTAGTCCAAATAAACCAGCAGCGATAAACCCAAAGATTACAAGGCCGCCATTCTCATATAAAACGGTTACCAAGTCTAGCAGTTCTAAACTCATATTCATACCTACCTGAAATTATTTAGCTCCTTTTTTTATTAACTCTTTTGCGCTAGCAATCCAAGTTTCCACGTCTCGCTGGGTCGGCGCTTTCTTCACTTTCCCACGCCAGCTGGGCTTCTTGGCCACTTCCTCGGCAAAGGCGCGTACTTTCTTATGAAGATCAGCAACATTTTGTTCACTCAATTCTTGGATGGTATGGATGCCCATTTCAAAAAGGAATTCCGTGTATTCTTCCGCCGCCCGTCTCACGCGAAAGAGATCAGCGATGCATTGCCATTTGTACAGTAATTTTGTACTAATATCCGTGGCTTCGGCGATCTTAATGAACGATATTTTTCGTAAATCTTCCGTCGTGTTGATACCCATTTGTTTCAAAAGTTTTGCGTACTGCGGTCCGATGCCTTCAATGTCTTCAATGGCACCAATCTGAGCTTTTTCTGGAGTTTTTGTTTTCACCTTTATTTTTTCTTTTTTCTTGGCCGCCCTAGCGGCTAGCTTAGCTCTTCGGTATTCCAAGAGGTACATTGCAAGCCCAAGGCTAATTACCGTGAATAGCAAAACTAAAGGAAAGACGATTGGTGGTATTCCTAAAGTAAGACCTCCAACCCCGTAGGTGGAAAGGTGGGTCACACGGGCCCAAATAAATCCTGCGTAGCTTTCGCCGTACAGTTCCACATCAGTTGTATTGATCCCTACCTCGAGGACCCAGTCCAAGTCTTCAGTAAGTTTGATCCATGATCCAGTAGTCTCATCGTACCAGTAGAACGCCAATGTGGTCTCATCGATGTCGAATGGATCATCGGCGACTCCATTTCCGTTTCTGTCAAGGTCTGACAGCCTATAATAAATCTGAATCAAGGCGCTATCAACCGTATCTGTAATAGAACCATTGATGATCAGTGTTACATTGAGATACTTCCCCAAGGCGTTTTCACCTACGTTCAAGCCATTGTGACGTGTTAGGGAATACGGGGTTGTCGATCCGGTATATTTAGTAATTTGTATACTCGGTAAGGTCCAATTTTTAAACTCAATTGAGACTATGGAGTCGGTGGTTTTCACCACATCTAAATCGTCTAGCTGAAACCCATATCCATAATCGGTTTGATTATGGAACATCGGCGTTGTTGTATACTCTATAAAAACTGAATTAGGAAGTATCGTCACGTTTTTCGTCTTGATACTACTGAAGACCTTGTACCCGTCCAAGGGATATGCCTTTGAGAGCATTATTACGGTCTGAGTACTCGTCCACACGCCATGTCGGATCACCATCTTATACGAATCTGGCGCCATCATCTCTGAGAGGACAGTTCCGGTATCAGCCAATAAGTTGTAAATTAATCCACCAACGGTATCGTTTTCAGGGGCAGGATGTCCTACGAGCACGATTAATGAAGAATTAGTGTGGTTCGCTAACAGATCCTCAACCGAGACGATGGTAACATTACCTGCTATACCAAGATTTTGGGCGAACTTTAAGCTACTATTGTTGGGATCCGGATCGAATGCCACATACATTGGTGTTGTGAATGTGAGTAGGATATCATTATCCAAGCCATCAGGCACGCCATCCGCATCAGTGTCATTGTTCATTGGATTTGATCCCCAGTACAGCTCGATCCAGTCGGAGAGACCATCTTCATCAGTATCAGGGTCGAGTGGATTCAACCAGAGATCCACTTCGAGTCCATCAATTAGGCCATCCCCATCCGTGTCGTTGAGGGTGGGATCGGTGTTATAAATGAGTTCCTCGCCATCCAGTAAGTCATCATCATCAGTATCTTGATCGTTCGGATCACAACCGAGCAAATATTCAAGTCCATCAAACATTAAATCGTCATCGGTATCGGGATCTAATAGACTAGAGTTCCCCAAAAATTCTTGGGAGTCATTCGCCCCATCATCATCCGTGTCGATTTTCGTGGGATTTGAATTGAGTAGGAACTCCCACAAATCTGATAGCCCATCTGCATCCGTATCCGAGCTATTTATGGGATTGGATCCAATTAATACTTCATTCGAATCGGACAGGCCGTCGCCATCTGTATCATCATCAGTAAGGTTAGTTCCTAATTCCCATTCAAAGAAGTCGGATAATCCATCACCGTCAGTGTCGGTGTCCCGTGGATTGGATCTTGACAGATTCTCATAATAATCCGTAAGGCCATCCAAATCAGTATCTCGTAGTAATGGTTCGCTATTTACAGCGAGTGTTGTCACTGATCCGTTGTTTACGAAAGTTGTATTCCAACCCACAACCTCAAATAGGTTCCATAATCCATCGCCATCCCAATCATACTTATCATTAGTGATATTGGGTGGAATTAAGGTAACATTTGGTCTAAATTTCATAATTTTGGGATTGGGATTGGTGGGGATTTTATTTTCGAGAATATAGACATTCTTCTCCGAATCTATATCAATTCTCAAAGGATAATGAATTAATTCCCAAGGTGGAGTACTGTTCGTATCCGTGAGTATGAAGTTCCTATCTTCCATGCCGTTGTGATCGAACCGCCTCACGCAGCCTTCCCCTAACTCTGGATCGAATTGGTCGAGGACATAAATCCAGCCGTCTGCATCAACCGCGAAATCGACAATCAGCCCATAGCCGTTTGGAATGGTTGTTATAAAAGAGCCATCCGTCTCGTTTAACCGCATCACGCGGTCGCCATCAAGGGCGTAGATGTACCCATATAGTTCATCCACCGCTACATCCTTCAGTTCAGTGAATTGGTCAGGGGCGATGCCATAACTCCCGTAGGTCGCCAAGAGTGTACCATCAGGAGCATATTTTCTAATTCCTGCGGCAGGTGATTCGCCTATAATGGCCGTATAGGCGAGGTAGAGGTAGCCACTCGAATCGACATCCATTCCAATGCAATCTGGGAAGATATCCATGAAATTTAGTGTTATGGGATTGGAAGCATTCGTCCCATTATAGTAATAGCTGATGATTTCGTAGTCCATATATGAGGGGGAATAGAATACATAAAGGGTTTCATTTACCTCATCTACTGCCACTTGGATTGGATAAAAGGGGAGAGACCAATTATTGTAATAGGTTAAGTTTGAATCAAGTACTAGAATAGAATAATTACCACCAGAGTCGATCACGGGGGCATAGACGTAGCCATCGGCATCTACTGCGATTTCGGATACTGTACAGGAGGAATTCATGATATCAATGGCAATATCGGTGGTGTTTTTTAAGAGTGCAATAATTTCAGTTTGGGGCACTGCAACATCAATTGTTCCATCACCATTCGTATCCGCAGACCTCGGATTCAGCCCACTCCAGTACTCGGCACCATCACTGTACCCATCACCATCCGTATCGTTTAATGCTGGATTCGAGAAAACCCGCATCTGAAATAGCTGACCGCTGTAGTTAAAAGAGATTATCCATCCCGCAATTTCGAGATAATCGTAAATACCGTCGCCGTCAGAATCCCTATTGCTTGCATTTGTGCCGTAGACGTATTCATATTTATCTATTAAACCATCTTCATCAGTGTCACAATCGCTTGGGTCAATTCCATTATCTATTTCGTATTTATCGTTCAACCCATCCGCGTCTGTATCGTAGCGGTACTTGTTAGAAACGCCCTGGGATACTTCTATACTGTCATTGAGCCCATCGCCATCGCGATCGTTAAGCGTAACCCCCTTCCAACCAAGGAAGCTGTTGAGGGTTCCCGGGAGAACGTCATAGTAAAGCGTTGTAATTTCGAACGGGGTTGTGTAGTCATCGGTCCATTTATGATGCCAACATTTGAAAAGGCCAAGCCACTTGTGGTAATAGATACTGCGGATATGATACTCACCGTTCAGCATGACTTTCACGGGGAAGTTCCTCATGGGAATCCCGGGCTTTATCCACGCCATCGAATCATATCGGTCTTCTAATCTAGTTGAATTAACCTCGACTGAACTAGTACGATTTAGTAATTGTGTGTGATCCTGCCACTCATAAGGTGAATAATCTACTAGGGATTCATTCAATCTTGTACTAGTGGTTGAGTAGGGGTCAGAGGGAGGTGCGATGCTGATCCAAGGGACTATATAGCTCGGGTCGCGTAATGTTGGATTTGAACCAGCCCCATTAATGATCCCGACTAAGTGGGTGAGAATTTCGATTCTATCACCAACATCGAGGCCATTGTCATCTAAGTCAACTATAGTGGATTCGGGACTGCCTTCAATTTCAATGTCAGGTTCAGCGTGATATTCATCTGTTGGACTCCCAAAAATTAGACCAACTATTAATCCAATGAGAGAGTCTAGGAAGAATCCGAATACTGCTAAAAGCAATCCTAGAAATAGGGCCAAAATAGCCCCTATCCCTGAAGCAAACAATGAAATTGTCAGTGCAATTAAAACGTAATAGGCAATTGTGGTAAGCGTAACTTGGATCGCTAGGAACTCATCCCCATAAGCGTCATCAATCGCTTCTCGATATGCATCTGCGGTTCTACGGGCGTGTTCAATAGCAAAACCGTAGAATACTAAGCTGGCAATTACATCGATAATCAGCAGTGCTATGTTAATTCCTTTCAGAACTTTATACAGTTTACTGCTTTTCAGGATTTGGCTTTGTTTCGCACCTTTATAATTGAATTCGGTCCATTTCTTTCCCCCAAAAGAGATGCGCCCACCTTTTGCAGTTAAATCAGCCCAGAAATCATAGAGACCTTGCGCAGTTTTCGAGGCCTGCATTTCGATAATTGGTTTACCTAGACCTGTGAAAGTACCACCTATGATATCAAGGCTAAATACCACTTTCTGGGCGCAAACCAGTATTTCATATTGCTCAGGTAGGAAAATTGTAAAATTTTGGGTTGGAATACCTCCTATCTTCGTGACAATTTGCTGCCCAAGATTCCACTTCCATATTAATGTCTTCAAATCCAGTGATGTGTTTTCGTCCAACCCCCAGCTATCAATTTCAATCATAATAAATCCTCCTGTGACTAATTTTTCGCTTGAGGTATTATAGAAATTCATCTTCATGCTCTTTACAGTCATGATAGGTTCCGCAGCTAAGTTTATTGAATTAGTTTTCCCGATAATGTAGGAACCAGATGGGATATCGGACAAATCAAGGGTTTTAGAATTATCCTCGTTAGCAAAAATGATCGGAAGTGTTTGATTCTCAGGTAACGTCCTTAAGATCTCAGGTATGAGCTCGTTTCCGGTATCAACGAAGGCCTCATTTTTTTCTACGAACGATTCAGTGCGATTGGAAACAGTCACATTGTTAGTTGATAACATCGTTAACATGTCCCAGATTGTTGTTGTAGCATTCCTGAGAAAAATATAATCCATAATCATGCTTGCGGCAATTGTTTCATTCTTATTTGTTGAATTGTAAAACAACCCAACATCCGAGCCATAGCTTTCCTCGATAGTAAGCCCTGTTATCAAAAAAGCATCATTATATGTGACTAGAGGGGTGACCTCAGGATAATAACCCAGATCACTTACGGTAAAATCTACTGGTTGATTACTGGTTGCCACAACTACCCCATCAGGTCTAATCGACAGGTATTTACTATTATAGGCTTTGAAATTTGCCTCATTGCCGGTTCGATAATTCAACGCGAACGTTTCTCTCGCACCAATGGAAGTACCGTTTGCAAACAGAATTCCATTATCGGCGACAGATAGATACGGTCCGTTGAACACTTTGAGGGCTATATTATTATCTCCCAGCTCAATCCAATTTAATAACCCTTCCGACTCTACGCTAGTATTAGCAACTGCCATTAAATTGTCCCCTATGGTCACGTACATGCC
This sequence comes from Candidatus Helarchaeota archaeon, assembly GCA_013375405.1. The sequence goes on from JABXJU010000014.1 coordinate 32,388, forward strand.
ATTCTGTGCTTCTAGCGATTTAGCGATACCATCAGAAAAACCAGAGACCTTCCACACAAGCTCGAGGTCAAGTGACAGACTAGCCGGAGGGGTGGGGTGGAATAGCCTACCAGTTAACGCAACGATAGATCCATACTCTCGATTTGTACTAAGTGCAACTTCCATCCCATCAGATGTTATTTGAACCCCATACTCGTTCACTGATGCTTGGCTCGGAATATCGTTAGCCCCGACGCGGAGCCAGGGCGCCATTATCACGTCTTCTTTAGAATTATCTAAATCTTGCATCGTAGTTTCATTATCCCAAGGCCAGTCCCAAGACTGGTCTACCAATTTCAAATGCGCCGGATTCGCAGGCCTCAACTGAAAGGTCATGAAGAGAGGCTTTTGATCCGTAGTGATACTGAAACTGAATGAGGAATGGCTGGTGGATTTGGCTCCTGGGGAAAGATCTAACCGGTCGTTCACGCCATCCCCGTCGTTATCAAAGTCCCATATATTCGGTTGAGTGTCACCATCGATGTCGAGTGAATACACGTCAGTGACTTCATGGTAATCAGGAAGCCCATCCTCGTTTGTATCTGGATTGAGCGGATCCAGTCCTAGATCCACTTCGTAACTATCGTTCAAGTTATCATAATCGGAATCGATATTATTAAAATCAGTGCCGAGGACTGCTTCCACCGAATCATATAAGCCATCTCCGTCCGTGTCATTTTGGTCCACTGTAACATTTTGTAACTCAATAACCAGGTTCTTTAAGGAATAGGGCTTTTTGGGGGGATCTATGTCCGCCAAGAACAAATCCCCTATGATGCTTAAACTCTCTGGTTCTGAATTCCTAAACGCTGATTGATGATAGATATGGCTGGCCTCAGCGCCTATTAAAAGGAACACAATCATTAAACCAATCAAAATTTTGCCTGATTTCTTCATCATTTTTCACTTCTTCATCCAATTATGATAATTAAATGGGTTTTTTAAAAAGAAAATTCATACACTCATTTCAACACCCATTACATGGGAATTTAAAAGTTTCATTCCCATCATTAAAATTTTAATTATAATTAAGATCGGAGAAGTATTCATTCTATTACGCAGTTACAAAGTTATTCCGTTTTATAGGGAACGATTGAATCGATCTTTTGGCTTAAAGCTTTTTTCTCGTCCTTAATCTTCAAGATATGTTCAACAAAGGCTTTTGAATTTGGATGAAGTTCTGCTTTTTTCAATATAACCTTGATAGAATCCGTTAAATTCAAGTTGTGGATGGCTTTTACCCGCCGTTTTACTTCTTTTTCCGAAATATAATGCTGATTATCATTACTCCAAGCGCCCTTTATTTGGTTATTCTTTTCTAATATATTTATCAATCTTCTGATCTGCATTTCGTTTAAATCCGATGCGCTCTCAAGACTTTGTAGAGAAGCAATCTTGGATTTCCGTAATTCCACGTAAAGTTTATCTAAATCTGCTTTAAATTTTGTAATATAAGTGGAAACTTCTTCAAATGTTTTGGAGTGATCCTCAGTATCATACTCGAACCCGAGCTCTCGACTTAACTTCAGTTTGCCGAGCTTTTCCCAATTTAACTTCGTATCTTTCAGTGGCACGATAAAGATATCATGTTTCCTGGCTAGACGAAGTTCTTTTGCACAATCCTTTGATTTCAGGGAATTTTCAGTTGAAATAAAAATTAAGATATCACATAATGGTACCGTTTGCTCCATCCACTCATCTATATTGAACTGCAGGTCTTTTTCACAGTAGAAACTCTTATTCACTGGTTTCTTGCCACTCACGTGTTCTGCAAGTTCCTTGACTTTGTGCGATTCAAAATCCGGGACTGCATGGCTGATAAACACGTTGATCGGTGCTTTTTTCCAAATCACTCCCGTTGATTTGAGGTATAGCAATGCCGCAATTACTCCAATAATGACAATCAAGATGATGTAAATGGTATAATTTGGCCCCGGGGGATGATCATTTTTATCTAGCGGATTCGTGCCCTCCGCCACTTCTGTACCATCATTAAATCCATCACCATCAGTATCGCTTAAGGACGGATTGGTTCCAATCGAGTATTCTTGAAAATTTACTAAGCCATCATTATCGAGATCCACAAGGCGATCATCAATTAATGGATTGCATCCATATTGAACTTCCCAAAAATCATCCATGGTGTCCGTATCGGTGTCGTTTGTAAGGGGATTCGTTCCTGCATTAAATTCTTGAAGCGCGTTTAAATTATCAGTATCATTATCCGCGAGTGGATCGCCGATGAGATAAAATAATTCCCAGTCATCAGCGATTTGGTCACTATCATTATCCTGGGCATTGTTTGGATTGCTCTGAATTTGAAATTCCTGCAAATTAGTGATTTTATCTCCATCTGGGTCCAGGATTGCATCTAAAGCAGAGGTTGGGTTTAGATTGTATTGGACTTCCCACCCATCTGCCATTCCATCTTGATCCGTATCATTCAAAACTGGATTTGTAAGAAAATTGTCTGCTCCCAGGAGCAGCTCCTCTTGATCCTCGATTCCATCCCCATCGGTATCCGCCAAATTGGGATCGGTGATGTATCCATCTGCCCCATAGATCACCTCTTCCTGGTCGGAAATCCCATCTGTATCCGTGTCGTTGATTTTAGGATCCGTACCGTACGTTAAAACTTCCGCTCCGTCATTTAGACCGTCATCATCACTATCCCTATCATTTGGATCGATATTGTAAGTGTAAACTTCAGCTCCGTCAGAAATTCCATCCTGATCGCTATCTGCATTGTAAGGATCCGTGTTATATTCATATACTTCTCTGAAATCTAGGATTCTATCAAAGTCCGTGTCCTCATCAATTCTAATAATTTTAAAACCATCTGTCATGGATGCAACATAGACATAATCGTCCTGGATTTCTGTCTCCCAGATAACATCACCTACAATACAATCTCCTAATCGTTTTGGGCTCAAGGGATCGCTAACATTCACAATTATTAAAGTAGGGGTTGAGCCGATATACGCAAAGCCTCCTTCAACTACTATGTTTCTAGGGTTGGTGGAATAAGAGGCTATTTGGGTTATCGCAGTAGGATTACTTATATTCGCAACATGAAGGCCCTCATAAGCTTCATAATATCCTGTGAGATAGAGAAGATCGTTATCAATAAACAGATCTCCAATAGCAAAATAACTATCATTAAAATAGATTTCAATTGGCTGAGCGGGATTGGAAACGTTAATGATATACATTCCAATTTTAGATATATTTGTATCTGTATGATGCAGATATACCATATCGCCACGAACTGCCATTGCATCAATATCAAATGAATAATTCCCAATTTTCGTGGGTAAAACGGGATTAGAAACGTTTAGGATCACGAATTCTTTGTTGGTTGAAATAAATGCTAGTTGATCTATAATTTCAATCTCTGAAGATCCGTCGATATCCGAGATATTTTCATAGCCACCTATTTTAACAGGGGAACTTAGGTTCGATATGTTCAGAATTTCTAAGCCTTTCGAATCGGGGGGACCCCCTGTATAGCTTTCCAGAAGAAAGGCGAGGGCCCCGATGATTTTAACGTTCATTATATTATAATTCTTCGAATATCGATTCACGAAAATTGGATTCAGATCGGAAGAGC
>JABXJU010000397.1 GCA_013375405.1 Candidatus Helarchaeota archaeon
GTGAGCACGTGATGGCTGCCCTCATTACTGAGGAAATCTATGGCATCCTCCGTCAAAAGTTGAACCAACTCATCACCCAATTCGAGAGTCGATATCTTAATATCCTCCCCCATTTCGATGGATCGATTACTGAATTTGCACCCACCAAAGCGCTAGTGGAAGCCATCTTTCATTACGAACAGGTGTTTTGAAAATGCAAATAGTAGTTTGAGAGAAGAACACTTCTTTCCATGCATCAAATTTCGTAGGTGAGGGGCTTGAACGATCTTGAAAAAATTATAAAGGGGGACTTGGTGATACTGTGCTTGAATTTACAATCTGGCGCCTTCCTATCATGTTTAATTTAGCTGGACTAATCGAAAAATTTACCCGCTTCTTTGAATGACCCTCTTTCAAACTTTTACTTTAATTTTTTTATGAATAATTCTTCTTTTTTATCACCGCTCAAATTATATCAAAAATCTTAAATCACATATTCGATATCAAATCCATTATGCCAAAAGCAAAAAAAACAGAAATTGAGTATGAAATTGATAAGTACACAATCGGTTTATTCTCAAGACCTGCAACTCCAGATCCAAGTGATATTGCAATAATAACTTTGTGGGAAGGCAATCAAATTCGAGGTTACATAAACTTTTTTCCAAATAACGCAGCTTTGCCCAATCCCTCCTATAATAAGGAGAAAAAAGTCATTAGACTCTACTTTCATATCGACCACTTTGATGTTATAAACGATATGCTTCGAAATGAGAAACCACTTTTCATTGAATATAACTCCCCCCCACCATTTGCAACGCTCAGAAGTGGTAAGGAACCAATTGGCGAAGAAGAGAAGCTTATCTACCCAAGAGAATAACTCCTCTTTTTTCTTTGAAATTACTTCTTGGTTAATTCCTTAAAAAATCAATTAATTGCAGAAAAAATTAATGCTTCAATCTGGTTTACCAACCACAGCGTAGCAGGTAATAACAATAATAATGTTAATCCGAAAACTACACCCGCGATAATATCTGTCGGATAATGCGCTCCTAAATATAAACGGCTATAACCTACAAAAAGTACTCCACATATGGTAAAAATTATAATATAGTAATTATTGAAATGATAGACTAAAATTAAACTTTGAAGGGTAATCGTGGCTGTATGCCCCGATGGGAGCGAATGCCCCCCATTCCTAAGCAACACATCACGTAGTTCAATTTCATCTTTAATCTTCTCATTCTTATATGGACGCTTACGGCGGATAACGAACTTTATCAAAGATTGAATAATCCCAAATTGAATTAAGCCAGCACCAATCGTTTTTGCTAACTCATATTGATTTAATAGTAATAATACTAAACAGACGATAATCCAAGGAATCATAGAACCAATATGGGTGAAATATACAAAAATATTATTCACCACTCTACCAAACTTTCGGTTATTAATGCGGATGACCCAGTGTTCATCCCACGCTTGTATTTTCTCGAACATTACTTTATCAAGCCTTGGGTGTTGGTGCCATTTTCGCTTTCTTTAATTGTCTAGAAAGCTTCTTTACGATTTTTGTAGAGGGTAACACGAAGCCATACAATAATTCAAATGTCTTCAATGCCATTTCATGAAGCTCAGGTGACCATCCTGCACAACAATCATCAAGGATATAAACAGTAAATCCGTAATCGGATGCTTCCCGTGCCGTGGATTCCACGCAAAAGTGGGTTACCACTCCCGTAACCAAAACAGTC
>JABXJU010000136.1 GCA_013375405.1 Candidatus Helarchaeota archaeon
GCCATTACCTTATTCAAATAGGGATCTTCCGTCTGATACTCAAAAGTTCTGCCACAAAGCGGAGTTCTATGAATATTTAATCCAGGAGCAAGCAACATGTGGTATCCAACATCTCTTATTTCCTGGGCTATTGCAACTCCGAACTTTTCAGACAGTTCTGGATTCCAAGTGGCGCACCTACAAATGGCCGAAGGGAAATAAATGGTTTTTTTTAAGAAATATGTACCTATAGCACCAACTCCATTAGGGCCATCCACCATTTTAAAAGGTTTTATTCCCAATCGTTTCATTGGTTTTGTGTGCATGAAAGCCCACCATCTCCCAGAACAAAGGGCAAATTTTTCTTTCAGCGTCAATCTTCCTAGAAGATCTTCCACGCGCACTTCTAAATCCAAACTGCTGTTTATAAATGGTAATTTTGTAAACTTCTTTTTTGATAACTTCTTCGGATAACCATCTCTCATCTGCGACCACTCCTCATTTTACTCAAAATTTTTTAAAAGTGGTTTTTTGGACTTATTTCGGGAAATTGTGCTCTTGATGAATAGAATAATATTTTATTTAACTCATAATTGAATTTTCTTTAAATAAAATTTATTAAATTTTTACGATCTTATAATTATTAAATTCATGAAGGTAAATTCTTGACTAAAATAAGAGTTTTATTCAACGTAATCTCAACATTGGATTTGAACGTGATTGTTCCTAAGGTTAAATCGCTCGGGATAAATTCGATATCAATCTTCGGAACTTTACAATATAAGAAATTACCAGAACACTTCAAAGTTGTTGGTAATGAATTTAAAGAGGTTGTGGTAAATTTATACCACCCTCCAACGTTCGAGAACAGGCAGAACTGGAAGCAGACGCTAAGACATGATGGTGAACGAATCATTGCTGCTCTTACCGAATCTGGAATTAATCATTACGCCTGGATGATTGAATTAAATCTATACGGTCAGTCATTCAACCCATTGGTTAAGGGTTACGTGAATCGAAATGAACTTCATGAACATTTTAATACATTTTATGAAATTGCACACGATGTTAACCCAGATGCAAAAGTTATCATTGTTCCCTATCCCCATGGGTTAATCAATCTAGATTGTGGAATAAAGGGATGGAGATCTTGGTGGATCAAACACGGAGAGAAATTGAAATTCGATCTTGTAAGTTTGAACGCTCACATCGGCACTTGGATTCCCGCTCCAACAAAGGCAAATGTATATAGTCACCTTACCAATTCAATTGGGTTCCTACAGGACCGTGGCTATCCAGTATTTTACGTAGAAGTTGGATACCCAACTCATGGATTGAAACCGTTAATTGGCTGGTTTGGCTGGGGCCGTGAAAAGGACCAAGTAAAGATGCTGAAAATCTGTTATCAAGCACTCAAAGCGATGAAAGTCCCTTATATGCAAATCTGTGAGTTTATTGACCCCCATCCTGAAAAACAAATATATGAATCGTTTTACGGGAAAGAAGGGAAAAAACCAGCCTTCTTGGGTATAACCGTTACGGAGGAATTGCATTGGGGTTTGTTAAAAAATGATGGTACTGAAAAATTAGCTTGCAAATTAATAAGATTAATTACTAAATCTTAAAATATTATTTTATTTCTTGGGATGGCGCGTCTTTTAATTATAGCCACCTCTATTGAGGTAGCTATCCCCTCTTTTTTTCGAGGATTGATTGAAAGATTCGAGCATTTTCTTTGTAAGTTTCTTCTCAAGTCCCTCAATACGCTTTTCCATAATCTCTTTTCTAAGTTTTTCAAGCGATTCATCACTTATAGTGGATAAAAAGAGCCTGACTTCTCTCCATCTTTTAAAAGATATGTCTTTATAATTTAATTTCACTATATCTAAATATTTTTTAAGGCCCTCCAAATCGGTTACTATCCTTTCAATTCGAACAATAATTATACACATCTTATGAATCTTTGCAATCTCTCCAACCGTTAATGTTCTCAAAAATCCTTCTGCTTCATCCCAATACCTCATTTCTGTTTCGGAATAACCACCGATTCCTAGAGTATCTAAGGCATCCTTTAATTCCTCAAGTGTCGGTTTACAATCTCCATCAGTGATTTCCTTAATAGTCCTTTCCTTATTATTTTCCATTTTTTTTCCCCTTAGATAAGCTATGGTATAATGTAGTCAATAATCCCTTGCTTTTTATGTTTTTTATGAGAGACGACTCAGGATAGATTTTCACACCTTGTAAAAAGAAGTTTTCAATCTTCTTTAGTCGTTCGGGAATCTCTCCTTTCAGTAATTCAGTTCTTAAGCTAGTTAAATAATTAGAATCTAGCAGAATTTTCATTTTAATATCGTTAGATGGTACTGCCAATTTTAAAGCACTTTTAAGTTTCTTTTCATTTAACCCTGTAATGTGAGCTGGAAAGCCCTCTTTGATTTCGCTTTCGATCCCAAATAGGGGCGTTTTTTTATCAAGCAACACTGTCCATATTTTATCTCGGTCATTTAAATCGCCAGTGAATTCCAGAAATATATTTTCCATATCGCTTTCAGAAAGAAATCCAAACATCTTAGGTCTTCTTTTCTTTTTTCTGTTTGGCTTTGTTTCCTTCTTTTTACGCCCCCTTGAAGATGTAAGATTCGCGAAATAAGGAATAGAATTCATGAAGAGTTCTTTTAATGATTGACTTTTCATCAGGTTCTTTAATAATTCAATAGATTTAACCGAATCCCAAACCCTGTTAATTGCTTTAGTGTCGCTTGAATCACTTGAAGACGAGGCCTGAGGGGGTACCATTTCCATTGACATTTTACCGTTATTTACATTAATTAGTAAATTAAATATGGGACGCCCTCGAGCTTCCAATAGAAAATTAAAGCGTTGGTTCCATAATAATCGTGAAACCAAAAGTTTCAGGTTTTTATAATCGATATTTCTTGTCCAATAGCCGAAATAATTTTGCCATAAATAAAATAGAGGAAATCTCTCTTCAGGATAGACATAAAAGTCACCTGTACTATAAAGATTTTGGAGGGCTTCGAATGTCTGGAAGAAGAAAGCCAAGAAATCCCCTGTTTTTGCTGAAATATCTTCGATTAGTTTCATTTCTTCGAGCATTTTTAAGCTCCCAATTTTGAGACAATTCCAACGTTTTCCCGTTTCTTTTTCCAAGAAATCTAGAATCTCCTGATATTTCTGCGCCTGCATCAATTTTTCAATCGTTTCAATTTTGGGAGGTGTTGGTTTGTAGTCCTTAACAAACATCGTGGGGGTATAATGAGATGGATCGTCGCTGAGCGTTCTAATATCATATTCTTCCGTATACATCCTAAGAATACCTTTTTTGCTTGATTCTGTGACAAGCATGAGCGCATTTATCACAGAGGATTCCATCAACGGAGGGTAGAAATGGTTGGAGACATCCGCTGCTATTCTACCTTCTGTTTTAAACGGAAAAAATAATATCTTTATTTTTTCAGAAGTAGCCTTCCCTTCGCCTGCAGCTGTAATTTCCTCAGCAAGTCTGAAATATGGTACCTTTAAATTGAAATGTCCCCACTCTAAAATCTCATTATTATCTTGCATGAATTTTCCTATCCTTTTAGTTCAAATTTTAATTTGATCAAACTGCTCCAAATATTTTCTTTACTTTAGCCCTTTGTACCTTTCCAACTGGTGTTAAAGGAAATGTTTTTGTAAAAAGCACAGATTTTGGCTTTTTGTAACTAGCGATTTTTCCCTTACACCAGTTGATTATTTCTTGCTCATTAAGCGTTTTATCCTTTTTAGGAATTACCACGGCGCGTACTGATTCGCCCCATTCCTCATCTGGTACTCCAATCACACATACATTGTCAACTTTTGGATTGTCGAGAATGACTTCCTCGACTTCCAGAGGAAAAATTTTCTCTGCACCACTATTGATACACTCTTTTATGCGTTCAACGATATAGATTTCCCCATCTTTGTCCCGATAGGCTAAGTCACCTGAATGAAACCAACCTTCTTCATCAATTGCTTCCTTAGTCTTCTGGTCATCCCCATAATACCCTTTCATCAAGGTTGGTCCTCGATACCATAATTCACCGATTTCATCTTCTTTACAATCTTCTCCATTTTCATTCACAATGCGACATTCAATTCCTGCTAACAACTTTCCAATGGATCGCTCTTTAACTTCTTCGACGTCACCATCTAATTTAACAGTTGTTAAAGGGCTCATCTCTGTTAATCCGAAACCATCAAAACACAGGGCATTCGGAAAAAAATGCAAGAGTTGTTTCTTATGTTTTCCACGAAAGAGAGCGCCACCTGATAAACCAATTGTCAAAGAGCTGAGATCAAATTTATCGATATCTGGATGCTCAAGTATACGTTTCCACATCACAGGCACCATGAGCGTCCATCGAACATTTTCGTTTTGAATTAATTCTAAAATTTCTCTTGGATCATATTTTTTACTCGCAGGAAATACGCATTTCCCACCAAGTGCTATCCATGTAATTAGGAAAATATATCCCGCCATATGAAAAAGTGGGGGAATTAACAATATACTTAGGAGCTCTTCATCAGGATCACGCTTCATAAGCGCCCGAATTAGTTTCCATCGTAATCTGTGTGGGCCTTTCATTTTGATTCCCCCTAACATGAAGCGCCACAATAATTTTGGAAAAAGTTTTAATTTACCCCGTCGACTATAACCAAGCGGGATAATTGCAGCTAAATCTCTTAAATGTTCGCCTAAATTTGCATAAATGGAAAGGTCAGCTTCATCTGTGACACCATGAAAAAGTTTAATTTTATCCTCACGAGTGGCTAAAGTTATTTGGGCAATAGGCGAATCAAAAGCTATAACCTTCGAAGCTAAATAATCGTCTCTTGCCATGATAAAAAGTGATCCAACCACCAAATCTAATGCTTCAAGTAACCGCCTTTGAAATTCATTTTTTGCAAATACCTCGAGTTCCAATTCATCAACAGGCGGAAGAATAGTTGTAAGAAGGTTTATTACAGATTCAACATTAGATTCAAGATTATCATAAGTGAGCATTACACCTTTCGGACGGCCTGTCGTTCCACCGGTGTAGCAAATAATACATACATCATCTTCTTCTATTTTGGCCTTTACTCTCTTCGCAGGAGCCTGTTCAATTATTGCCTCATAATCTAACATGTCAGTCGGAATTTCCTTACCAAAGCAAATATATTCCTGAACTTTTGGCAAAGAAGCACGTGCCTCTTGAATTACAGATAAATAATTTTCCTCAAAAATGAAAAAAACTGCATCACAATTATTTACCACATACTCTAACTCTTTCGCAACATAACGATAATTCACAGGAACAGGGACAGCGCCTAATGCTTGAATCGCAAAATTGGATTCAATGAATTCAGGGCAATTACGCATCATTATACAGCATTTATCTCCTTTTCGAAGACCTAATTTCTTTAATGCGAATGCTAATTTATTAACTCGTTTATTGACATCTTTCCAACTATATTGTTTATCACCATAGACTACAGCAACTCGGTCTTTTGGATAATGACTAGCTTTTATTGCTATATTCCGTTTAAAAGGAGATTTTTTCAGATTGCCTACTCTCCAGACTTCCACTTTTATTTTATTTTTCTCTTTCTAAATCCATTGGAACTGAATTTAGTTTTTAATTATAGGAAAAAGAAAAAAAATGGAGTTGATAGGGTAAAATCCTGAAATTTTAGTCTTCCTCGACTTCTAAAGCTTCACGAATGGCATCAATTATCGCTCTTAAAGATTGAAGTCGCCCTATATCCATTGGTTCAACCTTGATAGAACCTTGCTGAAAAGCTTCCAATAATGCAGTACGATCTCTTTTAGCTAATGCACCTGCTGCAGCTGTCGTAACAGTAATGGTAATGTCTGCGTCTTCTTCCTTCCCTTCACCACCAGTTATTTTTCCATCTTTAACGGTAATATAAGCATTGAGATCGGCTTCTCCTTCTCTTTCTATTGTCATTTGGATGGTAGTATCTTCTGCATCTTCAGCTGCCTCTTGAACATCTTCATCAGTTTCACATAATTCTTCTGCCAATTTAAAAAGCTTCGGTAAATCTTCTGCACCTATTGATTTTTCCTCTATTTTTTTCTTAATTTCCTCTCTTAGACCCATACTTCAGCCTCCGCTGAATTTTTATTATTGCTATTGATTATAGCAATGTATCGATTAGATGTTTTATTAAAGTTTTATGCCGATAAAATATTTTTATATAGATTCAGAATAAGTTATTTCTGTTTAATAATAGGTTTAATAACAATAGAAACGTCTAATTTTTATATATGATTAAGGAACGAAAAAAAGGCTTTGAAATTGGTTGAAAATTGATACAAACCGAGGGATTAGGACATGAGTACAAAAGAAATTAAAATGTCACCTGAAAAAAGAGAAAGGATCTTACGGAATCTATGGATCTTACATGATGGAAGGTGGTTCTTAAAAACCGTTAAGGAAATTGGGTTTGATAGTGCCCAAAAAATAAATATGGCAGTAGCTAAATCATTTGGAAGAACAGAAATAAAACAAATCATCACAGAGACCAATTATCAAGAAATTAAGAACATTGAGGAATTTAAAACACTGGTGGAAACCGCTGGAGATCTCTATTTTCCTGAAGAGCACATATATGAGATAAAAATTCTCGATAAAAACTCTCTCTTAGGGCATGTTTTGGAATGTTATGTTTATAAAAATGTGAGTAAAGCAGGAATTACAGCCATTTATCAGTGTGCCGCTAAACATAGATTCGAATCCTGGCTCGAAGCCTGCGGTCTTGAGGGCGAGATTATCACGGAAAAAAACGCCCAGAACTGCAATGGGACGTGTAAAATTATTTTTAAAGTCAAATGGTGAAAGAAAAAATCTACGATTTTCAAATATCCACACCCTAATGGACATAGCTTTCAGAGAAGGTAAAAATGAGTTTGCAAGAGTGTTTGGCCAGTCGAAAGGATTGTTCTGGAAAAGGTCGAGTATTAAAGCTTGCAGAAATCGAAAATATTTGTGAATCGACCCACCAAGCTATTCCTTCAAAAACTTTATTCATAGTTGCTTCCGAAGGAGGCAATTATAAAGCGGGAATTTATGAATACAACAAAACTGGATTAAAATTACTAACTGAAAAGGTAAAAACAAAATTTTGTATGGAACTCTATCCCGAATTGGAGCGAAAGGAGCCTATTGAACTAAAGGATTTGATTGATGTGGGATTAGCTTGGCAATATCTTTCTTTAAAAGTGGGAAGCATGGAGCTTGGGGTTTCACAACGCGCAAGAAGACCGAAAAAGATTAATAAGTTTGTGAATGAAGCAACAACACAAAACTACCATTTTTTGTATTCGGTGGCTGTTCGCGAGCGAGACCGAGGAGACTTGGTTGAGGATACCAAAGATCCCATCTCACCCTCCCTTAAAAAGGAGATGATTCTTCTTGAGACTCCTTCTTGTTATAAAGATCGGGCAATTTATGAGGGTAAGTATGAAGGGATTCCACTTGGATCTGCTATATTCGATCGAATTGAGAAGAAATCTCCTGATAATTCCTCACTTTTTGAATTATCCCAACTTCTCTGGGCGTGTCAAGGAGAGACGGATCACACAACTCATGGGAACAGAGATTCATTAGAAAAAAATGGCTATGGGAGAGTGCATGCCTCAGGATGTGCAGGTCAAGCCGTTTATCCTTTAGTATTTATCGAGGATCTAGCATCCATTCCAAAAGGCGGATATTGGTACAATCCCATCGGACTCTCTGCTTTAAATAGATGGCTTTGGGTGGATGATCAGAGAAAATACGACCATTTACTGCATCAATTCATAGCAAACAATTCTAAATCAGAAATTGAGTCACAATTTGGCTTGAATCCATCGAGTTACATGATTGTCCTTTGCGTTGATAGCAAAAAACCATGCAGCGGATTTGCTCATGGAAAAATTGGAAAACTCGTTATGGATCCCACACATTGGGCAGACGTTGAAGCTGGGATGGCATTAGCAGGGCTTCAACTCCAAGCTAATGCATTAGGATTAAAATGGCAAAAGCAAATCATTCCAAGATTGGATCAATTGCGTATTCAAACTCATCTCCATCTTGAACAGGCAGAACGATCCATCAATAATATGGCTCAGAAAATGTTGAATCCCCCTAAAAATGATAAACTCTCTCTGAAAAGTCACTTAACTCCAGTTCTTCTCTTTTCCCTTTTATAAATTGGTGAGACTTTTTCGAGCCAATTTTAATAAGAACGAATCCATTGCAAAGGGAAATAGCTATTCTTATAACCTGCTCGCGGTATCATCTGAGTTGCCCCCGATTCGCAAGTATTGGCACAGAGCCCACATCCATAACAACTGTCGGCAATAACTTCCCCTTTTCTATCTTTTACGATTCGGGCATGAAAAGGACAGCGTGTTAGGCACTTTCCACAATCATCAATACCCTTACATTTTTCTAAATCGCAAGTAGCAATACTTGGACCAGGCGCTAATCCGCGTCGAAATCCACGTGCTAAGATGGCTTTGAGAGGAAAACATGCTGATTTATGACAATTACAAATATTTATTCCATGTCCCTCCTCACCACAGCACCCTAATACAACGTGTATTAGTCCTATTTCATCAAACTTCCGTAATTTCTTGATTAACTGGTTTTTGGAGATAAATACGTTATCACGTCCTTTGCTTAGGGCTTGGACATTGTTCGTGAGTAGCACGTCGGTAACATTGGGAAGTGTCTTACTATAGTTCCGCTGGGCATCCCTACACGGACAAGGCCGTAGCAAAATCCCAAATTTAGTAGCAGAGTTGCCTGATCCGCCATTTTTTTTATAGATAATATTAATTATTTGGATTAATTCTTGGAGCGTATAAATACTGGGGTAGGCTCCATTCGCAAAAAAATAAGAAATAAATTCAGGGATGAAGCGAATCAACCGATTCTTATATAATATATCTGTATTTAGAAGGATAAACATGAAACGCAGGACGTAATGTTCATAACGAGTAAAATATCGGAAAACTTTTTGAAAAGGTAGTAAATAGGGGCCGCGGAAATGGAATATATGAAGAATTACAAGAGAAATCAAGATGATAAATCCAGAAGATCCAATAATGGAATAAAGTAGAGCCATCAATTCCTTTCCTACTATTTACGTAGAACTAATTAATTTTGATATCCATAATAGGTTCTTTAATTTTATTATTAATTCGAAGATCTATCAATTCAAAGATCTAGAAAAAATAGGAAAATTTATGAGGCTTTCCCAAACTGTTCTCTAACCTTAGCTCGTAATACTTTCCCAACAGGTGAAACGGGAAAGTCTTCAGCAAATATAACACTTTTTGGCTTTTTATAGCTCGCTATCTTTCCTCTACAAAATTCGATTATTTCCTTCTCTGTAATATCTTGTCCAGGTGTTACTCCTTTCTTTGGGATGATAACGGCTCTCACTGAATGCCCCCATTCCTCATCTGGAACTCCAATGACACATACTTCACCGACTTTTGGGTGCTGATCGATAACTTCTTCGACTTCTTGGGGGAATATCTTTTCCGCTCCGCTACTTATACACTCTTTCTTGCGTTCCACGATAAATAAATCGCCAGTTTCTGGGCTTCGGTATCCCAGATCGCCCCCAAGAAACCAGCCATCTTCATCAAAGGCTTCCTTTGTCTTCTTCTCCTCTCTATAATATTCTTTCATGACAGAGGGCCCTTTATAGCAGAGTTCGCCAATTTCACCGTCCGGGACTTCTTCTCCCGTATCTGGATTTACAATTTTTACTTCAAGCCCTTCAATCTCGTGCCCAATTGATCTTTCTTGAACTAGTTCAGCAGTGGCATCTAACTTCATAGAAATGATTGGGGACATCTCTGTTTGGCCGAAACCATCCACTATCAATGCATTCTTTAAGGTATTTAATAGAAGCTTTTTATATTTTCCTGTAAATAGGGATCCTCCCGAGATAGCAACTTGTAGGCAGCTCAAGTCATATTTCTGGAGGTCTGGATATTCGAGCAATCTTTTCCACATTAACGGCACCATAAAAAGCACGCGAACCTCGTGTTTTTCAACAAGCTCCAAGATTTCTCGTACATCAAATTTTTTTGAAACGGGGAAGACAAGGGGCTGCCCGTAAAGTATCCACGTGACTATTCCACCAATATATGCCGCAGAGTGGAACAGAGGAGGCATGATTAAGCTTGGAGTAATATCTTGAGTACGGGGTGGATTCATTAAAGCCCCCCTGATTGCCTTTTTCAGTTTTTTCTCTCCTTCAATTTTGATTCCCCCAGTTAAAAGACGTTTCAATATTGAGGGTATCATCGATATCTTTCCTAGGCGGGTGTAGGCTTTTGGGAAGTTTGCAGCCCCATAGCGTATCTGCTTACCGATTTTATAATATACCCGCAAATCAGCCGTGACATCATCACGCTCTCCACAAAAGAATTTCGCTCTTTCTATACCTTCTTTCCATTTTCGATGAGTAATGGTCAGAGGTGGCAATGAGGCGCCTTTTGTCGTTTCAGTGACCAACACCACGGTTTTTCCTTTGAAATCCTTCTCGAAATCCAAACTTATGAGTGAGGAGCTTAAACCCATGGCATCCATAACATCTCGCATCTTCCGTTGAAAAGCAGTTTTAGCAAATTCTTCATCATAGAACTCCGAAATGGGGGGTAATAACGCTGCGAGGAAAGCTGACGTCATTTCCAGATTACTGAGAAAATTATCGTATGTCAAAACCACTCCTTTTGGTCTTCCCGTTGTGCCCCCTGTGTAGCAAATAAGAGCTTCGTCCGATTCTTTAAATTTACCCTTAACTTTCACATTTTTTTTACTTGAATTCTTGATTAGTTCTTCATAATCAATCCAATCAGTTGGGACATCATGGCCTCTACAAATGAAAAATTTCACTTTCGTTAATTGAGGACGAACCTTTTCAATTTCTTTTCGAACATCATCGTCAATAATCAGTCCCACTGAATCACACTTGTCTATAGTGAATTGATACTCTACATGAGAATACCTAAAATTCAAAGGGACGGCTACCGCCCCCAATGCTTGAATAGCGAGATGGGTTTCCATGAATGGGGGACTATTCCAAAAAACAAATGTTACTTTATCGCCTTTTTTAACTCCAAATTTACGTAGGGCGTTTCCTATTCGATTTACCCTTTCTTGAAGATCCTTCCATGTAATTCTTTTATCTCCATGGACTAAGGCTACCCGATCCTTGGGGTAATGTCTTGCTTTAATATCCAAATAGCTTTTAAACGGTGCTTTACCCATAATTTTAACAGATCGG
>JABXJU010000398.1 GCA_013375405.1 Candidatus Helarchaeota archaeon
GCTCTTCCGATCTTTTATTTTTTCAAATCTCGATTGAAAGAAGCGCAAATATTTTGGTTCATACACCATCTTCAAACCTGGAATCGTTTCTCTTTTGTCATAAAGCCGTATTATAGATTCTGCCGTATATTCCATATGTGTGTTTGTGTAAACTCTTCGTGGAATAGTTAATCGAACAAGTTCTAATGGTGGAAAAATGTTTTCACCAGTTTCTTTATCTCTTCCTTTTGATACGGCTCCTCTTTCCATACTCCTAACAGCGGAATCTTCATAAATTGCTGCTGCAAGAGTCTGGGCTGGCCATTGTTCTCTATGGACGTGCGGTAAAAATTTCAAAGCATTAAGAAAGACTGCATGCCCTCCTATAGGTCTTACAATAGGAACTCCTGCTTTCATTAATAAATCTCCTAAATAATGTACTTGATTAATTCGATATTTCAAATATTCATAAGATGTGCTTTCTCTTAAGCCTCTTGCTACTGCTTCCATATCTCGCCCAGCCATACCACCATAAGTATGCAATCCTTCATAAACAACGACCTCATTACGACAGTGTTCATAGATATCTTCATCATTTGTAGCAAGAAATCCTCCAATATTAACTAAACAGTCTTTTTTTGCACTATAAATACAACCATCAGAATAACTCATCATTTCTCTAAGAATTTCGACAATTGGAGTATCTTCATAGCCTTTCTCGCGTTCACGGATAAAAAAAGCATTTTCACTTGAACGAGTAGCATCAAATATAATCTTTAATTTATAATCATTGCAAAATTCACGTAATTTTCTTAAGTTTTCCATTGAGGCAGGTTGTCCTCCTGCCATATTTACGTTCATCTCAACATTTATAAAAGCAATTTTATTAAGCCCGAATTTATCTATAAATCCTTGAAGCTTTCTTAAGTCCACATTCCCCTTAAATGGATATAAATCTTCTGGATTATGTGCCTCATCTATAATTATATCATCCATTCTTCCACCAGGAAGTTCAACATGAAGTTTTGATGTGGTAAAATACATATTCCGTGGGACTATTTGACCTGGTTTTACGAGATAACTATACATAAGATGCTCAGCACCTCGACCTTGATGGGTTGGAACTAAGTATTTATAACCAAGGATCTCCTGTACTGCTTTTTCGAGATTGTAGAAATTCCGCGATCCAGCATAAGCTTCATCTCCTAAAAGGAGACCACTCCATTGATAATCTGACATTGCAGATGTACCAGAATCAGTTAGAAGATCAATATAAACATCCTCAGATTTTAAAAGGAATGTGTTATAACCAGCTTCTCGTATAGCTTGGCTTCTTCTTTTTTGATCAGGCATATTAACATGCTCGATCATCTTAATCTTAAAAGGTTCAGGTGGGCCGTTCATTTCAACCTTCTATTTATTATTTTATTAATTATAAATGAATTAAGAATAATAATTTGAAAAAGATTTCGGTGTAATCTCCCATAGACTTCCCATTAAGGAGAGTTCTCTTAAAAGTTCTTGGAATTGCTTGAAATCGTTATTTAATTGGGAAGTTAAATTTCTAAATTGAATTAATTTTTTTAACTACTTTTTTTTCTCGAATTTGAGGAAATATTTTAATCTTAATACATTCAAATTCATATATATTATAAATTTTAAAAGAAATTACTAAAATCAAATAAGAGGAGAATATTAAAATTGATTGGAATTAAATCGTATGGAGCTTATTTACCCCGGTATTTATTAC
>JABXJU010000137.1 GCA_013375405.1 Candidatus Helarchaeota archaeon
ATCATCTCTCTTTGTACCTTGGCTTGTTCTTCTTCCATTTGGTCGCCTTCGCGTTTAACTTGAGATAGCTTATGACGTTCGCTTTCCATTATTTCTGCCTCGCTAAGATGTAAGCTTTCGGCAATTCTTGCGTCCTTCCTTAGTTCTGCTGACTTCACACGTTCAAAATCTTGAATTACTGTACTTCCCTTAGTATCGGAAATATTTTTGATATCAAAGATGACTGGTTCCAAACCTAATTTCATCATGCTATCTACGATTAACTTATAAATTGCATTTTCAACTTCTTCACGTTCTCGCATGATTCTTAGGATTTCCATTTGCATACAGATTGACCTTGAAGCAGACATTACAGTATCTTCAGTGATACGTTTTAAATGCGCCTCATCAACTGCTCCTAAAGATTCTGCAGCCTTGGTAGGATCTTTAACTTGGATTTTACAAGAAATTTCTAGTTGGAATGGTAAGTTATGCTTATCATGGAGACGAATTTGACTGACTTCGATATCTAACACCCGTTTAGGAATAATAATCCTACGATTGAATGTTCGAAAGTAAAAATATCGACCCTTGCCATCATAGACTCTACGTTGATCCTTGGAAACAACGACGTGAAATTCGGATGGTGGAACTACAACTATCCTAGATAAATAGACACCAATGATAGTAATTATTGCAACAACAGCGATACTAATTAGCACTATTATTATTAGACCAGGTCCAGCGATTTGCATATTAAACCTTCTCTAATTCAATTTTTTTATTCATTCTATTCTAGCTCTTAAATTTTCTCCCCACAATAAGGGCAATATTCATGTGTACCTCTATCAACAGTAGCATTACACTTCTTACAATAAGTAAGATTGGTCGTCTCCCTATCAGTTCCACTTGGAATCGGAATTACGAATGCTATAGTACCTAAGAAATGTTCAATGATAACTTCGCTATTTTTGCTAATTTTTAAGTTTGCTTTTGCGGGAAATTCTTCAGCATATGCTGCATTAATGACTTTCACTCGACCAGTTGAGTTATGATCAATTGGAATTTCAACAATAGCCTTTTTACCCTCAAATTTTGTAAGATCATCGGGTTTTGTAATCAAGGACTTAAATGCGTAATAGACGATAAAAAACAATCCAATGCTCACTACGGATGCAATGACTAAAAGATAGGGTAATTCAACTTCAATCAAGGTCATCATGGCGCCCATAACACCGAAAAGGCATAGGGTTAAAAAGAATGGAACTAATGGAATATCTGCAACATCAGCCGTCTCGATAAGTAGATAAATCATTGCAATTAATGAAATCCCGCTTAAAACAATGAACACAATTAATTGTGTATTATTCACCAGATTTTCCGATCCAATATTTCCTTTATTGGGGAGTTTGCAAGGTTTTTAAGAAAATAATATGAAATAAAATTATGTTTTATGTTTTTTATGTAAAGGACATTATTTTGTTTTAATTTCGAAGTTTTGTTTAGAAAATATTCCAATTTCTCAATTTGTTTGTGAAAGCTGTGTAATGATGTATGATGGATAAAGAATAGGAATTGAATTAACAGAAGAAGAAGATTACAATTTTTCTATAAAATCTTACGGTTTTATTACTCTACCTTTCAAGATAACACATTTAAAGGAATAGGTATATAATACAAGTTATATATTATTTGATTTTCTATAATACAAGTTATAAGGAGTAACGAGCTTGTCAGACCTTTTCCTGAAGAAATCAAGGTTGGTTCCAAGTAACATGATCCTCATAATTCCCCGGTGGAATGAACTATTGGGGACCAGATTTAAAGGATTTTATGCGAACAGGATAGTGTCTAAAATCCATTTAGATGCAGTCATTATGTTATCATGCTTGGAATGTGCCATCACTGAAAAAACCGGGATTTCCTATTTCCTGTTCGGAGTGGGTCTTTATTTTCTGAAGTTCGAACTTGATAATGGGAGATATATTCTTGATCAGAGAGAATTGAATAGTCTGTTACTGTCTGATTTCGTATATGATTATATGGCGACAGCAAAACAGATAGCTCTAAATGAAGACGATGACGTCATTTTAAATGAACTCGCAATTAAAATCCCTGTAGATCTTTCAAAGAAAAGTAAGACCAAAGAAACCTTCATAAAAGGGACTTTAATGCGAAATGTATTCATGCCGTACAAAGAAGCAATATTGCGGCTGTTGGAGCATGGAAAGAAAAAGGGATCTTATTCTATCGATCGAACCGGATACAAAATATTAAGTTCCCATCCAAACAACTATAATCGAATATTACTGTCAAGTGCATTTCAAATGGACAAACATTCGGATTACATCAAGCCAACGGCCGGTGTTTCAAATATCCAATTCGCAGCGGATAAATTATTAAAGGATTTTTTTAATCCCCAAGAACTTTCAAACATAACCCTATCTATTATGTCCTTAAGGGAAATATTTGCTAAGGTTGAATTTGACTCTACTTATTTATTTTCAATTTTAGAAAAGATAAGAAATGGATTAATTTGGCTAAAACGATTAAAAAAGTAAAAACGATAAAAAGAAACTTCCAAATTCAGGAGGTTATCACTTGAATGAATCAACTAAAATGGAAAAGGTGAAATCCCTATTAGACCAATTTTTTAATGTTGAACCTATTAAGTGTCCTCATTTTGCCGGCGATAGGGCATGTATTATATGCGAGAGGATGGATAGTTGTACTTCGATTGAACTTATAATTGAAGATTTTGAGGATGTTAAACTCCTGGTGGCAGGAAATTCGGCAATGTTGTCATTCAAATTACCGTTGGTAACGGATATTGACCATTTAATGGTTGCAAAGCTTATTAGCTCATTGGAGCGGGAGCAAGATCTTCCGATAGTGAAGCCAGAGGAGGGGTTCGACCTGACATTTTACATGGCACATGGACAGGTAATTTCCCTTGAGCATCAACAAACTGCCATCATGGAGGTCTTGGATTTTCTCTTGGGAAAGCCATGGGTCGAAGTGAAAATGCTGGTAAACAATTGGATCAAAGCAACCACTGAAAAAATAAAACATAAGGTTTTAAGGGCACTTCCAAAGGTAACGTTAAAAAAAGCTCCAAAGGTCGAAAGGTCGAAAATATTTGAGCCTAAATACAAGACTTTAGCTGAGCAACCTCCACAAACAGTACAAGAAAAGGTAATGGAGGAACCTGCTCATGAAATTACTGAACCCCCTATTACCCTTACTCCACCAGATTCCCGCCAGCGTATTGAAAAACCCGAACCTTCGCCTGTTGTATCAGAGGATTTGATTGTCCGATCAAAAATTCCAAAGCAACCCTTCTTTTTAACGGCGAAGGAAAATGCTTACAAGTTTGCGATGTGGCCACCTAACATTAAAAGAAAAAAACCTGGTGAAGAAGATGCAATCACCATTGAGATTCCCTCCGTGACGGAGGCGACGAAGAAAGTGGGTCCAAAGAAACCCACAATCGATGAGTCACACATTCCAAAAGGAGACCAATTCGAACTAAGAATATTTGAAAAGAAAAAAGCAGATGAGACTCCGATACCACCAATGCACACTAATGATCCGGTTAAAATATTGATATATTTAGAACAATTGGTGAAAGGGGACTATGAAATGAGAAAATTGGCGGATTTTTTTGATGAGGGTATGAAAAAAATTAAAAAAGTGATGTTTTATACATCTTTTCTCTTTGAAATGAGTGATATTGCAAATATTTTAAGAAAATCAGAGCCCGGATTGGCCATACGCGAAACCGAGAGGAAAGATTTCTTAAAAAGTATATCGGGATGGAAAATTCTCTTGAGAAAAGAGATGAAAAAAAAAGGGAAACTCTAAGAATTAATAAAAAATGATAGTAATCAAAGATTCCCAATTAACTTTCTTTTATGAGATATGATTGTTATCTCGTTAATAATAGATTTTTAAAGATATGTTTTACTAGGTCAATAAGAGATTTGTAAAATAGCGATATATGCGTTACACTTTCGAAATTGCATTAAAAATCAGTCTTAAATATTTAGAGAAAAAAGATAAAGAGTAAAAATTTATTATAGGTACAACATTCAAAATACCAAATTGGAAGAGATGATTATGGGACGCCCTTTATGGTTTGTAGAATTAATGAAAAAATTGTATAAAAATCGAAACTTATTGGCGAAGCTGACAAAACTGCCCATTCTTGGGGATATTATTGAAAAAACTGCGTTTGAAAACGATGATATTATTTGCCTTCCTAAAGATCAAGCAGTCATTCAGATAAATAAAGCTCTTGATGTAAGAGAAACCGTCCTACCGTCACAAATTGTGGAGCATTTCATTAATAAAGCTAGCTTCCACTGGATAATGGGTTTCTGCATTTGCCGCGAGAGCAATAAATGCAAAGATTATCCGCGGAATTTAGGGTGTCTTTTCCTAGGAGAAGCAGCAAAAGGTATCAATCCCAAGCTTGGACGGTCTGTGACAAAAGAAGAAGCCATAGCGCACGCTAATAAATGTCGAGAAGCTGGTTTAGTGTATTTTATAGGGAGAGTTAAGTTCGATTCGATTTGGCTGGGTGTCAAACCAGAAGAAAAGTTGTTGACAATTTGTAATTGCTGTCCATGTTGTTGTATTTCAGGTGGATTAAAGTATTTAGCGCCTCAAATTGCTGAAAAATATACTAAAATGCCTGGTGTGCAGATCAGAGTGTCTGATCGATGTAAAGGCTGCGGGACCTGTGCTGATATTTGCTTTTTAGATGCTATTAGAATTGTCAACAAGCGAGCTGTGATAAGTCAAATCTGCCGCGGTTGTGGGCGCTGTATTGACGCCTGTCCTCAGAATGCCATTGAGCTCACCATTACTGATGACCAATTCTTAGAAAAAACAATTAATCGGATCTCTGAACATGTCGATGTGACATGAATTAATTTAAAATCCCAACTTACTTAAAGGCGGTTAAAATTTCGCACCTTAGTCTTTTTTATGAGAGATAAGGCCTCCAGCGATAGCAATAATACCACAGATACAAATAACACAAAAGAAGATAATGATTAAATCATTCAAATAATTCGCTCGAATCATGAATAAGATAGGATAGATTAGAGCCAGAATCCCTAAAGAAATGGAAAAATTTGGGGGTGAAACTCGTTTACTACCTAAATGACCCCAAGGGAGCATCTTATCTGCGGATATTAAATATATATTAAGTATAAAAAGAAGTGAAAGTAAAATAAGAGAGCCATATAAATTTAAAATGGTAATCTTATATGAAGAAGACGAAGCAAAAAGATTTTTATCAAAAATGAATAAAGCCATTACGAACGAGGTTATAAACAAGATTAATATAATGATATTTGACCACATCAGAATAGGCTTGTTCATACTATCACCTTCCCGACGTATTTTTAAAAAATTCTCACTAATAAACATTTGGTAAAGATTTAAAATTCATAAAGATTTAACCTCCCTTTGAGGAAATGTAAAAACTAGATATAATTAATCATAAAGGTCAATTATCGCCACCGTGGGAGTTTAGTATCTTTAAGGGAGATTTAAAATTCGCTGGGCATTCAACCCTAAAATATTTTTTTTGTCTTCTTCCTCTAAGGAAGGAAATCCGAAGGGTCTCACAATAAGAGGGATTTTCATTTTCCAGATATATTTAAGCCATTCTTGTAGAGGAGCTGTTAATTCCCACCACGGCCAATCAGACCCAAATAAAAGCTTATCTGAACCAAAGGTTTCTTTGAGCATGCCCATGAACTGGGTCATTACCATTTCTGGCATTTTTCTACTGATAAACTGTGAATCGTAGCCTGTGATATCTGCCATAATATGATCTGCATGCCGGATGGCCACTTTCATGAGTGTCGTATCCATTTGGGAGAAAGGACAAAGAAGAAACCATTGGTTGATAAACTTAGAAAAAAGGTGCTCTAACTCATAACGTTCCTCAAATAATTGGAGTGGCCGGGGGACAAGGCCCGTATCATGAATAATAACAGGAACGTTATATTCACTTGCTTTCTGAATCATTTTATCAATCATAGGGTCTTTCAGAGAGAATTCAGTTGAAGGTGTTAAAATAAGTCCTTTAAAGTCACATTGTCCTAAGGTATAGTCTATCAATTCCAAAGCCTTGGGACCATGTCGTGGATCTGGACCCACAAATGAGTAAAAAAAGCCTGTGTATTCATCACAAACCTTTATTATGTATTCCACGTAATCTTCATAAGAAATTTTAAATTTCACATTCGTAAATGAGTAATCAATTGGAAAAATGACCGCATGTTTGATAGCGAATTCCTTATGCTTTTCTTTTTCTGGCTCAATTGCCTCTAGGTATTTTTCGGGGCCATAATCTACATTTGGAAGATTTTCTAAGTTGACCATTAATGCAAAATTTTTCAGTAATCGTTTAAATTCATTCGATAAGAATTTTTTTTCCCAGAAATGAACATGAAAGTCAACAGTTTCCAGATCTAACAGCTCCATAATTCAGGATGTATGTAAGTTTCAAAATTTAGTGGTTATTTCTAATTTCGAACTTATCTAATTATCGTAAATTTCTAATTATGTTTTTTGGTGAAGGAAGAATTCATTATTATTGGTAAAAAGAGTATCATCTTATATTCAATAAATATATAGAATATTTGATAATCTGTGGAGTTGGTAAAAATAGGCAAAGTAACGAAAGTATTGCTGTTGTTGAAAAACATGATTTATGAATCGACGAGTCCAATGGAGATAATTCGATTTTCAAAGTATTATAGAAAAAAAGGGCTTGATGTGACTGTAATTTTGTGGGGCTCAATGGGTATCTTGTTGGGGAAAAAGAATAAGGTCCATAGAATGCGATATGAGGAGGAAATGGAAGAATGCATCGCATTGGGCGTGAAATTTATGTGTTGCGATATGGGTGCGAAAATCATCGGAATGGATGAATCAGAATTAATGGATGACGTAAAGATGGTACCTTCCTTCAAGGTGGCAGATTTATTATTGGAATACCAAGAAAATGGGCAATTAATATTCTCACTCTAAAAAACTGAGTAAAGGAAGCTAGATTTTGAATTCAATTCTGCTTCTTTCATTCTACAAAAGATATATAAATTTGAATTTTCGTACAAAATGAATAAGGAATTGAAAAAGTTAATTGATTCAGAAAAATGAGAAGGATGGTATTTGAATGTTGGATATACCAATAGAAGACCTCGTAAGCGTATTATTTGTATTGATTGCCGTTACCATAACTCTTATGGTTGCAATTAAATCTATTAAAGCATATCGCGCGAATAAGGCGACTCTAACCCTAATAATTGCACTAGCTTCGTTATTAACATCTCTAGCCATGATATTTTTGACTCTAGAAAAAGCATTCTTTTTAGAATCATTACCAATCTATAGCATCTCTCTAGGGGAGATTTTCGGTGCTATTGCTGTTGTTATCAGTGGCGCTACCGTATTGGCTTTTGCTATATTCGCATACGAGATGGCTTTTCCTGATCGCAGAAATAAATTGGCTATTATTAGTGCATTACCCATATTGTTATATCTTGGGTTTTGGTTATTTGACGAAACAAGGCATGTAAGTTGTGAGATGGGCGCTGGCGGATATAATATTTGTGAAATCGCATTTGGAGACTTGTTTGGATTAGGTTTTGAATTCACACCCTTACTTGCCTATTTCACGCTTGTGCCCTTGTTTGCTGTTCCGATCCTCATACTCTTTTACTATGCGATAAAGGTACGAAATGAGGATGCTACTAAAAGCAAAAGGGCTGCACTGCTTGGCGTGGGTGGTTTAGCACTTGCGACCGCTTATACTATTGAGATTTCGGGTATAGACCCTATAATTACAGCTGGGGTAAGATCCCTATTTATCGTTGCTGGCTTATTATTTTATTGGGCCTTATTCAAAATCAAGGCGAGAGAATAAATTCCTACTTTTTTTCTATCTTTTTTTTTAACTACGTGCTTATTTAGGGCGTTGATAGAGGATGCTTTTTTTTACCATATGATGGGGGACATAGGATTGTTTTGCCTGTCTCAACCCCGGATCTCCTAAATCCTGTTCGCGATTGATATAATTGACCTCCTCACAGCAATGCTTGGCAAAGAAGTTATTGATGACTTGATATGACCCTTCATAGTCAATTAGAGCCTTCTCAATATGGATCACAACAGTATCGGCGTTTAATAGCTCTCCTAAGGTATAAGCGACGCATTTGCCATCGACCAATAGTAATCCCCCCCGATATCTTAAATCGGAGTAATAATCAAATGCATCTGTAATTGCTTTTTGTTCTTCCATTAAGTCATCGCTCGCTCGACACTCATTCAGATCACACCATTCAATTTGTAGTAGCTTACAGGTTTCCAACCACTCTTCTGAAAATAAATGAAACTCATAATCGGGATACTTTTCTAAAAACCGTTTTAACCATCTCCGTTTGCGATATAATTTCCGTCCAGCCAAAGAAGTTAGCTTTTCTTTTTCATAGGCATAGTCCCAATCATTGCGATCATCCATCCATTCAATATTTAGTGATTGATGATTCTCTAGGGTGCTGAGTTTCTCAATGATATGCTCTGGGACCCGATGTATTTCGATTGTTTTTAAAGACGCAGCCAAATCGAGTATTAATTGAGCCGGCTGCGCGCCTACTGGTGGTAAAAAGAAAAGGGTATCCGAATTTTTTGAAATTGGGATTTTTCGCTTTTTAAAATAATTCCTTGAAAAGATTAAGAGATGATCTTTCCATTCCATAAAGGAAAAGTTGTAATAATTTCTCCAGATAAATAAATTTGTAAAAGTGAATTCGGATATTTCGGGTGGAAATCGTCTAAAATAATCATCGAAAATAGCTTTATCTGTTATTTCAATTGGTTTTGCCTTCGTCAAATCCATGTTTATACTGAAAATAATAGAGTATTAAAAGGATTCTTTTAATCTAATCCAACATTTTTAAGTGGACCAATCGGTAAGAATTTAAAAATACCTCTAATTTTTTTTTATATTCTAAAAATATGAGTACTATTTTAAAACCTATTAAGAAGCAACTTAATTATAAAAACAAAAGACCAATATTGAATTCGGGTATTTTTATAATCAAAATTATTAGATTTAAACACTTTTTATCCCATTACTTTATCACTTAGTTACACAAAAATTTTTAAAATGTCACTAAATAGTAATATCATAAATATTTTTTAGAAGTAAAAAATTTAAAAAGGAAAATGTTGAAAATGACGGAAGAATTAAACCCATTTAAGATTGCTCAACAACAATTACAGCAAGCATGTGATTTATTGGGTTATGATGAAAGCATTTTCCATGCACTAGCCGAGCCAGAGCGGTTTATAACAGTGAATATAACGATTAAGATGGATGATGGCTCTAGAAAAAGTTTTAAAGGATTCAGGAGTCAATATAATTCTGCTAGGGGGCCCGTAAAAGGTGGTATTCGGTGGCATCCCGATGAATCTCCTGATTTAGTTAAAGCACTATCTGCGTGGATGACTTGGAAAACCGCAATTGTAAATATTCCGCTGGGTGGTGCAAAAGGAGGTATTATTTGTAACCCAAAAGATCTCTCAATGAGTGAGAAAGAAAGGCTAGCAAGGGCATGGACGCGAAAGCTCGCTGACTTCCTTGGTCCCCGCATAGATATACCCGCACCTGATGTCTACACTGATGACAAAATTATGACTTGGATTTTGGATGAATATGAGGCAATAACAAGGCATAAGGCGCCATCTATGATAACTGGAAAACCAGTGTCAATAGGTGGCAGTGAAGGTCGAGATACTGCAACGGCTGTTGGTGGGATTTTCACAATCGAAGAAGCCGCAAAAGAAATTGGTCTTGAACTGAATGGCGCAACGGTAGTAGTTCAAGGATATGGCAATGCCGGTTCTTTTGCCGCGATAATCTTACAAAATGACTATAATTGTAAAATTATAGCAGTTTCTGATTCAAAAGGTGCGATCTATAACGCGAATGGGTTCGATGCCAACAAGGCCCTTGAACATAAAAAGAAGACGACTACTGTAGTTGGTCTGGAGGGTACAACTAAAATCACAAACGCGGAACTTCTGGAGCTGGAATGTGATATTCTCGTACCCGCTGCACTTGAAAACGTTATCACAGGAAAGAATGCTCATAATATTAAGGCAAAACTAATTTGTGAACTTGCAAATGGCCCAACAACGCCACAAGCTGATGAAATTCTGTTCAAAAATAACGTATTAGTTATCCCTGACTTTCTTGCAAACGCCGGCGGAGTAACGGTATCATATTTTGAGATGGTACAAGGATATTACTTGAGTTTTTGGTCTCGAGAAGAGGTAAATAAACGATTAAAGGTGATAATGAAAGCTGCATATAAAGAAATGAGCGAAAAAGCCAAAAGCAACAATATTCATAATCGAATGGGTGCCTATATGGTAGCCGTGGAACGCGTTGTCAAGGCAATGAAACTGCGTGGTTGGCTATAAAAAAATTTCGCTTCTTTTTTTCAATTTTTTATGAATTTCAAAAAAGGAATTTAGTAGGGAATATAACCCAAGTTAAATAGCTTGCCTGATATTTATCTTTTTGATATCAATCATCGAGAATTTTTTCTGCCTCTTCTTTATCACAGTCCATTATATATCTGATGCCACTTATCTCTGCTAACTTCCGTGTTAATGATGCGATGTCATCTCGTGTGATGTATTCTAGTGCAAATTTTCTTGCGCCACACATTAATTGTTTGAGTCCTTGTTCAAGCCTTTTCATATAGGTATAAAGTCCGATTGCACTAGTAGGAATTGAATCGAACTTATCTCCAAATTTGCGCTGAAGTTCAGTAGCGGTCACAAATATTTCACTTTTTGTTCGCCCAAAACGTCTAATATATACAGGTATTTCATCACTATCTATTGTTTTGCCTATAGTTTTACCTACCATTACTGCTGCAAGTGGTGCCCTTGCCATGCCGACAATTTTAAAATAAGGTGCTCCCAATGCTAAACCTTTGAATATCTGATCTTCCATTGTAATTCCACTAGCGATTGCCACATCAGGAATATATTTGCCTTTCTTCACTAACTTATCAAGATATTGATATAGGAGCGTCCAGAGTTCAATGCGAGGCACACCCCATTCATTCATCATTCTCCATGGACTCATACCTGTTCCGCCACCTGCTGCATCTACTGTCAGC
>JABXJU010000138.1 GCA_013375405.1 Candidatus Helarchaeota archaeon
AAACATTTAATAATGTATTTCAAGAAAAAGTACCGACGAAAAAATAACTACGAAATTTCAGACTGGGAAAAAAAAAGGAGAATTAATAAAAAAAAGTTATTGGTCTTGAGTTAAGAGCTCATCAGCGATTGAAAGCCTCGTGCTAAAGCTTTTAAATTAATTTCTAGTGCTTTTTTAGGGACAGAAGATTCTACGGTTTTTTTTGCACTTTCACGAGAAATAAGTTTAATTATTGCAACTATAGCTCCAAACATAGTCACATTGGCGACTACTGGGAATTTAAATTCTTCTCCTGCAATTTGTGTAGCTAGAATATCGTATAATTTCTGGCCTTTTTTGCGTGGTATTTGGAAACGGCCATAGGTAATAATACTGATTATAGGAATAATTTTTATAGAGTTTGAACATAAGTAGTTTGTTTTATTGAGCAATGAGGTGATTTTATACCAATACTTTATGAAGATACTAAGAAAAGTAAAGTGCTTATGTTACAATTCGATAGATGCCACGGCTGTGGACTTTGTATCGAAGTTTGTCCCAAAGAAATATTAGATGAAGGAAAAACATTAAATTCGAGAACTCAATATCCACCCATTTATAAAGCGGATAGCGTATGTAGTTTTTGTAGATCATGTGAACTGGTATGTCCCGATTTTGCAATATATGTAGCAAATATTACGGAGGAAATGAAAAATGAGTAAATTAGTAACCCCTTTAAAGGAAGAAGATGACTATTTTTTTCAAAAGAGTGTAATGACAGGCACTCATTTGATGATGGGCAATAGTGCGATGGTCGAGGGTTGTCTAGCTGCAGGTTGCCGCTTCTTTGCGGGATATCCAATAACCCCTCAAAATGAAGTTCCAGAACGGATGAGCCAACGATTGCCTGAGGTCGGTGGTGTATATATGCAGATGGAAGATGAGATTGGCAGCATTTCGGCGGTAACAGGCGCATGTTTAGGCGGATTAAAAGCCATGACTTCAACATCAGGACCAGGATTTTCGCTTATGCAAGAAACTATGAGTTTAGCAGCTTTAGAGGAATTACCTATTGTGGTTGGAGAGGTTCAACGTGTCGGTCCCGGATCAGGAATCGTAAGCTTGCCAACCCATGGAGATGTGACTCAATTCAAACGTGGTGGAAATGGAGATTATGAAATTATTACAGTGGCCCCAAATTCTGCGCAAGAATTATTTGATCTATCAATCGAAGCATTTAATTTAGCTGAAATATGGAGGAATCCTGTTATAATAATGTCAGATGCTTGGTTGGGTCATATCCACGAAAAGGTGGTCATTCCACCAGCAGATGAGATTAAGAAACGAATTGTTCCAAGGAAGAGATATGCACCTGATGAAAAGTTAAAATTGTGCTATACGAAAGCCAATGCAGATTTTACAGAATTTGATATACCACCACTTCCGCTGATGGGTACAACCCAGTTTCCGATGTGGATGCCAACAATTACACATACTAAAACGGCGTTTGGTACCGAGGAAATTAACGTAGCAGAAGACTGTATTATGACTTTAAATTATAAAATTACTAAGAATGAAGCGAAAATTGCTAAGACAGAAGAATTCTTTTTGGATGATTGTGATATCTTAGTTATTGCCTACGGTCTTACAAGTAGAACAGCGCTGGAAGCCGTGAATATGGCACGCGCAGAAGGAATTAAGACAGGATTGTTGCGTTTAATTACCGTGTGGCCCACTGCGGTCACGGCAATTCGAAAAGCTAGTCAAGCTGTGAAAACAATCGTAATGCCTGAAATGAACCTAGGGCAAATTGCGGGAGAAGTGGAACGAATCTCACTTAAAGAAGGAGTTCCCGTGCATTTATTATCATGGACCGCTCATCTTCATGAACCAGAAGAAATTCTAAGTAAAATTAAGGAGGTAGCCTAAGTGTCAATGTTTCCATCTATACCCAAGGCGGAAAAACCTGAACATGAATATGCCGATATGACCATGACTTATCGTATGATAAAGCTTCCCATGCACTTGCTCTGTAGAGGATGTGGTTATGGGGCCATAGCACAGGCGTTCTGTCGAGTCTTTAAAGATGAAAAATTAGATCCGGTCAAGTATCCATTCTTAATTGGAGTTGGCTGCTATTCACAGTTACCTATTATCCTTCCTGGTACTAGCTATATGACCCTTCATGGTAGAGGACCTGGGGTGGCTACAGGGCTTAAACTAGCAAATCCACATTTGAAACCGATTTCAATCCAAGGGGATGGGGATGCTGTCTCTATAGGAACGAATCACTTGATTCACGCCGCGAGAAGAAATATAGATATGGTTGTGGTGATGTTAAATAATAAAATCTACGGAATGACGGGCGGCCAAGCTGCACCTACGACTCCAACGGGCATGTATGCTACTACGAGTCCTTACGGATATGAAGAAAATCCAATAGACGCTGTGGAATTAGTTAAAGCTGCAGGAGCTACTTACGTTGCCAGATGGACAACGGCTCATATGCGAGACTTTATAAAATCCGTTAAAACCGCGATAAAACACAAAGGATTTTCTTTTATTGAGATGCAGTCCCAATGCGTCACGTATTTTGGAAGAAAAAATAAAATGGCAGATCCTCGAGCCATTTTTCGATGGATTCGTGATAGCGCAGTAAAAATAGAGAAAGCAAAAAATATGAGTTCAGAGGAATTAAAAGGGAAATATCTCATTGGCGAATTTGTGAAGGTTGAAAAACCCGAGCTAACCGATACAAAGTATAGAATGATTGACGATCTACGGAGTAAATCAAAATGACAAGGACAGAAATGAAGTTTGTCGGATATGGTGGGCAAGGTATAATTACTATGTCCAAACTTATAGCTAAAGGCGCATTATTATACGACGGAAAGGAAGTCGCTCAGACGGAAGCCTATGGAGCGGCAGCCCGAGGGGGAGTTTGTTGGGCGGAAGTGATTATCTCTGATAAAAAAATTGATTACCCACGTGCAATGTCTATTCAATATCTAATAGTTTTAACTAAAATGGGAGCAGATGCATATAAAGGAAAAGTTACAAAGGATGGTATCATTTTTCGAGACCCCTTGACTGTTCCGAAATATCGAGCAAAAAAAACCCAAAAATTATACGATATTCCAGCTACACAAATTGCAAGAGAAGAGTTTAAATTCCCAGTCGTTGCCAATGTGATTATGTTTGGCGCAATTGTTGCGATTACGAAATTAATTTCTCGAGAAAGTGCCAAAAAAACCGTAGAATCTTCAGTCCCTAAAAAAGCACTAGAAATCAATTATAAAGCGTTAGAACGTGGCTTTCAAATCGCGGACGAACTCCTCGCGCAGGAGCAATCATCCTAATTTTTTTTATTTTCATTAAAAAAGATTAAAAAAAAGAAATATTGAAGAATTTAAACAATTTCTTTATTTATTCAGCACTTCATTCGCTATTTCTAGGACTTCTTCCATGGTTAGAGCCATGCGACGCATATAACTATAATATTCCTGGACGAATTTTTCTTTAATTGCTTGTTTTTCCGACTCACGCCTCTCTTGTTTGTCTTTAACTTTTAAAACGATTTTCCGTAACTGTTCTTTATTGGGTTTGATGCCATGGGGTTCCAAGACTTCTTCCAATACGACCGCCGTCCCGCTAAATTTACCAAAGGCGAACTGTGATTCTCGTCCGAGTAATTGATGGGGTATTATTTCGTATATATGGGGATGTGCTAAAACTCCGTGGGCATGAATACCACTCTCATGCCGGAAGGCATTCATTCCAGCTATTGGTTTATTCACAGGAATGGGAACTCCAGCGTATCTTGAAACTTTCTCACAAGCTTCTATCAGCTTATCAAATTTGATTTGACGGAGTTTCATTCCATAGAGTACCCGCATTGCGACGATGACCTCTTCAATGGGGGTGTTACCACAACGCTCACCAATACCGAGAATAGTCCCTTGTGCCGCAGGAGCACCAGCTTCTAAACAGGATAAAGTGTTAGCCACAGCCAAACCGAGATCGTTATGAAAGTGCATTCCAAGAGAAATTCCTTCCAATTGAGATGAAACTGTCTTGTAAAACCAAGCGGCGGATTTCGGAGTAAACACTCCTGTCGTATCTGAGATGCCCGTACCCATCCATTTAGCACCAGCCCGCTCATTGACGGTTTTGATAATTTTAACAAAATAGTCGGTACTACTGCGAGATATGTCCTCCATTCCAAAGACAATTCCTAATCCATGGTCTGTGGCGTAATCGAGCATTTCTAGGTACATGTCAATGTTTGTGTCAGGGGTCAAACCCATTTTAACACGGATGTGGTATTCACTGCAACTTGTGAATAAATCGACCGCCCGGGCATCAGATCGCAGGGCAGCATCGATATCATTCTTATTAGCACGAGCCATCACAAAGCATAATGCGTTTGGCGCGTTTTCCGTGATCAACTTGCAAGATCGTTCCTCTTCTTTGGAGACACCTGGGTAGCCTACTTCGATGAGCGTTATCCCAGAAGCCGCGATAGTTTGGACAATATCTACTTTCTGTTCGGGTGTGAAGACAACTCCAACCTGCTGCTCTCCATCACGACAGGTCGTATCAGCAAAATTGATGTTTGATGAAAAGTTGAATTGTTTGGTTACTTCTTCAATTTCAACATTATAATGGTGAGCCCAGCCTTTCTCATAGGGTTCACGATAACTTTCCTCTAATAACTTCAGATAGCGCTGTAAATTTATTTTTACCAATCGTTAAACCTCCAAATCATTAAATTTGGATTCTTTTACCTCCTTCTGAAGTAAAAACTTGATATTAATGTAACACAAGAATTTGTTTTTTTAACTTTCTATTCGTGACGCGGAGTATGATAGGTTCTCTTTTTAAAAAGAAGTTAATTTCAAGGGAGAGTTATTTTTATTGCATTATCAGGACAGACTTCAACACATTTTCCACAATTATTGCATAAAATTGGGAAGGCCACAAAGATTTTAAACTCTGTTGGTTCTTCACCAGGCGCTGGAATATGTTTTTGAGTATAACCCAATAGATTATAGGGACAAGCTTTCACACACCGGATCCCACACTCCAAGGGCCCCCGGCATAATTTCCTTCTTATTTTAATCTTCATGCGGGGTTGCATATTTATGAATTCAATAAGGAATTTAAAAAAGTTAGGTATACTACAAATGAATTTGTTAATCAGTTGAAGGTCATTTGATGAATTTCGTTGTGCGCCCTACACCAGTGGAAACAATATGAGCCTGATCAATTTTTTCTTCGACGGGTGTCTCGTGCGTGACATTTAAAAAGACGCCTTCTAGAAGTTCCTCCTCAGTAAGCCCTAAATTTTTGGATTGGATCCACTCGCCAGGAGGGTATTTTGGATCAAATCGATGGTCGGGGTCTTTTTTATTCTTTACATTTGGAAATTCGCAATTTAAGGTCTGTACCGGGTATGGGACTCCTTTGGCTATTTTCTCGGTTTGATACCATTCCCAAATATGTGGTAGACGACTTTTAATTGACTCCCGGTTCTTTTCTTCAAATGGAGAGATGTATAAATGGCCTTCTGTTGCTAATCCGGCTACTTTTTTACTAAATTCACTCCGTCCTTGATACATAAATGCATTTAACATCGAAGGCCATGGAATTAGGGCAAACGCGAAATCAGGTAACCCATAAAGTGCTTTTGCTGCCCAACCATCATAGCCCTGAGCTATATTTTCAAAAGAACTGGGTTCATAAAGTAGATTCAGGGCAAACGTCTCATAAGCGTTAATTACATTATAACCAGCGTTCGCCCATTGTGGGGTGCGTTCATTACGAATATCTTTAAAAACATCGATTAATCGAAGACTTGATTTACGAAGGTCTTTAATCCGTTGGGGAATTTCCTTTAACTTATAACCTATTTTCATGTGGCGGCGATCTAACAATTCATCATCAGGTTGTATGAACCACCAATCCACTGGGAGCCCATTTTCCAAATGGCCATTCAGTAAAGCAAAGACTTCCTGCGTATCATGTTTAAGGATGATATAAGTTAAATCAACTGATTCTCCTGCAAATAACTTCGAAGCACCTTGCAATAAATCCGCCCGAATTGCTACATTCGGAAGGATTAGGATATAGGAAAGAATTTTTTCTGGTGCTTTGAGCTTCCCACCTATTACATCTTCTGAAGTACGAATGGATTCGTTGAATCGCGTTTCAAAAAAATCGTAGCATCCTTTTTGGGAATCAAGATTGAATTGATGAAATACCTCCCAGCCAAATGTTTGATAAATCCTCCATGTATTGTTATATAACGGCATATAAGGCTTGAATCGAACATCCTCTGGGATCTCGCCATAACTATAAACCATTTTTTCTTCCCTTCTTTAAATTTCTTTATTCTACACTATCTATAAAAGAATTTTTCCTATAAGAAAGA
Organism: Candidatus Helarchaeota archaeon; assembly: GCA_013375405.1. Next base: position 6,413 of record JABXJU010000138.1, read on the forward strand.
TAAAAAAAAAGGGTGATGCTCCTGAATCACATTATATCTTCTTTTCAGCATTAATTATTTGTCGAAAAAATTCTAGTATTTACATCGATGTGATAAAAAAATGGAAAGAATTTAATAGCCCCGTGAAAATCTTGCCATAAAAATGGAAATGCCAAATTACTAAGCTATAAAGGCAGCTCTCGACTGGATAATCATGAAAGCACACATATGTGGTGAAATATATATGAGTATTTATTTGCAAGATTGGAATGCAAGCTTGCATGATAAGGCAGAACTATTCAATCTCGTTGCCCAAAAAATTTCAACCGCCCTGGCGAAATTTTTCTTGCCGAAAGTGTATGTTGCAATAGTTGATGCAGTGGGGACATTTCATCATATAGATACTCCTGCTTTTGATGAACATCTCTACTTTATTAAGAATTTTATCAAGGAAAATTTTCCTTTATTAAAAATTGGAGACCATAGTATTCCGTTTGGTGGAATCAATCTTGCCTTCTTTAAAATTTCTGAAAAAGCGATAGTTATTCTTCATACAAAAAAAGGGAGAAGCGGTCAGCTTCTCTCCTACAAGACGGTTATGTTTCAGTGGGCGAAAATAATTGATGAATTAATTGGGGAATTAAATACGGAGGAGGAACCAGCAGAATCCCAACAGGGAGATCGTGATACCCAATCAGACTTTACTCCAGAATTACCACCACAACCTGTTGAAAAAAAAAAGGGACGTCTGAAGACAATCCCACTTTTAGTTAACCCCTCAATAGAGAAAGGAAAATTTCCAATTGAAGAGGTACGGGTTCTTAATTTATGTGATGGGACCTATTCCGTCGATGAAATAGTTGAAGAAACAAAGTTACCACGTCTAAATGTGAATTTTATAATTCGGAAATACAAAAAGAAGAAATGGCTCAAGATAATGAGACTATTCTGAAAAGTTTATGTTAAATTTTTTCCTTTTTTTAGCGTATTCGAGTATTTTGTCCATAAAGGTGACTTGCTGATTTTCATTACGAGGGTACCTCATTGAAATGATCAATTGTAGATTTTTAAAAATATGCTAAAGGGAAGGAGGGAATATTTATTTTCTTAATTGCCTAAGATCAAATTAATCTAAATTAAATGAATCCATTTAATGATACATTATTTGTGATTCGATTAGAATATAGGAATTCGGGAAGATATATTCTTTGAATTTAATCTAGTATTATGTATAACATGTCTAATCTTGAATTCAATACTTCTAGCCTATCAATATAAAATTTTCCATGAAAATAAAGCATTTATTATTAAATATGCTACAACACTTCAATTACTATTTTTAATTGGGCTCATTTTCTTTCTTGTTAATTTATTTTATCAGCTCTTAATTATTTTTCAAATTATTTTGATCATTGAAAGCATCGCATTTAGTATAATAATTTATAGTTTTTTTGTAATGGCGGAAATAATTGGAGTGGGGCGTTCAAAAAGAGAAAAAATCATTATTTTAACTTATTCTTTTATTGCACTCATTGTTATTTTGGTATTAATTTTTTTAAATATTAAAACTGAACTGATTGAGGGAAGAATCTTCTATAGTTTAGATTTATGGCTCTTGATGGGAGCTTTCATCGCACTTTTATTTCCATTCGCGCACATTAGTATAATTACGGTTAAAAAATTATTAAAACTGTATGAAGAACAACTTCGATATCCGTTGGTCGGATTTTTGAGTGCATTAATTCTTCTCCTTTTATCAAATTATTGGGTTCTTTTCCTATTGGAACTACGAGTTATTTCATATTTCTTTTTAATGGGAGCTTTAATTACACTTCTAATTGTTAATGTGAAATATTCAAATTTTCTTATCCAACTCGAAATAAGGTTCGCATTTAAAAAGTTATACATTATTCGGAATTCAGGCCAGCCGATTTACGCGCAAGTGTTTGAGGCAAGTCCTCCTGGAACCAAAGAAAAGAGAATGATTAGTTATTTAGTTGGCGGTTTTATTTATGCGATTACTCACGGAATTAAAGAAGTGATAAAGCAAGACTATGAAACCAGCCTTAGATCAATGGATTTCGGAAGAATTAAAATGATTTTTTGCTATGGGGAAAAGGTTTTTGGTGTTTTATTTACACGCGAGGTAAATGATGTGATATATGATAAACTGAGAAAATTTACTGATCAATTTGAAATTACTTTTAAGGAAGATCTGGAAAGAACAGGGGATAAGGCTTGGTTAACCGATCAAGCAAGGGATTCAAAAGAGGAGGCCTTGATAAAAAAAGCAGATGAATTGCTGAAATCATACTTTAAATATTGATTCCAGTTCGGAAATGTATTTAATACTCAAAATCCTATTTCAATGCTAAAAAAGATTAATCTGGATTAAGTTATGCACTTTTGCACGAGTTGAGCATAACGATTTCAGGTGAAATATCCAGAGGGCAACTTTATCCAAATAGATGATTTAGGGTTGAGTTTTGAGGAGATCCTTAAAGGAGCGTATTTAGATATTACACCAGAGACGCCCATTACTGAAAAAATAGACGCTTCAAAGGTGCTTTCCACAGGCATCGGACGAGAAACGGATTTTCGGGAGTAGGAATTTCTATATCCCAATAAAGTTAAAAAAGGTCTTGATTACTCTTCTTCTATGGGATAAAGATTTATTGTGAATTCCGCGTAAGAATCCCCTTTCATAATACATTTAGTTTCCTTGACTTCCACTTTTAACGTGTTACCAACATATTCCTCTATCGTTTCAAGCGCAGCCTCAACAATTCCTACAATCACCGCGCCCCATGTTTGTCTCCCGAGCGTTTCAGAGTTTACCATAATGGAGGTTTCTTTTTTCAATCCACCACAGAATAAACACTGGTCTAATGTAAAAACGATTTTTGTGGGATTTAGAGCGTCAGCGGGAAAAAATTTGCAACTAGAGAATTTTTGTCCGGTCATTACATAATAAGCAGTTCCTAAAATCGTTGGTACATCTTCTATACTCTGAGAAAACACATATTTTCCTATATCAAGGAATTCATAGGTGATGTCATGTCCAGCGATCTTACCTAATTTGTAAAATTCTTCTAACGCGGATTCTAAGGTTCCGTCAGTTAAATCCATTAACATTTTTACATCCTCGAGGTACGTTAATGATAAAAAGAGCCCCACCAATTTTGGTTGTTTCCGCCATAAATAGTGTTTTCCGATTTTAGCTAGAAGTTTTCTAAAAAATCCTAATTTTTTTGCAACCATTTAATCACCTACAATAACTCTTTAATTTCGTGGGAGCACAGTTTATCTCCACGTGCTTTTGAAGTCAGAGTTTCAACTGTTACTTTTGGAAACTTTTTGTATCCGAGTTCATGACATGTGTTCAGTAGTTCTTCAACTGCACCTGCTAAAGCTATACAAAAATGTATTTCAGGTTCTTCGGTGCCCTCCCAGCAAAGCGGACACTTAGTGTCATAAATAATCCATCTTCTCGGTTTTTCCTTTTTAAACTCTTTTATTTTATGAAGATCGATGAAAAAAATAAATTTATAAGTAGTTTGTAAAATTTTTGGTATTGTCTTTCCTTTAGGCATCCAATATGCGAGAATATCTTTCATAGTCCTCTTGCCAAAATTCTTTAAGACTTCTACCCCTTTCTCAAGCCCCCATTTTTCTTTAATTCGAGGGACTAAATAATTGTAGATTATGGGGAGAATGGATCGACTGAATTTAACTTTTAACATATCTTTCCTAGAAAGTTCAATAAACGGGTGTTCACTGCTTACAAAATCCATAAAATAACATCTCCATCTTAACACTGTTATTCTTACAATAAATCAATTCAAAATCAGTTCTCTTAACCTCTTCATTTTACATTTTGTTATCGATTTAGGATCTTTTTAAATTTCTCTTTCTTTTATAAATTGAATTCTATTTGAATAACTAAGGAGGATTTGTTTTTGTTGCAACCAACTGTTTTTATTAAAGCTACTGATGGAAACCTGACAGATTGTGTGCAGGAATGCTTCGATGCATTTAGGGGGGTGGAATCTGTTATAAAAGAGTCAGGGAAAGTTTTTCTTAAAATAAATCTGACAGAATTACATATACCTTATTTTCCTTTCCAGCGAGGCTTTTTTTTCTCCAAGCGGGCAAATGCACCTGTGAAAAAATCCTTAGTTTGAAGGAGTTGAGAATTCACCAGCCCTTCGAGTTCCAGTCCGTATTCAACTTCTTTGCCATAGCAGAGATGCACCAATTTTTTCGCCATGCCTACGGCTAAGGGGGCAGCTTCAAGGAGCTCGTCCGCATACGCCGAGACCATCTGATCCAACTCAGCTTGATCCTTGGCGACACCCCTAAGAAGGCCCATTCTATACGCTTCTTGAGCGTCAAAGGTCCGTCCGGACATAATGATGTCTTTAGCGACCGTAATCCCAGCAAGGCGTGTTAATCTGATGGCTCCGCCTACATCTGTAATAAGCCCAATACGTGATTCAGGCATGGTGAAGGTTGCTGTTGAAACTGCAAATCGAAAATCGCAGGCAAGAGCTAATTCAAACCCCGATCCAAAGCAATATCCGTTGATTTTTGCGATAACAGGTTTTTCCATTTTTTCAATTTTCGTAAAAATAGGTTGGAGCCAAGTATTTAACCAGAACCGGAAATTCTGGGATCTAGTTGGAGCTGAAGTCTGCCCCTGGGCTTGACCC
>JABXJU010000399.1 GCA_013375405.1 Candidatus Helarchaeota archaeon
ATGCGATACAAAAACCCTTAAACTGCTTTTAGAGGTTTTCAAAGAAATCAAAAAATTCTCTGAGGAGTGAATCAAATAAATACCATCCTGCCTGATCCTTAGCCATTCTTCAAAACCAGGTTCTTCCACAACATAATAATTCTTGCCGTTTTTAAGCGGCGGGAGAGCATTTTATATATGGTTCAAGTTGTGCCATATTCCTCTGCACATCAATGCTGTATCGATTCTGTCCTTTCTTCTTTGCCAGATGTCTCAAAGCCCTTGACTTCTGCAAAACTTTAAATATAATTTAATTGGATATATTAATATAAATCTGCAATTGGTGACTAAAAATGGTACTAAATAAAGAAGAATATAGAAAAGGGCTCAGCAAAAAGGAATCCATCCTGATCTCGACGCTTTCAAGCAGAGATAGAAAGATCTTCACCATTGATGAGGCAGAGGAAATTCTGGGTATGGGTGCCAAAAAATTCATGAGCTCCCTGATAAGGAAAAAATGGGTTTTACAGTTGAAAAGAGGTCTTTATGCTATAGTTCCCCTGGACATTGGGATAAAGGGAGCGGAGAGTTTTATAATTCATGATTTTGTGGTAGCCTCTTATCTGATGAAGCCTTACTACATAGGCTTCTGGTCAGCCTTGAACTACCACGGTCTTTCTGATCAGATTCCAACCACGATATTTATTGCAACCTCCAAGGCAAAACCTCCATTGAATATTTTGAACTCCAGATTTCTCTTCGTACAGTTATCGAGGAATAAATTCATAGGAATAGAGGAGATTGAGATAGAGGGCTACAGGGTGAACATCTCTGACAGGAATAAAACAATCGTGGACTGTCTGGACCATCCCGAGCATTCAGGAGGTATTGATGAGATAGCAAGGGCTATTTATTTCTATCATGGGGAGCTGGATTTCGGAAAAATAAGGGAATATGCCCTTAAAATGAAGAATATCACAATATTGAAGAGGCTCGGTTACATACTTGATAAAACAGGTTTACTTGAAAAATATGGCTGGATATTTAGGGATATCAAATTGACCAAAGGATACCCCTGTCTTGACAAGATAGGGGGAAAGAAGGGTAAATATAACGATAAATGGAAGCTCATTATTAATACTGAAATAAGACCCGAGGGGTGGATGTATTGATCGACAGAAGGGAATTACTGGAGAAGGCAAGAGAGAAGGGATTAAATCTCATGATTGTGGAGAAGGATTATGTCCTGGGATGGCTCCTGTTCGGATTCTCCCGCGTTCCGAACCTGGTTTTCAAGGGAGGAACTGCCCTTTCCAAGATATACTTTCCCAGGATGTGGAGACTTTCGGAAGATCTGGATTTCAGCCTTATAAAAGGAAAACTTGAGGACAATCTTGAAAAGCTAAAGACAGTTTTCTCTGAGATCAGAAGACAATCAGGAATAGAGCTGAAACTGAAAAGTCATCATTTAATACAGGAATATCTCCAGCTTAAGATACAGTATCAGGGTGTTATAAGCAGGAACTGGATAAAGGTTGATATAACCATTGATGATCTGGTGGAGAAGCCGGCTTTAAGGTCAATACACAGGGAGTATTCTGATTACATCTCCTTCAAGATAAAAGTGGAAACACTGGAGGAGCTGTTCGCCTCAAAGCTGAGGGCTGTGATTGAAAGGAAGAAGTGCAGGGATTATTTTGATCTGTGGCAGCTATCGAAAAT
>JABXJU010000400.1 GCA_013375405.1 Candidatus Helarchaeota archaeon
CAATTCAAAGCTTTGGTGGTCTATCCACCCGTGGTCTTTTGTCAATTCAGCCTTGGGAACCTGAAATTACAGATAAACTAAAAAATAAAACACCTGAAGTCTATGATAATTACCTCCTTTTCACTCGAAAAGTAGGGATTCCTAATCCTGCGACTACATTAGCGTGTAAAGCACCGGACTTAGCAAAAAAAACGACGTACGAACAGGAAAAATTTGATTTTATCTATCCAAGTAACGCGCGTTACATAAATCGCGAAGATCTTGAACTCTCCATGGAAGAACTATTGAAAGGAGTACTTTTAGACGTGGATTTTGATTTTCCAATTGATAAAAAGGTCACGCCGGATAATATTGTATCTATCGGTTGGGGACGATCGACTGTCATGAAAAAAAGTCTTTAAAAGTCAACTTTCACTCATTTTTTTTACTAAGGAAGAGAAGATTTGCCTTCCATGATAGGAAGAGTGCTACAATTCCCCATATAAGATCATAGATCACGCATGGAATCAAGATGGGGGCCAATATTGGTAACTGGATGAGGCAAATGTAGGCAGGAACTTGGACTGAAAATCTTAATATTATGTTTGTGATCAGAATAATTCGATAAGTTTCGATATCTCTGGTCGCATACCAGAGCAAAACCCCAAAAAGCGTTATTAAAATCCCTGTCATCTGATAAAAGAGCGGTTGATACTGAATTCCAACCATTCTCATTCCAAAATCAAGAAAAAATGTGAATATCGGTCCTAATATAAGTTCAACGGCAGCACCATAATACATGAGCTTTTTTAGTATTTTTAATTCGTCCATTCAATCACCCTTTTCCGAAAATAAATCGCATTTAATAATTATGATCAAGTATTTCAACTTTGTGATCAAATTCCCGCTGATAAAGTATCGTGGGAATATAAAATAGGGAATGGTGTGATTGAAAAAAGATTAATAATATCGAAAATTAAAGAGATCTTTAATTTTATTTGATACATAGATCCAAAAAATATTGAATTTTATTTAAGAAAAGGTAAAATTGGTGGTAAGGAGTGGTATTTTCAAGATTGGCCTATCAAACATTGGCCAATATCGTTGGTCAAGACTATGTTTCTGATGATCCTGCAGTTACTCAGGCATATACAAAAAACTTTTGGTTTGAATCTATACCTAAGGAAAGGCAACACAGACCAGCTGCTATTATTTTACCTGAAAGTGTAGAAGAAGTTCAAGCAATTATTAGGACTGCAAATCGTTATGAGTTCCCATTTATTCCAGTTGGCACCAATCTATGGACAACTTGTATACCTGCTGGACCCGGATATGTATTAATTGATCCCAAGAGGATGGATAAATTAATAGAAATCGATGAAAAGAACATGTATGCAACGGTTGAATGCTATGTTACATACGCACAACTTCAAGCCGAAGCAAATAAAAAAGGCCTAACTCTCGGAATACCTAGTGCGATGGCTCAAGTATCTGTTTTGGCGAATCATTTATTCTGTGGAATAACCGCAATTAACCATTGGACGGGGTATGCACAGAAAAACATATTAGCAGTTGAGACGGTTCTTCCTGATGGAGAAATTCTAGAAATTGGCTCAAGAGGATTGCCTAACGCTGGAAATTTTTGGGGTGAGGGTCCTGGCCCAGACCTGAGAGGTTTGCTCAGGGGTTTATGGGGGCATATGGGAGGTATGGGGATGGTTA
>JABXJU010000139.1 GCA_013375405.1 Candidatus Helarchaeota archaeon
CCGATCTTCTCTGGCCTCGACGCGTTAAAGACTCCACCCTGACCTTTCGAGAATTAGGATATCCAGAAAATGGAGTTCTCTACGATTTTTTCTCAGCACAAATCAGAGAGATAGGTCCTGACGATGTTATAGAGCTCAAACTCAAAAGAATGGAATTTAAATACTTAATTTTTGCTCCGTTTTTAAAAGAGGGCCTTGCTTTGATTGGGACCCCAGAGAAATATGTTACCTGTTCTAATAAATTGATCCCTAAGATTGAAATTGATTCGTCAGAACTCCGTCTCACCGTCGATTACTCCCCTGATTCCTCGCTAAAACTGTTACTATATTCGAGAAGCGCTCCTCGGGATGTAACATTGAAAGACACTTCAACCACCGTGAAATGGGATTATAATGATGCTACCCAAATACTTGAACTCACCCTTCATTTCTCAACGATCCCTTCCAATGATATATCAATAAAGTTTAACGAAGAAGTTTTATAATTCAGAGAACCTAATTCAATACTAAGATGTCACTTAAAACGAGAAAATTCCTTTTTTGGATTAAAAGAAAAAAAGAAACGCGAAATTTCAAACTTATTAAGTGAATATAACTTATATATTAAAGAACTTGAAGAACTACTTGATAAACCAAGAGTTTCGAACCCTGATAAACTCAGACTGATTCTTGATAAGCAAGAACGTGAAAAAGAACTACTTGAAAAATTGAAAAAACTTGGTAAAAAAATATAATCAGTATAAATAGGCAAATTCGGGATTTTACATTATGATTGAAAACTTTAATCGCTTTGTTTCCCCTCGCATTAAAAATTCTAAATTTTCTTGTCTTCGATGTGGAAAATGTTGTAAATTCTCCGAAATTATTCTATCAAATCGCGAAATACGTGCCATATCAAACCATTTAAACATTCCAATTCAGGAATTTACAGAAAAATATCTAATTAAAAAAGAAATTCATAAAATTAGAAGTATATTTTCTGATAAATTTGAAATAAATGGAGAAGTATTTATTTTAAAAAAGAATAAAGAAAAACTTTGTCCATTTTATCAGAGCAAAGAGCAAAAAGTAATTTGCCAAATCTATATTTTTAGACCGATTGTATGTAGACTTTATCCATTCACTTGGAAAACCTCAAAATATGATCCGAAACAAGTTTCAGTTGCAATTGATTTTAGCCAAAATGGTTGGGAAGAGTGCACTGGAATAAATCACAAGGATGGAAAATCTTGGGAAAATCTACGTGATGAAGTTACGGGTGCAGTTCTTCTATCAATTATTCAATCGAATGAATTGATTTCGGATGGGTATTTAACTCAGCTCCCTCAATAATTAAAATTAATCCTTTCGGACTATAATAATAAAACTAAAATACCCTATTATTAAACGTAGTTTTTAGAGCCATATTAAGAGTTTATAATGTATGAAAGTTAAAATTATCACACCTAGTAGGTTGCATTTTAGTTTAATCGATTTAAATGGACGTATTGGAAGAATTGACGGAGGATTAGGGGTTGCTATAAATCATCCAAATATAATTGTCGATGCTGAACCATCTGACGAATATAAGTTACGTGTGATTAATTCTCACGGATATTCAAATGGTGAAATTGACCAATTAACTAAAAATATTATTAATTCATTAAAAGTGGGAGATAATGTCTTCCTTCAAATCACATTAAATATTCCTGCTCATATGGGACTCGGATCAAAAACCCAGCTTTCTCTTGCAATAAGTAAAGCCTTGTGCCTAATAAACAATCTCGAGAAAACCCCATATGAACTAGCTAAACTAACTTCAAGAGCTGGCACTTCAAGAATTGGCCTCACTGCTTTTGAAAAGGGCGGCTTTATTGTTGATGGAGGGCATAGCTTTGGAAAAGGCAAAGAAAAAGAATCTTATCTTCCATCTTCTGCCTCCAATGCTCATCCTGCTCCTATAATATCATGGGATATTGTCCCAGATGATTGGTATTACTTAATCACAGTCCCTCAGATAAAGCGAGGAGCTCATGGAACTGATGAAATCAATAAATTTCGACAGAATTGTCCGATTTCTATAGATGATGTTCGAACTATTAGTCACATAATTCTCATGAAGATCCTGCCTGCGATTAAAGAAAAGCGAATAGATACATTTGGCAATGGTATTTATGAATTGCAAAGTATTGGGTTCAAAAAAATCGAGATTGAGTTACAAGATAAAATTATTTCCGATTTGATTGAATTTTCTATCGAAAATGGCGCCTACGGATCTGGAATGAGTTCTTTTGGTCCTGCCACTTTTGCATTAATAAAGGGATTAGCAAAAGCACAAAAATTAAAACAAAAAACAGAATTATTTTTGAACGATAGATGCAAATCAGATGTTTTCATAACAAATACAAACAATACAGGGGCAAAAATAGAAATTTCATAAAAGTTCTTTTTTCTTATTAAATTTTTTTGCAAATAATTTATTTTTCTTTTGAAAGCCACCAATCTAAATATTCTTTACGCCGCTTCTTTTCTTCAAATTCCTTACCTTTTTCTTCTCGAATGCGATCTCGGTGCTGTTCTCTCATACTATCCAACTCAGTTCTTCTAAGAGAAAGACCGCATCTCTGACATACATATTGTTTTAAATTTCTATTATATTTCATTATACCGGCGCATTCTGGACATCTGGGCACTCTAAATCACCTCTAGCTCAGATATAAATTGTTTATTATATTCATAAATTTTTGAATTACATAATATCTTCTCGTTTCCTTAGTTAATGTTTAAAATTTGCCAATATTTTAAAAACTTTCGATACTATTTTTACAATATTCTGCTTCCATCTATAAAAAACAACTAGATGCTCCACAATTTCTACAGAATCTACAACGTGTGTGCTGAATTACATTCTCGGATCCGCATTCTGGGCATTTTTTGCCCTCGTCCTTTTGTAATTCCTTTTTTTCATTTTTATATTCTCCGATAGATAAGACTTGATGCTCTTTTGCCCCATATCTATATACTGTAATTCCTTTACAACCTAGTTTATGAGCTTGTAGGAAGATATTTTCAACATCCTTTGTTGTTGCATTTTGCGGAAGATTTACCGTCTTAGACACCGCATTATCAACATACTTCTGAAACACTGACTGCATTTTTATGTGTGCCTCTGGTGCCACTTCTAAAGCAGTGACAAAAACTTCTCGAACTTCCTTTGGGATTTCAGAAAGATTAGTGAGTGTCCCTTGTTTGGCAATTTTTTCCATTAATGCAGGGCTATAAAATCCCTTTTCCTTCGCAATTTTTTCAAACCAAGGATTTACATCATAAAAAATCTGCCCATCTAAAATTTCTCGACGAAATACAACAGCAAATATTGTTTCAATACTGCTTGAACATCCCGCAATAATACTAATTGTTCCTGTCGGTGCAATACTAGTTAGGGTCGCATTGCGAAGTCTAGATTTTCCCTCATAAATGCTCCCCACATAATTTGGAAAAACTCCTCTCTCTCCAGCTAATTTTTCTGATGCCTTGTGCGCTTCTTTTTCAATGAATCCCATTAATTCATCAGCTATTCCATAAGATTGTTCTGATCCGTAAATCACATTTAGTTGAATCAATAAATCCGCAAATCCCATAACTCCTAGGCCTACTTTACGATTCTGTTTTACGATCGTATCAATTTGTTTTAGTGGATATTTACTTACATCAATCACATTGTCGAGAAAATGAACCGCTATATTCACTGTTTTGGAAAGCTTATCATAATCAATATTCCCATTCTTTACAAAATTAGCCACGTTGATAGAACCTAAATTGCAAGCTTCCCACGGTAAGAGCGGTACTTCTCCACAGGGATTTGTGCTCTCAATTTTGCCAATCTTCGGGGTAGGATTCGCCTTATTAATAGTGTCAATGAAGATCAATCCAGGATCTGCATTCTTCCAGGCCATAAGGACAATAAGATCAAATATCTTTTTGGCATAGATTTCACGAACAACTTGCGATGTCCTCGGATTTATCAGAGGATAAGGTCTCCTATTGCTCACAGCATCCATGAACTCATCTGTAATTGCCACACTAATATTAAAATTCGTTAATGTAGTAGGGTCATCTTTGACCGTTATAAATTCAATGATATCAGGATGATCGACCCGTAAAATTCCCATATTCGCGCCCCTGCGCATTCCTCCTTGCTTTATTTGTTCGGCCGCCGCATCGTAGATCTTCATAAAAGAGACAGGGCCACTCGCCACACCGTTCGATGATTTTACTGGATCACCTTTAGGGCGTAGATTTGAGAAATTGAAGCCAGTTCCGCCCCCGCTTTGATGAATTACTGCAGCATTTTTTAAAGTTCCAAAGATACTTTCGATAGAATCTTCGATAGGTAAAACAAAACAAGCGGCCAATTGCTGATATTTACGCCCTGCATTCATTAATGTTGGTGAATTAGGTAAAAAGTCTAAATTAATCATTAAATCATAAAATCTATCTTCAATCTCTTGAACTTTTTTGTTAGTTGCACCATATTTATTATCAACTGCAGCTATATTTTTAGCAACCCTCCGAAACATTCCTTTAGGGCTTTCAATGACCTTACCCTCGCCATCTTTTATCAAATATCGCTGGTTTAACACTGTCATTGCAGTTTTACTTAATTTTTCCATTGATAGCCCTTATTACTGTATAACCCTAATTAACTTATAAAATTCTTTTTGAAATTTGAAATATTTGGTAAATAACACCTCGATGAGATGCTAATATCACAATATTACGGGGGTTTAATTCTTTTTTTGCCTGCTAATTTTTCAAAGAGGTACTTGTAATGCAAATATCGAGATCAAAGATATTAGCATTTCAAGTTGTTTTAAGTGAGATGAAATACAATGGGTGCTAGTGTTAAAGTATCATTTTTAGGAGGCCCATCAGTCGGGAAATCAACGCTAATCAAATTACTTTCAGGGCAGATCCCATCACTTGACTATAAACCTACCATAGGGCTGGACTTCGGAAGCCTTCAATTTGGCGAACACGAAGTGAAGCTCTGGGATATTGGAGGACAAGCTGCATTCCAACCCTTTTGGAATCAATACCTTACTGGATCATATCTAGTTTGTGTCGTTACTGATTCAACACCTCAAAACGTCCTCCAAACCAAACAACTCGTTGAGTGGGTAAATCGAACTCAAAAGAACGCTCGAGTCATAGCAATAGCTAATAAGCAGGATATGGATGGTCATTTTACTGCCAAGAGAGTTGCGAATGTCTTACATGTCCCAACATATGGAATAACTGCGATAGATCCTCGACAAAAGGAAAAACTTTACTATATTTTAATCAAAGAATTATTAACTGCAACGGAGGAAGGTGGAAGTTAAAATGGAGCTAACAACAGATCAAATTAAATCAATAGCCATGATTGAATTCGATACCTTAAAAGGTCCAGTGGTCGAATGGAAAAAGACTTTAGCAAAAGATTTTGAATTAGATATAGATAAGTTTTGTACTCCATTCTATCTTATGTTTCAAAGTGGTAATAACATTAAACCAAGAGCTATTTTCTTTGAGAATTTCTCTGTAGTGGCTTTTACTGAAGAAATGAATTTATTATTGCTTTTTTTCGATGGCGGAAAAGCTACACATAATTATACCGCATTATTAAAATTTGCACAGCGCTATTATCCTAAAACACCTGCTAAGAAACCAGAGAAAAAACCGGTAAAAGAGAAAATGGTGGGTGTCCTCCAAGAACAACAGAAAATGACTATATCTGAGTTACGAAAATATTTCCGATATAATCGAAAAACCATTCGACGGTATCTCCTTGAACTTGTGTTATCAGGGAAAATAAAGCGTGATGGCAAAAAAGGGCGCGAAACAATATGGGCTATTAATACTGATTAATTTCTCTATTTCTTTTTTTATTCTTGTCCTTAGATTATAAATGAATCTTAAAATTCATTCTTCATCGCTCAGCGAGGGCAACATTCGCAATCTTTTGAATGGATTTTTCCCATTCTCTGATCGCCTTTCCCATTTGCAATAATCGACCTGTCACTTCTTCGGGAAGACAAATAGTCTTAAACCGAAGCCCTCCAATTTTCTTTCGTGTAAAGCCAGTTCTTTTACTGTCACTATTTTGGTCCCAAGCTACAAGATTTTTTTCCGCAATCCTTTTTACAATGATGGAACCCAATAAATCATCTTTATCAGATAATTTACTGCTTCTTAAACTAATTTTATAACTTTTGAAGCGGAGTTCTAAGAACGGTACGTAACCTACAATCAGCCCAATTCGAATAAAAGTATTTGGTGTTGGATAAACGTTAGCACGTTTGAAAATAAAATACTGTTTAAATTCTTTGATTTTAAATCCTGCTTTTTTCACAATATCTAAAGTATAGGGTGGTAAATGATGTATTAACAGACTGCGTTGTAGTAATAAATTTAATCCTATAACAAATCCTACAATAATTAAAATAAAAATTAAATCCGAAAGGATCTGATGTGGTAATGCAGCAAATAGATAATAAACTAGATAATAAAATATAAAACCGAATGCAACGGTTGCTCCTGCAACGATTATATAAATAACTATTGCTCGTGATGTGATATAACGGCGTAATCCTTTTAAAAAATTCCGGACCTCTTCATCTTCATAGGCATCAGAATTATTCATTCTTCTCCTCCACCTGCTCTGCTACCATTTCTTTATATTCTATTCCAAAACTAGTTAGCGCAATTAAAAGCTGCATCAATTTGTGATTGTGATTAATTTGAATTTGAAACGGCAATTTTTTATCTTTATACTTATTGATAACGATTAAGTTTGCCTCTTCTAGTTCTTTTATTTCGTTCCGCACGTAACTTAAGGAGGTGTTTTCTGAATATTCCATAACTTTCCTTAAATCTGCTGTTGTGAGTGTTTTAGGGAATAAATGCGCTAATTTTAATAATGCTAACCGCTTCTTACGGTTGAACGATTCTAATCCCATGAAAAGGTCATAAATATCTCTTAATAAACCTTCAATTTCAGAGGTGATTTCGTCAATTCCTTTGACTTCGGTGAAAAGTTTCAAATTTTGAATTAACTGGAGCACCTTATCGATCGGATTTGGGAAACTCATGATAAAATCTTACTTTTTACTATTCAAAAATATGATGGAGAAAATCTGCATCATCAATAAGATTTAATCTATGAATTGTTACCAACAATTTTTGAACCCTTATTAGGTCAAATTTCAACCTCACTCTTAATTATTTTGAAGTGTTTGATTAGTTAAAAATAGTTTAAAACAATTTATTATTTAAAAATATTATATAATTATAAAACAATTAAATTGTGGTTAAAATGATTTTTGAAAGCCTTTTAATAAGTTTCATCGTTATTTTCGCATATATTGGCCTAATGATTTATGTGATTTACACGTCAGACGAATAATCTCTGATAAATTCGCTTTATTTCACACCTAATCATAAATTTCTAGTTTTAAGGAATCAAGGATAGCTTTCATTAAGTCTAAATCTTTTAATATCATAAATCCTATAATAAAATATGATACATTCTGTTTTTATTACAACCCCTAGCGGAACTTGCATTTTTGAAAAGCATTATCTAGAGCGAAGTCAGATCAATAGTCAATTAATATCTGGGTTTATCAATGCATTAGGTGCTTTTGCTAAAGAGGCATTGGGATCTGGAATGCAGAGCCTTAAATTACAGACTGGAGAACAGTTATTTATATATCCTTTAAAAGAAACACCAATTATCGGAATAGTTATTGCAGATCCCAGGGATAATTCGAGATTGATCCGTAATATTTTATTGGAAATTTTATCGGAATTCTCAACTATTTTTAAACGTCAACTAGAATCTACAATCCCCCCTGATCTAATTGAATTTCAGGAATTTAGATATACAGTGGATCATATCCTTGATGGTAAGGTTTCCTCCCGTACAAATTTTAAAATGTTTTTAGGAGTAGTTATTGGGCTTCTACTGGTTGGAACCATAGTCCTGGCATTGGTTCCAGCAATCATCAAATTTGAAGGTTTAAATATATCTGAATTTGGATTAACAAACATTACTTTTGATAATGATTTAGATCAAGTTGAACTAGCCACTTTGCAGACTATAACTTTAGTTATTATAGGTGCGCTTATGTTATTTAATTGCATAATATTCTTTCTTCCTACCACTATAGCCGCTTATATCGCCGGAAATAAGAAGCGTGGTATTTGGACAGCAATTCTATTAGGTTCAAGCATTGGTATTCTCATTTTAATTGGAACCCCATTCATTCAAGAATTCTTATATGTGAATGCAATTCTTTGGTATCTTGCCTTTTCACCGCTTTTATTATTTTTAGCACTTGTATGTGGCTATTATGGCGGGAGTCTAAAAGAACGTAAAAAACTTTATCCATTAAAGGAGTTTGAGGGTGCAACATTCTGAGCAAGAGAAAGAATTTTAATAATTTTGAGCTAAACTAGAGGTGAGATAATAATGGCCTTTTCGGCAGATGATGTAATGAAGCTCGATTTCTCAGATAAAAAACGAACCGAAATCATTACCAAACTCAAAATAACTGATTTTGATATGCTGATTATCGGTGGTGGTATTACAGGAGCTGGAGTTGCTAGAGATGCAATCATGCGTGGCCTAAATGTTGCGTTGGTAGAAAAGGATGATTTCGCTGAAGGGACATCTTCGAGATCATCTAAATTATTCCATGGAGGTATAAGATACCTAAGAAATTTCGAAATTAGATTAGTCGAAGAGGCATCAAGAGAACGAAATTGGGAACGGGATGAAGCAATTCCCCATAATGTTCGTCCCTTGCATTTGATAATACCAATATACGATGAAATAAAAGATCCTAGAACAGGTAAAATATTACCTCCAAGTAAATGGAATTTGGAATTGGTCGAAGCTGCTTTGAAACTGTACGACGAAGCAGGGAAAAACCAGAATTACGGACCTTGGGAGACTATAGATGATCCCCTAAAATTAGCTGAAATCGAGCCTGAATTAAATCATGATCAATTAGTTGGAATAGGACTTTATTATGACACAAATATGGATGATGCACGAATTACCGTTGAAACCATTAAAGAGTGTGGTGCCTCAGGAAAAGGTACAGCCCTTAATTATCTTAAAGTAATTGATTTGGTACATAATGAAAAAGGGATTGTAAATGGAGTAAAAGTGGTTGAGAATGACAAATTTTCCCCCAACATTCTGCATGAATCTTTTGTTATTAAAGCAAATGTTGTTGTAAATTGCACAGGAGTCTGGGCTGATGAGATTCTTGGAAATTCTGATGATTCAAAGATAATGCAACCATCAAAAGGGATTCATTTCGCAGTAAAGAGTGAAGATTTAAAGATCGATCACGGCTTATTATTAAGTAGTATTGATGACGGTAGATATTTTTTTGTGATTCCTAGAGAAAATTGGGTCTTAATAGGCACGACAGACACTTTCTTTGACGGAGATCTGGATAATCCAGTTACTCTTAAGGAAGAAGTTGATTATCTTCGTAATACTATTGAATTATTTTTTCCCAATGCTAAAATTGATGACTCCCACATCTTAGGCACATATGCGGGACTTCGACCATTAGTTTCAGAACCTGGAAAGGAAGCGGGAGCCATCAGTAGGAAGCATATATATTTTGAACGAGAGGATGGTCTATTTTCATTGCTTGGTGGTAAATATACTACATTTAGAGTAATGGCCGAAGATCTTATGCGAAAGCGAGTATTGAAAAGTAAAAAAGTAGATATTACAAGAAATGGTACTATAACAGTATCTTCGGAAAAAAGGATCGCTAAAGTTCCTTACAAGGTAGCTCTTAAGCGCGATGAATTTGAAGCGAGCGTACAATTCAAGACTGCACAAGGAAAGCTGGAACCTGAGATATTGAACCATCTTTACATTGAATTCGGTAAAGGTGCATTTGTTATAATCGATAAAATCTTGAACACACCCGATTTGGGGAAACCATTACTGGAAGATCCCGAATATCCACCTAAATACTTTCCTTGGGTAAAAGCAGAAATTATATATATCGTAAAACATGAGATCCCGCGCCACCTAAACGATGTGCTTTGCAGACGAACCGAAATTTGTTGGTTAGTTCATCCTTCGAAACAACCGAAAATTGCGGAAGTAACTGCTGATATAGTAGGTGGCATTCTAGGCTGGGATAAAGATAGAAAGAAAAAAGAGATAGAATTTTACCTTTCATATATTAAGGCAAATTCTTATTTTTATAATGTTGACCTATAATTTATAGCAATTAGAGGGAAAAAAATGGCAGAAAATTTGTTGGTTTTTGATGTAGGTACTACTGGTGCACGTAGTATCGTATTTAATACTGAAGGGAGAGAAATTCTCAAATTCTACGAGGAATATCCGACTGAACGTCAACCCCCTGGAATATCTGAGCAAGATCCTTTAATATGGTGGGACGCAATCAAAAAAACCTGCCAAAAAGTCACTAAAAACAAGGCAATAAATCCAAAGGATATCAGCGGTATTTGTGCTACCTTCCAAAGGGCGACAGTATCTATAGTCGATAAAAAGGGTGAAGTGTTACACCCTGCATTAACGTGGATGGATGAAAGAGAAGTCACAACGTTTAAAGATTTCCAAGAAGAAGGCGGATTGAGAAGAACAATACCAAAGCTCCTATGGCTTAAGAATAATCGTCCGAACTTATTTGAGAAGGCAGATAAAATCATCTTTCCGGACGTCTATTGTTATATGAAACTCTGTGGTGAAATCGTCACCGATTCCACAAATGGGATTTGGGGAATTATAAATATGCAATCATTAAAATGGGACGAAAAGTTGGCTGAGGTCTATGAATTGCCTGTAGATCTTTGGCCTGAACTTCATAAACATGGTGAAGTCATTGGTGAATTATCAGGCGAAGCTGCAGATATCTTAGGGCTTAAACCGGGCGTACCAATCATATTAGGTGGGGGTGACCAGCAATGTGCAGCTCTAGGTCTGGGTGTCATTAATAAGGGGCAAGCAAAGGTTACTCAAGGAACTGGCACCTTTATAGATTATGTTGTTGATGCACCAATTCCTCCTCC
>JABXJU010000401.1 GCA_013375405.1 Candidatus Helarchaeota archaeon
AAAAAATTAACATATGCAGATAAACCATGGAAGAAAAGTTATAAGCTTGGACCTTTTAAACTCGAAGAAACTATGGCTCCATATCCAGAAATATCAGTTTATAAATTTCTTGAAGACTCAGCAGCTACCTTCCCTGAAAGTAAAGCCATTTATTTTTTAGATAAGGAGATAACCTATGAAGAATTAAAATTACAAGTCGATAAATTTGCTACGGCATTATCGGATTTAGGAATAAAAAAAGGTGATAGAGTCGCAACAATACTTCCAAATTGTCCACAATACGTAATTAGCGATTTTGCAATTTTACGAATAGGTGCTATACATGTTCCTCTCAGTATATTGCATAAAGCTCCAGACCTATTATATGAATTAGGTGAATCTAAAGCCGAAACCATCATATGTTCTTATAGACGCCTTGAGCGTGTTGATGATATAAAAAGTAAAACTAGCATTAAAACTATGATTTATACACCTGTCCCAATTTTTCCGGATTATTCATTGCCTGAAATAAAAGAAACATATGGGGCTATTCGATTCGAAGATTTAATAAATAAGTATGATCCAAATCCTCCTGAAGTGGAAATAAATCCTATAGAGGATCTCGCGGAATTACCTTTTACTGGAGGTACTACTGGTGTTCCAAAGGGAACAATGCAAACTCATTATAATATCACAACAAATATTATTCAAGTATTTCATTGGTATATGAAACCATTGGAAGTAGGAACAAGAGGAAAAGCTTCTGTAGTAATATGTGTTCCAATGTTTCATCAAT
The DNA here is from genome assembly GCA_013375405.1 of Candidatus Helarchaeota archaeon. The sequence continues at coordinate 776 of JABXJU010000401.1, forward strand.
ATGGACATTGGATTTTATTTGCCGCCATTTCTATGGGTATGGGTATGTATTTAGTTGATCCAAGAGATATTAATAGAATTGTCGATATAATCAAAAAACATCGACCTTTTATGGTTTGTGCAGTACCTACTCATTACATGCTATTTGTTGAGAAAGATTTACCTGCGATGCCCGTTTTTTACTTTTCTGCTGCAGCTGCACTTCCTTCTGAGATTGCTGATAAATTTGAAAAGAAAACACGAGTACCGATGTCAGAAGGTTATGGAATGACAGAATCATCCGTTACCCATATTAATCTTTCAGGTCTTTCAAAAGTTACAGGATTTATGGCAGAAGTAAAAAGAAGTGTTGGAATTCCTGTTCCTGATACAGATGTTAAACTTGTTGATCCAGATACTGGAGAAGAGGTTCCTTTTGGTGAAAATGGTGAGATAATTGTTCGTGGTCCACAATTAATGAAAGGATATTGGCCCACTCCAGGGAAAGGACTAACTGAAGATGGTTGGATTGCCACAGGAGATATTGCTAAAATGGATGAGGATGGCTATTTCTATATAGTAGACCGAATTAAAGATATGATAAATGTATCTGGAATGAAAGTATACTCCCGTGTTTTTGAAGATATTTTATATGAGCATCCAGCAGTTAACGAAGCGGCGATTATTGGAATCCCAGACCCTGAGCGTCCTGGAAGTGAAAGAGTAAAAACTTTTATACTATTAAATTCTGAATATCTTGGTAAAATTACCACTGATGACATAATTGAATATTGCAAAGAAAAATTTCCACCATATGCTGTACCTAAATTTGTTGAATTTAGGAAAACTCTGCCATTAACTCTAGCTATGAAGATTTTTAAGAGAAAGCTTAAAGATGAAGAAATAGCAAAGATGAAGGAAAGATCGGAAGA
>JABXJU010000140.1 GCA_013375405.1 Candidatus Helarchaeota archaeon
AAAAGTGATTTAGAAATATCTGATACTTAATCATCTATTCTACCTCGGCTTGTCTATTTTAATATGGTCTGTATCATATTATATCTGAAATATTGAATAAAGCATTTATATCTAAATTGTTTCAGATTAGAACCCTATTGTAATAGTATACCCCACTTGCTCAAAATATAGACAGATAAAATACACACTTATTATATTAATACAAGTGGACTTCTGTCAAGAATTCAAATTGATTCAGCTAAATTCTAACCAAATACATTGTGTTAGCTAATTAAAAGCCCAAGCCAAATAAGAAAGTAAAACTGCATAACCTGAGGATCTCAACATCTCTATTATAAGGTTCGTCTTTCTCCATGGAAATCTGTTTTTAATCAAAAGCACGGGTACTAGACATCAATATCACATACTCATAATTTTAATAACAAGGAATAGACAACAAAGAATAACCCTCAGTATGCCTCTCAATGAGTAACTGTTTATTTGTCATTGGTTAACGGTTAATAGTAAAAGAATTCCGCAACTGCCCTCCTCTTTTCATGTTTTAAAATCTTTTTAATTAAGAAATATATGGACCATTCGTCCATATTTAAGATTTCACCAAAATTTGAACAAAATTCTATAATAAACAGGTATGAGGGAAGCTACTGAAAAAGCTCAGTTATATTATTTATCTCAATCTCAGAATGTATCTGAAAGAACTGTAAAAGATGTCCAAGATTGAAGCCTTAACTATTACAAGGAAGGCTAAAAATAAGAATTCTTGAAAATTCCTTTTACAAAAAATCTACAAAATGAAAAAGAAATCTGGAATATATAACGGAAATCACTCCGCTTTTAGGTACAGCAATATACTTATCATATAGTTTATTTAGGCTTAAGGAATACATCTAAGTGATGCAATAAATAAACAAGTCGAGATATTAAATGATGGCATTACCTTCCGTTTTTTCAAAAATTAATTCTATAATTTATGTTTTACCCACATTCGACCTTTATTATAGTATTTTTTTCATACTTATCTGACAAGAAAAAAACCTATGATAATAATTATACTTGCTATTAACTTTAAAGTTATGCTTGATTTTTCTAGTTCCTTCGCGAATAGTTTTGGAAAATGTCGGCTTAAGAAAAGTACGAAAAGTATGATAAAAAGAGGTTGTGAAGAAGTGACAGTAGAAACAAGAGATGCTTGTCCTTTTGAAAGAGCAATATTTACGATAAATAATGCAATTAAATTCACTCCTTCGCTGGTTGTTAATAAACTAAAAGATCTTCTAGGTATTTCCTTTAAAAGAGAAACTAATTTTCTAGCAACAGGACTAATGAATAACATACAGCAAATTGCTAAAAATCCGCCAATACGAGACCAAAAGAAAAGATTCCAATATGACACCATGCTTAAAATGTATTTAGACAAAACCCATGAGATACCATAAAGAATACATGATAATGAGATTAGCCAGAATGCCTTATTAATCCTAAAAAAGCCTGTGTTTTTCTTTCTTAAAGATACCATTAATGCACCGCCGATTATAAAGACAACACCAATATATTGATAAGGTTTTAATATTTCATTGAGAAAAATTGTTGCTAGAACTAATGTAATTAAGGGAATAGTTTGCAATACGGGTACAATTCGAGTCACTTCTTCAATTGATAATGACTTGAAATAGAAAAATAAGGCGCCAATATAGATAAACCCTTCTAATAAGCAGAGAGCAAGAGGTAAAGCAGCAACGATTTGAACCCGCAGGCTCGAAATTTCTATCATTGCGAAGGTGAAACCAAGAAATCCAGCTAAAGCTGTGTAAAGGAGAGGTCTTTTAATATATTCACTTAAGACCACTTTATCAATCATATTGGAGGTAGCCCATAAGGCTGTGGCAACCAATGATAAAAATAGCCAATCCATATTATTTAGTTCTTCTAACAAATTTTAATAAGTACAAATTTCTTGGATTTTCTTTTGTCCATTTAATAGTGACCTTATTTTTTTCAATCACAAGTTCAGGCTGTTCCTCTGTAATAAATTTTTTCCCATCAAATGTTAGCATTTCGTAACGAATGGGTGGATAGTCTAATGATAAACTTGCTATTAATTTATTGGTCCCTTTTTTATAAATGTGTTCTGGGAAAAAGGTATAATCTGCCTTTCTCGTAAAAGAACCATATAGCTTGTAAGAAAATGAAATGTCAAATGAGTCTCCTGGCGACAATGGACAAGTAAAATAGATTTCAATATGTTTTACATAAGTTTGATCTTTTATAACCTTCCATTCCAATGGCATCTTGGATTGGTTATCAATGGCCTCGAAACCCAATCTATCTACTTCAATTGGTGAATCATCCGAAATTTTCTGTCGGATGAATTTTGATGGAGAACTTGATGCATTATGTCCTCGCAATCTATAATTAAAGAAAGCATCTTTACCTTTGATCTCAAAATGCTCTTCTCGTAACAGGAACCTATGAGTATCATCTTCAATTAAATGGTCTGGACTGGTAAAATAAGTTAAGGCGAGATGTTCATAATGAAGTTCCTGTGACATAGAATATTCAGAGGATAGATGAGTAAGCATGCCTCTCAGTCTGAGAACAATCATTAGGAGAATAATAGAGAAAGTGAACAATAGAAATTCAATTGAATAGTGTAATGATTTCTGCCATAAAAAGAAAGCAAATCCAGCAATCCCTACAAGTCCAGAAAATATGGCTATAAATTTGACAAGAGTTTTAATAATCCCCTCCCGGAATATATTTTTCATTTCTTATAGCACTCCTTTACACTTTAATGAGGTTTTCTAACTACGAGGCACCAAGCAATATATCGGCTCCTGCATATTAACGAAAATTTTTAGTATAACAAAAACTTATTAGTTAAATATTGCAAATAATCCTACATTTATATAATAATAAATAAACTATACCTTGATGTCAAGATTTAGAATAAATTAGAAAAATTACTCATGCCTTTTGTACATATGAAGTTGAAATTTTTTCCTAATATATAACCTTCCTTTAATTTTCTTGTAATATACTTTATCATTAGAATACCGCTAAATAAAGCATAAATTGAATTAATTCAATGTATAATAAATTTTATGTTTTTATTTGGAATGGAAAAGCCAGCATGCTCGACAGGATTAGAGTCGATTTTGTTCATATTTGTATTCAGAGTTTTGAAAAACAGCAAAGGTAATGAGTATAAAAATATAAATAAAAAGAGGCATGAATTAGACTTATACAATTTTTTTGAAAGACGATCGATAAGCAACAATTCACCTGCCAGCTGGTTTCTGGTTTAAGCGAGGGAAGCAGCGCCCGATATTTTTGCTTTGATTAGCGGTTTGCCGAAAGCTATTAGTTGGGAGCGTGGCTGCCAACCGACGGTTTTGAATTCGAGTAATGAGCTTTCCGCTCCTTCGGAGCGCAGGTCAGACATGCGATAAATCTCTTAACCCGAATTCGACAGGAAACCTTATCCCCGCTCCACAAGGGAGCTTTCTGTTGGGTAGATGCCTTCTCTCTCTGCAGGGTCGGTCGTGATGGAAATTGCCTGCTATTACCACATAATCCCCGGCTAACTGTTCAAAGACTTCCGCTTTATCTGTAAATATGCTCCAGTCAGTAACGGTTAAGATAAAGCCTTCTTTGAATGAGGGATACCGAGCTAAGGGAGGGGCATCATTTTACTATCTATAACCACCTCGGACTAGAGTGTAAATAAACCTCGGTGAAGACGGCAATTTCCTTCACTCCCTCTTGGTTCAAATGCCAGAGAGAGAAGGCGGTAATCGGCTCTCTCAATGATGTGAAGAAAACAGGTGAGTGATATGACCTGTTCAGTGTGTGATAGGGAACTGTGCGAAGTCAGGTTCTGTATTTTGTGCCACGAATCGGTTCACGTACCATTAGGAACACCTGAACCAGCCTGGTATTACTGCACCTGTGAGCAGGTGAAACCATGAACAGAAGAAACAGAGCGACAAAGCAGGTATACCACTGTCAAGACTGTGGCAAGGCAACTAAGAGTCCAGTAATTACCTGTCCTGCGTGTTTCAGAAGAAGGACCTGGGAATACTAGGAAGGTGAAACCATGAGCTACAGACCGAGAATAGACGAAAGGCAGATGCGTGAACTGTGGCTGCTCAAGCAGTGTTTAGGGATTTCAATAGTTGCGATGGTTCATGACGCTATCGATAACTACCTGGTCAAATTCAAGCGAGAGATAGAGCTAACCCAGAAGAACCTGCGACAACAGGGGGTGCTACGATGATAACAAAGAAACTGTCAGTGGAAGACATGCTCAGGGAAGCAGCAGCGGAGCTCCAGGCAGCGTGTGAAAATGCCCGTTTTGAGCCACACGTTGAGAAGGCTGCGAATATCTGCAACATACTTTGTGACCTCATAAAAGCGGAGAAGGCAGCCGAGAATAAAGAAGTTGAGGTGATAGAATGTGTCAGGAAATCGTAGAAGGACCAGAGCCAACCGAAGATTGGCTCGAAAGAAGGCATGTGCGACCAGAAGACCTCGCACAGCAGATAGATGAGCTACACGATGAAGTCAGCAACATCCTACAGGAAGTTGCTCTGATGAACAAAAGGATTAATCAGATATTTGAGCGACTTGCGACTGGTAACAAGACAGTAACTGAGACTGTTAGCGTAAACCATGACAGCATCACCTTTGGCGCTCCCACCAACGGGCAAATCAAGGTTTACAGTGACTTTAACAAAGCAAAGGAATTAGAGAAAAAGAAAGATATTGAGAAGGAGTTGACTAACATAGCGACAAAGAGCGGCGAATAACCCCGCTCTCTCTTTTTGGTTCGTAGGCTTGAGTAAATGCATAAAAATAGCTTTACTCTCCTCAGACCTACGAAGGGAGGCATGGAATACCTTGATGTTTCAATAATACAGAAATAATCAATTATTGTTTCCTAAGTTATATGGTTAGGCCTGCTTAAAGCAGATACAGCATGAATATAATCTGGATGAGATAAAAAATCAGTAACGGTTAACCGCACCATCGGTTACCGGTTAGCTATGCGATGAATAGTAAGGGAGCAAAATTGCTCTCTTTTTAAAAATTGAATTAATATTCAATTATTTTTTGTGATATAATCAAAAAAAGGATTTGGATTGGGAAAGTGGAATTAAATAAGAAAGAAAATAGAAATAATAACCTTGAAATAAAAGGAAGCTAAATGAAGGAATTATCCATTCTGGCATTCAAAAGGATAATCAGACAGGCAGGGGCAAGGGCAAGCGATGAGGCAGCCAGAGAGCTGGCAAGGTTGGTTGAGGAGATGGCAAGGGAGATAGCCGAACTGAGCAAGACCCTTGCCGAGCACGCTGGCAGGCAGACGGTCAAGGAAAAGGATGTCCAGGTGGCCGTAAAAGAGTGGAAAGCTCGCTGAGAGGATAAATAAAGGTCAATTCTGCAATTTTCGCACCCGCCTAATATATTCCCCTCTTATTCAAGATAATCTCATATTCTGGTGATCTTCATGGTATCCAGAGGATTCAGGTTGGATGAGGACATTTATGAATGGGAAAAGCCATATAAAGATTTAGTTTCAGCAGAAGCTGAATCGATAAGTAAAGAAGATTTAAGAGAGCTTAACGATATTGAGCTTGAAAAACACTGGAAGGAGATTTTTGATTCCCCGGAGACAGCTCAGGAATTTAAGGAAGAAGATTTCAAGAGTTTGATGCTTAAACCTGAGGAGTTCGATTTTTCCCGTGCTCAGGAGGATAAAAGGAAAAGGACTCCAGGGGTGTCCAGGATCCTGACAGAGACATTCTCGAACAAGCTTAAGATACTCAAAGAGGCAATGGATGAGATTGACAGGGAGATTGAAGAGAGGATTGAGCTGGGAAAATCATTCAGGGAAAGGATTGATACCGAGATCTTCAAGTGCCAGACCCAGCTGAAGTATATCGAGAATTACACGGTAGGTTACAATCCGAGCATTGAATTCAGGAGAATGGGACTGGAGAGGCAGATACTCATACTCACAAAGGAGCTCCGGAGCGAGGAGCTGAGGGCATGGGAGGATTTGGTATCCCTGATGAAGGAGAGGAGGACGTTCGTCATGGAATACGAGAACCTGATAAATACCAGGAAGATGATTGCCAGGTGAATTAATTGTAGCCGGTGTTTTTATGAAAATAGAGGAAGTGTTCAGAAAGCTCAAGCCGATCGCGGAGAAGGATATGGACCTGCTCTGGCAGGAGTACATACTGGCAGATTCAAAAACCAGGAAAGCGATAGAGGAAGCCCTGCACATAATCATGGCTGAGAATCTCGAGGAGACCTATGAGGAGAGAAACATCCTGCTTGAACCACCTCCTAGAGAAATCGCATCCGGGGATTATCCCCTGGGAATTGTTTTTTACGGAAAAGATAGATTTCACCCCTTTGGATTGAGGGAGGAGGAATGGATTCAGCATGTGGGTATATTCGGGAGATCAGGAAGCGGAAAGACCAATGTTGCGTTCATCATTGTCCTGAACCTGTTGAGGAAAAACAAGCCCTTCCTTGTATTCGACTGGAAGAGGAATTACAGGGATTTGCTGTCTATAGTCCCTGAAAAAGAAATTTGGGTCTTCACGGTTGGGAGAAGCGTATCTCCATTCTATTTCAACCCCCTGATTCCCCCTGCTGGGTCTCCACCCAAGATATGGCTGAAGAAGATTATAGAGATAATGGCACACGCGTATTTTCTAGGTGAAGGAGTTTCTTATCTTCTGCAGAAAGCAATCGATTCGGTATACAGGGAATTCGGGGTTTATGAGGGCGATCCAGGAATTTATCCCAACCTGGGTGATGTGAAAAGTTGGCTTGAGAACTACAAAGCAAAAGGCAGAGAGGCTTCCTGGATGGAGTCTGCCCTCAGGGCTGTCGGGGTTCTGTGTTTCGGTGAGGTGGGGAATGTTCTTAACCAGAGGTTCAATCTGCCCTTGGATGAGCTTCTGAAGAAGAATGTTATCCTTGAACTTGATGCCCTCACCAACTCTGATAAAACCTTTTTGATAGAATCCTTTCTACTATGGATTCATCACTACAGGATGGCTGAGGGGAAAAGGGAGAGACTGAAACACATAATAATGATCGAGGAGGCTCATCACATCCTATTGAGGAGGAAGCAGGAGATAATGGGAGAGGAGGCTGTCACTGATATCATTCTTAGGGAGATCAGGGAACTTGGGGAATCGATTATTCTGATCGATCAGCATCCCTCTCTGATAAGCAAACCAGCCCTGGGAAACACCTACTGCACCATAGCGATGAATCTCAAGCACAGATCAGATATCGCCATGATATCCGACTGCATGCTCCTTGATAGCAAAAAGACAAGATATCTGGGCAAGCTTGAAATCGGAACAGGGATGGTCAAGCTTCAGGGGAGATGGTTTGAGCCATTTCTGGTCAGGTTTCCTCTGGTGAAGGTAAGTAAAGGGAGCATGAGCGATGCTATGATCAGAGAGCGGATGGCTGAGTTTTATAAGGATAATTTCAGTGATTTGACCGAGATGAATACTTTTAAGTCACAAGAGAACGAAGGAGAGGTTTTTAGAGATTTTAGAAGAAGAGAGAAAGAGGAAAAAACCGAAGCAAAAAACCTGCCAAAGGAAACTGATTCTCTACCGCAAGGTGAAATATTGATGTTGAAGGATATAGTGAAACACAGATTCTCATCAACATCTGAACGGTATCGCAGGCTTGGATTGAATGCCTATCAGGGAAACAAAATCAGGGTTGCCCTGGTTGAAAAAGGATTAATCGAAATCAAGGATTTGCCAGTAAGGACGGGAAGGTTAAAGATTTTCGAGCTAACAGACAAGGGAAAGGAGGTTCTCAGGAGCGTGGGGATTGATGTAAATTCATCCCACAGGAAAGGTGGGTTTGAACATGAATACTGGAAAGACAAGGTTGCTGAGCATTTCAGGAGAAAAGGTTATCGTGTTATTGAGGAATACCCTATCGGCGAGGGGAAAGCAGTGGACCTTGTTGCCATGAATGATAAGGAAAGGATAGCGATAGAAATTGAGACCGGTAAATCTGATGCTGTTTATAACATACAGAAGGACTTGAAGACTGGATTCAACACTATCTTTTGCCTGCTCCTGAACGAGAAGATAAAACAAAAGATAGAGGAGATGATATCCAACTTAGCTCTGAGTAATAGCCAAATTAAGATTATGGAAATCAGCAGATTTATGAATGATGAAAGCTAAAAGAAACCCGCATTAGGCATCTTATTAATTCTTTATCTATGTTTAAACAATTCTTTTTAAGGTATAAATTCTTAAAATTAATTGCATGATAAGCAAGCCTCAAAAAGCACTATTTTAAGTTATATGGAAATAATCAGATTATGCCATATGATACAGATGAGTCAGAAATTGCGAAGAATCCAAATATATTCAATAATTCATATATCCCTCGAGGCATTTTTGCAAGAGATCCCCACCTGAAGAATCTGCATTCCTGCTTCTCCCTGGTACTGAAAGGGAACAAACCCCTGCATGCCTGGCTCTATGGAAAACCGGGAACTGGTAAGTCCCTGGTAGCCAAGTATTTTCTTCAGGAATTGATGGAGAAACACCAGATCAACGGAGCATATATCAACTGCTGGAGGACCAACTCCTTCTATTCGGTTCTGGACACTGTTCTAAATGAGTTGAGGTTTGGCTTTGGCGATGAGCGGGATACCCGGGTCAAGCTCTACCAGTTTGAAAGGCGTGTTCGGGAAAAGCCCTTTGCCGTAGTTCTGGATGAGGTTGACCTAATGCCTCTTAAGGACAGAAACGCAATGATATATAATTTCTGCAACATTGGGAAAATTGGGTTGATATGCATAAGCGAAAGCAGGTATGCAATCCTTTCACTCGAAGATAGAATCAAATCAAGGCTTAATCCCAGGGTTATCCATTTTAAGCCTTACACAAAAGAGGACCTCGTTAGAATTCTTAGAGAACGGGCGTTGATGAAACTGGACTGCAAAAGGTGGAATGAGAATATTCTTAAAAAGATTGCCGAAATTGCTAAAGGGGATGCCAGGGTAGCTATTCATACCTTAAAAAGGGCCTGCCAGCATTCGGAGGATGAGGGCTCCAAAGCAATAGAATTAAAACATATCAAAAAGGGCTATTATGGAGTCGATGATCTTAAGAAGGAATATCGCTTAAAAAGATTGACCGAACATCACAGAATTCTGTTCCAGCTAATAAAGATGAATTCCGGAATAATTTCTAATCAGTTATGGAATTGCTACCTGCAAGAATGCAGGAATCAAAACCTCAATCCCATTGCCAAGCGCACATTTTCACACTATACGAGCAATCTGAACGAATTGAAATTGATAAAGGTGGAGAGGGCAAGAGTCAGGGGAAGAGTCTATTCTTTCAAGGTTTCTGATTGATGCTTGTATGGGCATATTCGGTATTGAGTATGGATAATCCATTTTTATTCAGGCATCAATCCATTACAGGGGGTAAATATGCAAAAGGCAAATAAAAATACCGATGAGGAAATGAAAACGGTCGTTGAAAATGAACCTGCATGGGTAAAAAGAGTTCTTGATTTATATGAAAGAATCAAAAGGAATAATGAACGAAATAGAGAAATCGACAATGTTTGAAAATCACCGTTACCTTGAACCTGTGAACAGAAGGAGCGAGAGTCCAGCTAGCGAATTTGATTTTTTCAGACATGTTTATGATATTCTGCTAAGGAGGAGCTACTCTGTTTTCTTTGATTATCATGATCTCTATTCCTACCTTGGCCGGAGATTCTGCCTGAGAAAAAACGAAATCAAGAAGCTTCTGCGTTCCATGAAAATGAGGGGATATCTTGTTATCCAAAAGAGAGGCGTCAAACTTTTAGTAAAATCAATTTAAAAAGGTGTAATTGCTATTTCGAGATCGAAATAGAACAAAGAATCTTAAATTCAACAGGCGATAATTTTATATACCCTTTTAATCAATAATAATGTAACGGAGAACTCAATCTTCAGGGCTTATTATAATCCCTCCTGGGGCTTCTGGTGAGCCCTGTAGATTTCATCCATCCATAAATATTCAGCTATGTAATACAGGGCTATGATAGACCAAATCAAATTGGAAAGATTGATTGAAAGGTTGAAAAAGGACAGTTCAATCTCTAAAAGAAACAGGGAACTCATTCTATCTTTCGTAGAAAGGTGTTCAGCAGACGGTATAAAGGCAAAGAGACAGTTCAAATATATTTATGGTCTCAAAAAAATTGCTTTAATGCTTGGAAAGGACTTGGATAAGACCAATAAAGAGGATCTACAAAGATTAGTGGCCAGAATAAACACTTCCAGCTTCAAGGAATGGACAAAACATGACTACAAGGTAACCATAAAGAAGTTCTACAAGCTCATGGAAGGCAATGATGATGATCCTGACTATTGTCCAAAGAAGATAAGATGGATGAAGACAACCATGAAAGAAGAGGATTTTGTTAATCCTAACGAACTTCTGAGATCTGATGATGTTGATAGGATAGTCTCATTCTGCGATAACATACTACATAAAACAATATGCAGGTTCCTTTTCGAGAGCGGTGTGAGAGCCGGAGAACTACTATCAATGAAAATCAAGGATGTAAACCTAAAAGAGGGCTATATAACAATCCAGGGGACAAAAACAAAGTATTCTAAGAGGACCATTCCTATTGTGCAGTCGGTACCTCTTATGGCACAGTGGTTTGAAGTCCATCCGGACTGTGACCCTGAAAGTTATTTATGGTTGAGTAAGCGGGGGCAAAGGATATCATACAATAATCTTTGCTACATCCTGAAGGAAGGGGCAAAACGAGCGGGTATAAAGAACAAAAAGGTTAACCCGCATGCATGGAGGAAAGCGTCAGCAACAGAGAACAGCAAGTATCTTAAATATCCCGAATTATGCACATATCATGGCTGGAAAATAGGCTCTGATATACCTATGCTGTATATTAGATATACCCAAGAAGATATAAAGAAGGCCCTGCAAAAAAGGAATGGACTTGTTATGGAAAAAGAAGAAGAGAGACCTCAAATTA
>JABXJU010000015.1 GCA_013375405.1 Candidatus Helarchaeota archaeon
AAAGTTTTTTTCTTTAGACCCAAACGACTGTCCAAATTGTTATATTGGTAACAAACGTTTGTTATTGAACCGGCTAGGCGACAATAATGGAAGACATCCACAATAAGGAATATGATTAAAATAATTAGGATTACGGAAAAAATATATTTTTTCTGCTCTAATTCACGCTCCGCATTAAAAGTAAAAAATAATGCTCCCGACACCATTGCTATATATCCTAAATTCACATAAAACTGCCGATTACTCGGGGTAAACAGGTCGCTAATCATAAAAACGGATATCATGAATCCAAATGTAAGAAAGAAAAATGCCCATGCTAAAATCATAGTCTTCTCCTTATCTCTTTTAAAGAATCTATAGAGAAAAACTGAGCCAAATTCTATGCACACGAGAACTATTATGGCTTCGAATATGAGTATCGGCTCTCTAAAGATTCCCGATATTGGAAATAGATCTTCTGCCATATATTTCACTTATTTCATTTTCTTAATTACATTAATCTTGAAAATTTGCTTTAACTATTGCATCGAGAAACTTAAATTGTTCTAAATCGCCATCCCATTCAACTAAGTTATCTTCATAAATAAATTCAATTTGTTCAGTAAATGTCTTCAATTTTGTCCGTAAAATCTCAAGGGATTCATCTGCAACTAATACATTAATTAAATATTTTCCGTGTTCAAGAAGGAGTTTTACATCACCATGATCCACGAAATCTAGCTTTTTATCACTTTTAATCAAATTTGAGATAACCTGCGATATGCTCATCAATCCCCCTGCCATAAGCAGGTCATCTATTCTATTTTTTCCATCTTCGGCCTCCTCTCCGAAACTATAACGCGCAATAGATACACCGTTAATATGGATGATATTCAAAATTCTTATTTTTTGAGCCCAATCAAACTCTGCTAGGCTCGGAACACCAATAAATAAAGCTGATATCAATATCATTCCTCCAATCATTAAAAAATTACCTAAAACACGTACCCATAATCCACCGAATGATGAAACGGCGATATCTGCAACGCCACCAAACCCTACAATCATTAAAACAATCCCAATCACTAATGAATAGACGTTTATTCTCCATTTTTTTTCAGGTGTTTTTGATGTAAATCTCTTGATATAAATAACAACCAAAATAATAAAGAAAAGCCAAGTCAAAATCGTAATAATAATCGGGTCCAATATCGAAATGAACATATTAAGAATTAAAAAGCTTAAAAAACTTAACATGATCAATGAGAAAAAATGTGTTTTTACCTTAATCTCTCGTTCTGTGTTATATGAAAAAAAGAATGCCCCAAAAACTCCTATTAAATATGATATACTTAATATAAATGCCCTCAAATCGATTGTTTGGGCATAATAATCAGCAATGATGTATAGAATATAGACGACCGAATAGGCGCATAATAGCCCTCCCCACGCTAAAATTGTATAATTGCTTCTCGTCTTTAAAAATTTTCTCACATATATTATACCCAATTGAAAAGTTAAAACCATCAGTAATGCTTCAATTATTAATAATGGTTCTCTAAACGGATCTCCAAATGGAATATATATTGTCAAGGAATGATTCGCCACTTTAAAATTTCTTAAAATATTATATTTCAACATTTAAATTTAAATAATTTTCATTCTATCTCACTAGACTTTGGAGGATCCGCTAAAGGACTTTTTTTTAACTCCGCCTTTGTGTCTGTGAACGGTTTTGTTATGGCAATCGATAACACCCCTGATTTAGGTAATATTCCCCCTTTAGATTTCACTAAAGGGTTCCTCCATTGGTTCAGAAAAGCAATTTTCCCTAAATCTAACCGCGGCGGTGGCTTGGGGTCTCCTGTAAAATAACCAAAGAGTATTAAAGCCAATAACTTGTAATTTTGAGGAATTTTTAGGATCTTTCGTACTGTATCGCGATTAAAGGCCCCGATCCAACAAGATCCAATATTCAATGAGTACGCGAGGAGCAGCATGTTCTGGATGGCTGCTCCCGTCTCTTCTTTCCAGGCCGTGCTATCTAAACATACAACAACCATGGCTTTCGACTGGGCGGCATGTTTTTGTTTATAGAAGACAATTTTTGCGGTATCCGCAATTTTTTTTAAAAGTTCTTCGTCCGTAATCACTACAAAGCGTGTCTTTTGGCGATTCGCTGCCGTCGGAGCCCATCTAGCGGCTTCTACAATTTTAATTAGATCTTCCCTTGATATTGGTTCATCCGTGAATTTCCGTATACTTCTTCTATGTAGAATGGCTTCATTCACCTTCATTTTACCAACAACCACTATCTTTTGAAATAATCTTTCAGGATCTTCGCTTTTAAAGGGATAGAATTTTAAATATTCTCTCTCAATTAATAATTTATTCAGATTGAATATTCTTAAATATCAAAATCTAAGAATTACTTTAAACAAATTATAACAACGAAGTGAAATAAAAATGAATCTGAAAGAAATACTCAACGAAATAAAGGAGAAACTTGGCTTAAATGGAACTTTTAAATGGGCAGTTATCGGATCCTTAGTAATAATTATATTAGGGCTTATTATTTTAACTATTAATAAAGCCTTATGGGATGTTGCAGGATTTACAGATGAGGATATCTATCGATTTCAAATGACATTAATCGCTTTGGCAGGACTCCTATTCCCTGGGATTCTATTAGGTGTAAGTATCTTAGGAACACATATATCTGAAAAAGAAAAAATTTTTGGAATTATCATAACAGCTTTAAGTATATCCCTAGCAGTCATGTCCATCTTTTTAATTTCTTATACCCTTGGCCGATATACTCCAAAAACCGAATTTCTTTCCTATTATCGTGGAATTATGGCTTGTATTATAATTGCTGATGGAATGCTCGCCCTATGTATATTTGCTGGAATCAAGAATATTTTGGACTCTAGATCAAAGCCATAGTCGATGGAATCCAATAATTATCTCCTATTTTTTTATTTTAAAATAGAATAATTTCTATTAAGAACATTCTAAACAACTGCTTGAGTGAGTAAACTAAAATTCCTGTCCTTCTATTTCTTTTTTCTAGATCTTGTCATTCTCTTCAAGGGTTTGAGCATATTCTTTTAAATGCTTTTTGAAATAGTATCTTTAAAAATCAATAACAGTTTTCCCAAATTCCATTAGGTGAATTAAAGATGTCTTCTGAAGAGGAACCTGATTTTTCCAAACCTAAAATTGCTTCGATAATAATACTTTCGGGTATGATTGCAGCTTTGATCCTCCACCGCGTTCTATGGGAATATGCCGATTGGACCCTTACCTTCTTTTTTGTAAGGGAGCGACGTGCCATGCTTGGTTTAGGTGTACTTATTCCTGCATGCGTTCTGGCATTAACCATTGTTGGTCCCAAAATTTATGACAAAAGTGAATACATATCCCTAATTTTTGGGATTGCATTAATTGCTATTGGCGGTATTTTAATTATAGTAACTGCAGTTCAGATCGTGAATAATATTGGCGATTTAATTGATAAACTTGGTAATGTTCCAAATGTAACTGGCTTCTATATCACATACATTATAATAGCGATAGCTGGTGCAGGCTTATCAGTGCTTATCCTACTTGGTGGAATTGATCTGATAAAGTATTACAATACCACGAATCTATAAACCTATAATCTCTTAATTTCCTTCTTTTTTCCCTAATATTCAAAATAGTTTTTTTAAGAGCAGATGAATCGCATTTCCTATAAAAGAGTATCAAAAATCAGAGTTTTTTCAAATTGAGAGAGCTCTATTAAAAACTGTAAGGCCGCATTAATATCCTTGACGATTTTGGGTGCGAATTGCTTAAAAATTTCAGCGGTTCTAGCAAAAGTGATGCGAATCTTTCCGTATAAGAACATTGGTACATCATTCTTTCCATCACCAATCACTGCAGTATCTTCCAAAGGAATCTTAAGTTCTTCTTGTATGATTTTTAATGCTACTCCCTTGTCAATATTAAGAGGAATTATGTCCAGAGCGCCTCCCGTTTTAAAATTCTTGAGATGACTTATTTTTTCTTCTTCAAATATGCGATCGCAAAATGCATAAACCTCTGCAATATCAAAATCCATCCCGAAGAGACTTAACGTAACTTGATTTGGTTGAATCCAGATTTTCTCTCCAAATTCTTTAAGAAGTGCAGTCCGAACCTTCTCCATTTCCTCTTTAGCAACAGAGGTCATTTCTAATACGAGCGGATTACGCGGCGGGAATGCGTGATTAAAGTGGATCACACCGCCATTGTCACCTATAAGAATCATATTTTTTAATCCCACCTGCCTTACTAACCCTGAAAGGTAGGAGGTAGGTTTCCCTGAGGTAAGAATCAACTTAACTTCTTCTTTCTGAAGTTGTTGAAGTAATTTAACGGTTTCTAGTTGAATGGGTTGATTCAAATCAGCGAGTGTACCATCTAGATCCATTGCGACTAATTGAAGCATTAAACATCCCTTCTATTTCATATAATTTTCCTTAATCTCCGGGATATACATGATATCTTCAATTTTAGGGAGATTCCACGCACCTTTCCGCGTCGTGGAAAGGGCTGCGAACGTGTTAGCAAATGTCATAATTTGATTTAATTCGTTCTCAGTTAAGTTTAAACTCCTTAATTTCCCCATTTTATGAAGTATATATAAAAGACTTCCAAAAAAAGCGTCTCCTGCTCCAACCGTATCTTTAGCAACCACTTTATAGACATCTTGCACAATATCAAGTTTTATCTTATGATTTTCAATTAAAAGTAATCGACTTCCTTTTTTTCCCATGGTAATTGCCAATAATTTCGGATCAAACTTCGTATATATCTCCTTCAGGGCTTCATCTAAGTCAAGCCTCTTTCCGGCTATATGAGAGCCAATTTCAAGTGCTTCACCTAAACCTAATTTGAGTATGTCCACATCATTTAACGCTTGATCGGCTAATTTCCACATCTCATCGAGCTTGTATTTCCATAAATCAAGACGAAAATTGACATCACATGTAATTGTACAGTGGCCCTTTGCGAGCGAGATTGCCTCGAATGTGGTGCTGCGTGAAGGTTCCATTAAAAGCGACACACTTCCAAAATTTAATACTTCTGCACTTTGAATATAATCCTTATTTAAATCGCTAATATTCATGAAATTATAGGCTACATTCGTATATAGCGTAAAATCGGGCTTAGCTTTCTTTAGTTCTACAAAAACTGCTCCAGTATGGTGCTTTTTGTCTCGCATGACTTGACTTGTATCAACCCCTTTAGTTTGCAACGTTTCAAGAAGAAAATCACCAAAGGGATCATCACCAACGCGTGAAATTAGACCTGTTTTTGCCCCCAGTGAACTCGCGACCACCAAGACATTTGTCGGTGCTCCCCCTGGAAACTTTATGAACGAAGCCACATCTTTCAGGTCAATATCTGCCTCGTTCGAAATGAAATCAATTAGAACTTCACCAATACTTATTATCTCAGGCATGTCCATCCTCTCACAATTCTTTCACTCACATAAATTTCTTTTTCACTTTCCCTTAAACTACAACCTCTAATAAATTATTTCAAATTAATGTGAGGAGTTAATATTTCATAATATATGTCAGAAAGTATCGGATTATATCTTCATTAAAAAAAGAAATAGATTATAAAATTAGTCCTTCTTTTCAATCACGTTACGTATTGCTTTTAGATTCTCATTGATTTCCCCAAGCAGATTGAGTTCCGTAGGAATCTTTTCCTTGACAGGTATTTCCTCTGCGAGCCCTTCCTTTCGATACCCAAGTTTAGGGCGTATTAATTCAACGATTTCCTCTGGATTCCGAATACCTGGGATAATCCCTTCTGCTGAACCATAGGAGGATCCAGCTCTCATGGTAAAACCAGCAGTTTCAATCTTCAAAGTTGCGATTCCATGCTTTCTTTGAAAATATCCCCGATGAATATTGAGATTTTGGATTCGTCCATACGGAATATGACGCTCCGTTTTTGTGATGACTCCTTCATGAATAAGAATCCCTTGTTCTTGGAGCAAAAACCGAAAATTCTGATAGTACCGATTCAGCCAAGCATTAATAAGTAAGTAAATAGAGGATGGAATTGCAAGTAATAGCACAAGTAATACCAAAAACACAGAAAATGGCGTGCTATATTTAATTGCCGTAATTCCGAATATAATTGTCAAGGGCAACATCCAAGGAATAAAAAACGCGATGACTACGATCTTATTTTTCAATTTCTCAACAGTTAAATAATTATTATCTAAACCCTGTTCCATAAAATCCCACTTCTAACTGACAAAGGTTCACTCTGCATTTGTTAATAATATGTTAAATAGTTACAACATAAAATACATAAAAAAGAAGGATGGTTAGGTATGTTAATCGGGTGCGTTGTATGAAAGTAAATATTGCATGTTTGCAAATGGCATCGAAACCCTATGATTGGGACTATAATATCGAAAAAGCAACGGCGATGATAAAGGAGGCTGTGAATAATGGGGCTGACATATGTATATTACCAGAAGTATTTATTCCAGGGTACTCGCTCACTGATGAAAATTTTCGACAGGCTGAGCCTCTGGATGGTCCCACGGTTTCAATACTTAAGCAAATAGCAAAGGAATTGAATGTATATATTACAGGATCGATTATTGAAAAAACCAAAACTGAATTCTATAATACCATGGTTTTTGTAGGGCCTAAAGGGTTGATGGGCACCTACCATAAAATGAACGTATTTTCATTAGAACTGAAGTATTGGAAGCGAGGCAACGAAGGAACCATTGTTAATACTGAGTTTGGAACAATTGGATTAGGGATTTGTGCTGATATGATCTATCCACCATTATGGAAACAATATCCAGGCAAAGTAGATCTAATTCTTATTTGTTCTGCTTGGCCCGAATCCCCATCAGGAATTAAATTAAGTTATACCTCACATTTTACACAGTTATGTAAAGATTTACCCATTCAGATTTCGAAAGTGTTCCACATTCCGACTGCATATTGTAATGCATGCCATGTTGGCGGAACATGGCCTCTCAATCTCGGTTTCATGTGTTGTGCTGGACTCTCAGAAATTGTCGATAGGGGACGTGTTGTAGCCTCAGCCAATTCTCGCAAGGAACAAATCATCCAAGCTGTCGTTGAAACTAGTAAAGACCGCCCCTTGGTTAATCCAATACATTTTAAGAATTGGATTAAATATCCCCTTCGCGAGAAGATCCTGCGATTGTTGGTTGAAAAATTGGCAGCATACTATGCCTCTTTTTATTATCGGCGGAATAAGAAAAAATATTTGGATTAATGATTCCGAAATATTCTTTGCCTGCATAGATCGTTCTTGTATGTGGTTTTATGAATTCACAAGAAGACAAACCACGTTTGAAGTGGGTTATCAAATTCAAATTCAAGAAAGAATACGTAAATTTACTCACAGATCTGAAAGATACCCCAATATTTACTGAAAAATATCCTGTATTCAAGATGCAGCTTGCAGAAGAGATCTTGAGCAGTAAAGTAAATCATTATTTCCATATAAAACAAGAAGAAGCCTTCACGGAAATTAAAGATCCGACTGGAAAGACTGTGCCTTACGATTCATGCCTTTTCATTTTGGGAATATCAAAGGAACTTGGGATAATTAAGTTACTTTTTTTCCCCCAATCTGAAGGGCGACTTGTTTTGGTAGGATTGGATGAAGTTTGGATAAAAGTCTTAGAAAAGATTGAAGAATCTCAGCGTTTAACAGTCCTAACGAATGTAGTAGCCTCATTTGTTACAAAAAAAGATGTTTGGAACCAAATTTTTCTCGTCTATTAAAAATTACGCTACCCCGCGCCGTTCCGCGAGGATCACTTTTCCTTTCGTTTTTTCTACTTCTTCTATTTTTGGGAGTCGTCGCAACTTGAGAATAGTCCCTATGGTTGGGAATAATAACACGAAAGGAATGGTTAGGACGATAACTGCAGAAATAGTCTGAATTTCAAGGTAAGAGGTAGTGGGACCAGGTAGGATTGCTAGGAGATCAAAAACGAGGAATGGACTAAAGCAAAGAAGGATAAATACAAAAACTAACAAAACCCGATAACTTATTCCAATTAAAGATGCTTTTGCCAATTTTTCTGCAGATGGTAGAGAAGCTTTGGCGGTTAAACTGCTTCTTGCTTCTGGATCTCTTATGTAGAGTTCCTCTAAATAAGTCTGCAAATGTTGATAATCCCGTAAACTCGAAATTCTTAATTGCGCCTCCTTATCATAGACACCCTTCTCAATCACTTCTCGCATAAAATCAAACGCTTCTGAACTGAAAAATTTTCGAATAGATATAGCATGGAGCTCTGCTCTAGCTTGCAATTGCTCTGTACTCTGTTCCCCAAGTTTTTCAAGCTTTTGTAACTGCTCAGTAATGGCATGTTCTCTTTCAAGCGATGGCTTTGCCACTTCATAGTTATAAGCTGCTAGGTAAGTAACTTCCAAGAAGAGGAAAGTGAGGAACGCCGCAAGAAAAATTGGATTAGTAACGAACTCCACAAAATTTAAATTAACAACAGAATTCGAGAGAGTGTCAAGATAAAAAGACGGAATCGTATTAAAGAGATCTAGAGAAGTATAACTTACTGCTAATATAAAAAATGCAAAGCAAAAATAAAAAATTGCGCGAGAATTCTTTTTGAATGCGTTTTTTAATGCTAATAAAATAAGTAATAATCCAAAAAACGAAAACCCAACCTTCCAAATAATAGACACTATCGGGACCAAAAAGGCCAAAAACGGCGGGAGAAACGTGGCAAGGCCCGCTGGACTGAGATGATGGGCGTATTGGGTCAGTGTGACCAAAATCAACATTCCAATTAAGAAGAGAAATGCCCGGAATGACCACTTAGGATCACATTTCTTTAGGAATAATACCATCGAAACGATTGCCACGACAATACAAACTTCAAACCCAAAATAGTAAATTGAGACGGTATAATTATCCCAAAAATGAGCCCAATCGAAAGGAAATGAAACCGCTCCACCAGAAAACAAGTTCCCTACAATCTTAAATGTATACATAAAAAAGTAAATGAATGCATTCCAGATATTAATTTCAGGATCCCCAATCGTAAAGGGATACGGGAGCGGATCAAGTGTTCCTGGTAATAACTCGGGGGCAACTGGTTTCCATGGGTGAAAAACAACAATACTTAACAAACAATACAAGGTGAAAATGAAGACAACAATTGAAATCACCCTGAGCGCATTCACAACTGACTTCATCATTTATCACCTTTATACAAGCCCGGCTCCACCTTTCTTTTTTGCTGCTAGATATTCCTGTATTACCGTGGGGAAAAAATCCTGGGGTGAAACATCAATAGCATTTATCTTCATCTTTCCAAGTTGCTTTTTTAAATTGACGCGTCGCTCCCAGAGTTCCTCAGAGATAGCTTCAAGTAATGCAGTATCAAGCATTTTAGCTGTTTTAGCCTCAAAAAACGGACCAAATGGACTAATTAAAATAACTTCATTATCATAAGATCGTGCTAACATTAACGCTTGCACAAAGAATTTAGATGACTCCTCCATATCCGTTAGAATGAAAAAATATGAATCTTTTTTCATTCTTTTAACTACATAATCAACTGCTCCATATAAATTCTTCTTTCCCGAACCTTCCACGCGAGACAATACCTCCAGTATTCGCCATTTCTGCCCAGTACTAGATTTAGGTTCTATATAATAGTGCAACTTATCTGAAAACACGATTAATCCAACGTGATCGCGGCGTTCTAGCGCCAGATGAGTTAATAATAAAGTGGCTCTGATTGAATATTCTAATTTATTATCAAACGGGTCACCACTTACCATTGAAGATGAGGCATCCAAAAAAACCATAACTCTAATATTTTTCTCCGACTCAAATTCTCGGATCATCATTTTCCCAGTACGTGCAGAGGCTTTCCAATCAATTCGCCGATATTCATCACCACTCGTGTATTGGCGAATTCCATAGAACTCAGATCCCATACCTTTTTGGCGAGTTCGGTGCGATCCAAAAACCATCCCCTCTCGTCGTCGTGAAGCAAACGATTTCAATCGTCGTACATCATCATACGTAGGATATACTAATAATGTAGAATAATTTTCTAGCTCTTTTTCCTCAAAGATAAATCCCGACCGATCTTTCAATATAGCCCGAGTAGGACCAAGTCGATACTCCCCGCGCATTTTTGATTGTAAAATATATGAGAAAGTAATGGATTTTCCGGGATCAATGCGTGTCCCGATATGATTATCTCCTAAAATTAATTTAAAAGAGCCATCTCCTGGAAAAATATCAAAAACTTTGAGATAATCAATTCGTCTTGATCCCTTATTACGAATTTTAATTTTAATGTGGATAAAATCATCAACAAAATTTTTTTCCTTATCAAGAATTCGCCTTATTTCAACGTCCTTCATTTGCACGGAGGCTTGGAACCCGGGAATACCAACCACTGCCATGAAGAGCATAGCTACTCCTAGGACAGCTAAATAATAGTTAGTAAAGGCAGATCCCCAAAATAGAAAGAAAATTCCTGCAAGGACAAGTGTTCGTCCTCGATTTGTAAGCATCTAAGTATCACAGCCTAAATTGGAGCTCGCATTTCCTCTAAAAGATTATTAACAAGCCGTGGAACCGCAACTCCCCCAAGCTCAGCCTCAGGTTTTAGAATCAAGCGATGATAAAGCCCATGTAAGGTTAAACTTTTAACATCATCTGGGGTTACATAAGTTCTACCTAAAATTGCGGCTCGTGCTTTCGCACAGGTCAATAAAACAATTGATGCCCTTGGACTGCCTCCGAGTAGTATTTGAGGATCTTTTCTGGTTCGAATGACAATATCTCGAATATAAGTCATTATTGCCTTATCTACATGAACATGTCTCACAGCTTCCTGCATCTTAACAAGTAATTGTGGATTTGTGATTTCATTTAATTTCACATCAACGGGAGAATGCTTCCGGACAATAATTTCTACCTCCTCGCTGTCGGTGGGATAGCCTACGATTAGTTTAAAGAGAAATCGGTCGACTTGGGCTTCAGGAAGCGGGTAAGTTCCCTCAAGCTCAATGGGGTTCTGGGTTGCGAGTACCAAAAAGGGCCGATCTAACTTATGAGTGGTCCCTTCGAGGGTTACTTGTCTTTCCTGCATGCATTCTAATAATGCAGCCTGCGTCTTTGGGGGGGCGCGATTAATTTCGTCAGCCAAGACCACGTTTGCGAAGATAGGTCCCTTTTTCAGTTTAAAGGTAGCGCTTTCTGTGTCAAAAATATTTGTGCCCGTGACATCTGCGGGGAGCATATCAGGGGTAAACTGAATTCGCTTGAAGGAGCAACCAAGAACATCCGCGAACGCGTTGGCCATAAAAGTTTTTGCAACTCCTGGAACGCCTTCCAGAAGAACATGCCCATCCGCCAATAAGGAAATAAAAATATTCTGCATGACCTCTCCTTTTCCAACCACCACTCTCCGAAGTTCCGTTAGAACCCGCTGGGCAATATCTCGAACTTCACCGACACTCATTACTTCACTACTAGCCATTTTCATCACTTTTTCATATATCTTCCATCATTCATTACATTATCTTTTTTATAATTCTTAATCCTTTCTAAAACTTATTTCGGAGACGCTAAATCACTCACCCAGCGCATTTCCAGGAAAATTTTAAGGAATTCTTGTTCGTACAACACACGTCTTCCTTTCTCAACTTCCTCAAACGTCTTAAAGGCCTTAACAAGTTGTTTTTCATCCGTTTCGGGAAAATCACTTAAAATTCGATCGATTACTTCATCTACATCAAATCCTTTCAAATCAAGAATTTTTGTGAGTGACCGTCTCAACCGTCTATACAGAAGGGCTAAAGCCTTTTCATAGCGGTGATGACGCTTAAACCAATTCAATCGTTTTTTGTATAACGATTCTCCTTCTCGCTTTACTTTGCTTAACTTAACTTTTTCTGGTTTTTCGGCTTCTGGAATGAATTTTTTTGTCAACTTAAAAGCTAGATAGGGGCCAAGCGGTGCAAAAAACCAGCTGAATAAGAGGAAATCTTCAACCGCGATAACCATGCCAAAATAAAAAGATGCACTATATCCTCGTTTTACTTGATGTGCTTCATCAAAAACGATAGTCCAAGTTGGATCCCCTCCGGTAAGCGCATTGACCAAAGCTGAGGCGAACGCTCGATTGTCATACGCCGGCTCAGTCATTAGCTTATTTGTAAGAATATCAGGATCGCTAATTAAGATCATATTTCCAGATGCTGAAACAGCGGTTATTGTATATCCACCAGGTTGGGTGACATCTTCTGCATCTTTTTGGAAATTCTTATTTAAATCTAACCAAACATCAACCGGGGTACTGTCAACTGACGAGAACCCACTCATAGCTCCACCGATGGGGCTCGCCGTCCAAAATCCAACATTATAGGACGACCCAGCTATGGTAAGAGAGGCAGTGAAGGCAGTCGCAGATTCGTTTCCTCCAAGTCCTTGACAGAGATATCCATCTTGGAAAGGCAGATCTTTCGGAATGAGATAGGGAGTACCTCCGAACAGTAACCAACCTATCAGAGAAAACACTCCCAGAAACCATAATCCTTCATTAGCGGTCCCCATGTCTTGTAAAAAGACAACGACTCCTCCTGCATCTAATAATTGTTGCAGGTAGAGCATGCCAGTTGGGAAAAAAATGGCTTTGGGCCCTATCACAAATAGAATTGTACGATTTAACGGATAATCATCTTGGTATTTCGTGAGCTCCGCATAGGAGGAGATAATAGCGGTTGTTCTATACCCCATTCCTTCAATATCTCCTCGAAATACGGCGCAACCCCCATCACCCGTATTATAAACCGAATATGGTTGGTCTGCAATATTCCCAAATTGGAAAAGCGTTAAGAAAATGGGAAGCGCAAAGAAAATAAAAACCACAAATAGTAAAATTGCGCCCTTATTCAGCGTCTTTTTGGGCTTATAGACCATCCTCGTCCTCGTTCTCGTCCCACGGGTTATCTTAACAGGCGTAAGGACTTTATCAACCGCTGTTAATCCCTTATAAATCAGAAAAACTGATAATAAGATAACTAGTACTCCAATGAGAGGGAGAAAGCTCATTCCCCGGAGCATAATAATTAGTATTATTCCTATAATAATTCCAATTAACCCCGCCCAGATCTTTCCCCGTCCCTTTTTCTGAATAGGTGGACGTTTGCGCTGCGTCGTAGGCTTTCGCGGCGGTGGTTTTCGTGGCGGTGGTTTTGATGGAGATGGAGGCGGTTGCTTTTGCGATTGCGGTCCTTTCCCCGATTTATCAGGCGGTGGGGGCGCCTTCTGTGCCAACCTGCTTTGGGCCTCCCATTATTCGATCATGAAGATTCACAAATAATTGAATTGCTTCGTTTAATTTGTTTATATCCGTTTGCTGATTTCCAAATCGTGCCTCCTCAAATAATGTGGTAAAAGGATAAAGCATAGTTGGTGGGATTTTCACTTGTTTTACCATCGCCATTGCATATTCCCTGGCAGTTTGTCCTGGACGTCGTGGGACCTTGTAACGATTTTGCACTAATTGCAAATAATTGTAATATGCATAAATAATTGCTTCTTGGAATCTTTTTCCTTGCTGAAGCGATTCAAGCTTCCCTTTTATAAAGCTCATATTGATCCCTTCAAATCTCACTTTCCCAGTTTTCTTCTTCTTCTTCTTTTTTTTCTCGCGACGTGCCATAGACTTAAGACCACCTGAACTTTGTTTAATCTATTATTGGAATCTGCTCTTAAAGTTATATTATATGTAATACCATCCTAATAAAAATTATGGAAATTTAATCTCTGAAATTCTAAATTGAATTTACTACCATATAAAAAATCCTTCATTTATATCTCCTATTTTTTTTAATCTTCATTAGCATTATCACTGGGTTCCTTCCCTAATTCCCTCGGCCTTTCCATAATCCGAACACAAAGATTCATGAATAATCGAAAAGCTTTGCTATAGTGGTTTTCATCTATTGGCTTATTTCCATAACGTGCATCTTCAAATAAAGTTGTAAAAGGATAAATCATAGTTGGTGGGAGCTTAGTACGTTTAACCGCGATTTCCATGGCGTAATCGCGTGCCGTTTGGCTGGGACGTTTTGGGCTATCAAAATAGTTTTGCATTATCTTTAAGAAAATATAGTAGGAATAGATAATCCCTTCGCGGTATCTCTTTCCCTGCAGAAGCGCTTTTAATTTTGTTTTAATAAATTCAATATCAATGCCTGCAAATTCTGACATTTTCCCCATTTTTTGTTTTTTACTTCTCCGAGAATATAGAGAATGCGCGACATACACTGCAATAATTCCTACCACGATCCCAATAATCCATGGCAAATATTGAAGAATAATATCCCCTATACTTTCCGGAATAATTATTTCAGCTGTAATAATTTGAGATGTATACTCTCCGTAAGCTGTGAAATTCGCATATATCGTGGCATTCCCTGCTATAGAAGGAAGTGTCACCTCTATACTGAACTCACCTTGGGAATTAGTGTTTCCAGACCCAAGGAGCGAATTATTATAGTAGATTTCTACAACCCTATTTTGGATTGTTTCAGTTGATTCGTTATCATTCACAGAACCTGAAATGGTTATCTGACTTCCTGCATTAAGTGTAAGATCAACAAAACTAGAATACCCTGCGATGTTTGTGATGGCGATATCTGCGCCCTTTGGAACATTCCACAGTTGTTCTGTCGAGGAGGGATAGGTATTGGAAGTGCCACTATAATTCAGTGTTATAGTCTTCATTCCTACAGACGCTGAATCGTCAGGAATTTCCAGATCCAAACTGAACGCTCCATTTACAGATTTTGAAGTTTCTAGATCCCCATCAAAATATACCGATATGTCACCCGCAAAAGCTTGATTCGCATTATCCACTAAACTTCCCGAAATTGTAATATTCTCTCCTCGCATTCCTGTTCGATCTATCGCCATATTAATGATCTGTGTAGTACAATTTACTTCTACATTAGCAGTCTGTTCTTGATTGAGAATAAATGAACTATTCGTCAATGTCGCACTGATATCGTAATCCCCTATAGTAAAACTTTCATAGACAATGAATGAGGTGGAAAAATTACCTTGGCTATCAGTGACTACCGTCACAGGATCCCTGTTCTGATCTAAGGCATTACTCCCATTGAAAGTCAAAATTATTAGTTCGTTTGGGACAGGGTTATTATGCTTTTCTCTTAATCTACCCGTTACT
This sequence comes from Candidatus Helarchaeota archaeon, assembly GCA_013375405.1. The sequence continues at coordinate 15,275 of JABXJU010000015.1, forward strand.
TGCAATGTGGTTTGTCCCCGAGTGGTTTCACTTGGTGTGACCGTATCGATCGAGACATTAACCGCCCACACGACGGGCGGATCTGCTTTTGTCGAGGCGTTTAAAATGAATGAATTCACCAGCGAACCTGCTGAATAATTAACCTTAATATCTACATTCGTAGGCTCTTGGTACCCAACATTATAAGTGATATTATAGAATCCTGTTGAAGCTTGAGTGATAGCGGAATTCATAAAACTTTCTGTGCCATTTTCTGCAATCCACCATGCTTCCACTAGCTGTGATCCAAACCCAGTTCCATTTTCGAATAGAAGGTAACCACCCACATAGACAGGATCACCAGCGATAATTGGCGTTGGGGTAACAATGCGTCCTACCGTGGATGTAAATGTGGTCTTGCTTAAAACGGTCGTCGCTACGATTCTCACCCGATGCGTATTGTTTATTGCACTCCAGCTAGCACTTGACGGAACAAAAGTAAAATTAGAGCCAAATATCCAGACTCCTGAGAAGACCGCTGAAAGATTGTAATCACCAATGGGGTGAGTGTCTGGAATTTGTACATACGTATCAAAGTTTCCATTCGCATCTAGGGCTATTAGAAATCCAAGGGTTGTATCTGTTTCATTTACTTTGATTTCTATATATTGTCCCGCGGTGCTTGCGATTCCTAGCGAATCCGAAAGCGAACCCCAAACATGGATCGAGGTTTCACCTCGCACGGCAAAGGGAGAGGGAATCGATGCTGAATCAGTATTCAGAATGATATTCGTTTGATTTGTACAACGTATTTGATATGTGGTGCTCGGATCCGTTGTGGCATTTCCCCATACTACCGAAAAATTAGCCCAAACTCTCACATCATTGTTCCCTGCACTATCATCATAATCTTCCGGAATATAATAGAAGCCCTGATAAAATCCATTTGCAGCTGTATTATCCGCACAGATAGCGTAAGTTCCCGTAGAATTCGCCCACCATACAGTAACTAAGCCTCCATTAATGCCCGTGAGATTATCATAAGTTAAATAGCCATTGAATGCTATAGTGTGGCCTCGCGGCAGAATTGGATTGCTCGGGGAAGTTATGTTTATGTAGAGGGTCGCTGTTACAGTGATCGTTTCGTTTTGACTTTGGGCTGCACTTCCTGGAACTGTCACAAAATAATCTGGGTACGGATTTGGATAATCCACCACAAACGTGCCATTAAATCTCATGGTGAAATTATAGACTCCTTCGGATTCGTTACTCGGGAAGCTGTAACTGGAATTGACTTCACCATTCGAATCGGTTAATTGCCGTCCCAGATTATCACTGAGATCCCGATCAATTTCTATAACGTACCCTAACAATTCGACATCAGAAATTGGCTGACCGTTACTCGCATCCGTGATATTCGCATCTACAAGGAACGCATCTCCCGTACCTCGGACTATTGAATGTGGATTTAATGATATAATATTGACTTCAGTGGTCCCATTACAAGTTACAATTGTTTCATTTTGAACTGCATAGAAGGAGGCATTGAACCGATGTGGGCCAGCACGGGAATTTGCAGTGAAATTATGGTTATTATAGGCCCCTGGACTAATTCCCACAAGAGAATTCTCCGTTACATCCGCATATGTATAGAATACTGATTCATTTAACCATGTTGTAGTTAAAACTGTCCCGTCCCTGAGTAATGTCCCGGTCAAATCAAATAGATCTCCAGGATTTTGTGGCGTATCATAAGGAACAGACGCATTGAACAGCATCGTATAATGCGAAGTTTCCACCCGCGTATCGTTCCTTCGCGCATCAATCCTAATTAATTGCTGTGGTGCGGATTGATTTGGCATCCACATTACTGGAGGAATAGGATTGGGATCAAATTGCACCCATTCACCATCCCCTGGAGTAGTAGAGTAAGGAATCCATACTTCCGCCCAGAAATGGCTATGAGACAGTCTCATCATTCCAGGTAATAGGGGATCAGGTTGATATCCTACTCCACCCCATACCAATCGGCTTGAAATATTTAAATTGCGTAAATATATCACATAGTTCGAAGCAAAATCTGCTGACATTCCATACCCATTGTTTATAAGATACCCTGGATCAAAATCTTGTCCTGGAATCTGTACACGGAAGGGTGTCCAATACCATCTCGTTTTAAAATATTCCATCACTGCTTGAGCAGTTTCGTAGGTGTTATTTGAAGTGATTGCGGGATTGCTTGCTAACGCTTGCATATCCGCAACTACTTCTGGATATGCAGACAGATCAGGCATCTGCAAATAATCCTGACTACCTGGAGGATCTGCAATAAAATTTAAAGGTGAATCAAAGTAAACATTCGATTCAATAGAAGATAAATTGATTGAATTATTATAAGTTACAAAATAGACTATATAATAAATTCCCGGAATCCCTACAGTGGCATTCCAATGGACTACGCCACATTGATCTTCTAATAAATCCCATGTCACATTAGTCGCTGGGAGCATTGTTCCACCATCTAAAAATTGAAGACTTGAACGTATCATTGGTCTATTCCATAGATGTGGTAATGGAAGGGTTCCATATCCTGCTTGTGTAAACTGGACTCGAATCATCACCAGATAATCTGTTCCGGGAGTATTATCCGTCGAATACAAAGTTGTAGTGGTATTTTCCAATATCCAAGTCGTCCCTTCAAAATAATCATAAACTCGTATCCGCCAATACCTCCATGGTTGACTATAATTTACATAAACTGTTGTGAAACCGCTCCCAAATGGACCAAGTCCATTACCCATGCTACCGCCCATGCCGGGTAACCCTCCGACACCGCCACTACCACTGCCACCGCCATCACCATCACCACCGTCGATGCCAGTACCATTGCCAACTCCACCACCACCTGGGAGACTCCCATTCGGTAAGGTATAACTCATTGACCCATTGCCTAGCCACCATGGAATATCACCGGGTGGTAATGTTCCATTGAAGTCAGAAGGCAAGGTCGTACCAGGAGGTATAGTCCAATTTACCCACCAATCTGGAATTTCCCACCCCTCAGGAATTTCCCATTCCCCCTCCGGTAGATCTGGAGGTTGATCCGGCGGAGGAAGTAATTCTAAGGGGATATTACCAAACCAATCTCCCATATTCCCGCTCATGAAAAAAGATAATGGCAATGCTGCCAAAAGTGATAATGAAGCTATTAACAAGATAATAATCAAAATTGTTTTCCACGTCACGCCTTTATGCATCGTGACCGTGCCCGGTGCTGCAGCCATAAAACAACCAACTACAAAACTTTAAATTTTATCAATTAGTATACTATGATGTACTAATTAGTAGACGATCGTACTAATATAAAACTTTGGCTTTCATCTAGTGAAGAAACCCCCTACTATGAAATTAGTAATGAGTTCCCCTATTTAAGGAGATATGCTTGTCACGCATTGAGGACCTAGAAAAGATTCTAGAACGTTTAGAACTTACCGAATATGAAAGAAAGATTTATCTCACACTCCTAACCAGCGGTCCACTTAGTGCGAGCGAGGTTGGTGATATAACCGGTATTCCTAAGTTTAATGTCTATCCAACGCTTAAACGCTTAGTCTTAAAAAAGTTTGTAGATGAACAACCTACTTCGCGTGCCTCTAAATACAAAGCTATACCCCCTTCAACTTTCATGGACGAATTGCAAGAAGCTTTAGATAAACGTCATGAGAAAGAACAAACTGATTTAAAAGAAATTGCTACCCTCATCTCAAAATTTGATCTAAACGTGGAAGATCTGAGAGGTTCTAGCCCAAGTGATTCTGTCTGGCTTATCAACTCGGAAGCTCGTATTAAAAAAAGTGTTCTAAATTTATTAAAAAAATCGGAAAAATCCATTACCGCCTGTGTTCCGACCCTAGACACCCCTATTTATAATCAGACGCGTCAGGAGATTCTTATATTACTCCAAAGTATAATGAAAAAAAAGAAAACAAAAATGAACCTTATTTTGAATTGGGAACTAAAAGAGGGGACCGTAGATGAAGATTTTGCGAACTCCATATCCAACAATGGTGGAAAGATATATCAATGGGGGATCGGCGAACTTCCTTTTAGCGCTTTTTTAATTGACAATTTGGAGGGATTAATCATTTTACAGAGTGTCTGGATTCCAATCCCAAAATTTGGGCTTGCTCTTTGGATTCGCCATCCTGCGTATGTCAAACCCTTCGAAAAACTCATTCAACGGTTCAATGAAGCAGGGGCCTTTAAAAAATGGGGATAAACTTTCCTACCCAATAAAAATGTAAATGATGGTAAAAAGAAAGTTGATACTTGTCTATGAGTTGATTCTTCTCTTTTCTATCTCTAATGTTTGTTATTTTATAAATTCATATCGAAGATCATATTTTACTGATGAGTATTCATTCCCATAATCATCGATTAAAGTCAATTTTACTTCATGTTGTCCAGCTCAATTAAAGAACTGTGGCCAATATGGGGAATGCCAAGCATATCTCCTTAAATAGGGGAACTCATTACTAACTTCATAGTAGGGTATTTCTTCATAATTATTAAACCAAAAATTTTATATTAGTAGGATGGTCTACTAATTAGTACATCATAGTATACCAATTGATAAAATTTAAAGTTTTGTGATTGGTTGGTCTATAGCTGCAGTATCGTGCACAGTCACGATGCATAAAGACGTAAGGGAGTTAATAAAACAGGAAAAAAAGAGTGGAAATTAAATTGAAGAAATTAAGAGTTAGAATTTTTATAATTCTCTTATTAATATTTCCTTTTTTTTACCTACTTCATTCAAATTTTATAAATACTTCAAATAATCAAGCCAATAATTTGAAATTTGAATTAAAAATAAAATCAGCAATTATTTCAATTGATGGAAACGCTGAATTGGACGCCTATGCAACTGATGGTACAGGAACCGTCAGAGATCCCTATATACTTGAAAATTATCTTATTAATGCAAGTGGCTTAGGTGCTGGAATATCCATTAAAAACACCAATGCTTATTATATCCTTAGAAATTGCATAATAACTAATGCAGACCGATATTATGCTGGTATTATGCTTTCAAATGTAACCAATGCTATAATTACAAATAATACAGTTTATAATAGTAGTGGTGGAATTCTTTTATACGATTCGTGTCATAACATCCTTGCTAACAACACCGCAAATCATAATAGTGGGGGAATTTGTTTAGATCATTCAAGCAATAACGTTCTTATCTATAATACCATTAATTATAATGAGCGAGGAATTCAAATACGGTATTCAAGCAAAAATATATTTGCCCACAATATCGCTAATAACAATGCAAAAGATGGAATTAGTTTCTTTTACTCAACCAATAATCAAATATACGAAAATCAATTTCAGGGAAATGGCATTAGATTAATTGGACAATCTATATCTCATTTTATTCAAGAAATAACTCCCGACAATATGATTAATGATAGACCAATTTATTATTATAAACATCAGAATGGAATAACTGTCTCAAGAGATGCTGCACAAGTAATTCTTGTTAATTGTTCATTTATGAGTATCTTAAACTGTAATCTATCAAAGGGAATAATAGGCATTTCACTCCTCTTTTCTCATCATAACACGCTTTCCCATAATACTGCCAATTTTAATGAAGAGAAAGATGATGAATGCGGTATTTATTTATATCAATCAAATAACAATACACTTACCCACAATACCGCCAATCATAATGGGGAATATGGAATACATTTAAAACAATCAAATAATAACACGCTTATCAACAACATTGCCAATCATAATGACCAAAATGGGCTCTATCTGTATCAATCAAGCTATAATGTAATTACTAACAATATTTTAAATCAGAATGGGCTGTCTGGATTTTATTTATCTTACTCAAGCAATAATCGGATTCGTAATAATGATTTTCATAGCAATGGAATTTTATTAAGGGGGTGGAACATGTCTGACTTCATTCAAGAGATAACTCCTGACAATATGATTGATGATCGACCAATTTACTATTATAAACATCAAAAAGAAATAACCATCCCAGCAGATGCTGCACAAGTAATTCTTGTTAATTGTTCGTTAATGAAGATCTTAAATTGTAATTTATCAACAGGAACAATAGGCATTTCACTCTTCTTTTCTCATCATAACACGATTTCCCACAACACCGTTAATCAGAATAGCTTGTATGGAATTTATATGTATCAATCAAACTATAACACCCTCTCGAATAATGAAGCTAATCATAATAGTAGGGGAATTTATTTAGAGGATTCAACTACTAATAGGCTTACCCATAATACTGCTAGCCATAATGGTATTGGGATTTATATTTTTAATTTTAATAATGTATTTTTGTACTATCATCTTGGTCCAGTAATTGATACTTCTTCCCCTATATCAGGTAATCACACGATTTCCCAAAATATAGTTAATTATAATAATTATTATGGAATTATCTTAATGCACACAAACAGTAACAGGCTTTTTCATAACACCATCAATCATAATAGGCATGGAATTTGCTTAAAAAATTCCGATGATAATACTATTTCATTTAATACTGCTATTAAAAATGACTATGGCATTTATTTATGGTGTTCCTATAAAAATAAAATAATTTGGAATACTTTACATAGTAACAATTACTGTATTGAAGAAATATGTTGTTGGAGCAATGAAATAGAAAATAATTATTGCTTAAAAGGACCTAATGATGAAACTTCGCAAATACCAGGATTTACTTGCTCATTAATAATTTCAGGATTAATTTTAATCATATTTTTAAGAATTATATTTAAACAAAAAAGATATCTCACACATACAAACTAAATATTCTTTAAATTTAAAATTAAGAACAATAACTATCTCCATTGAAACAATCAATCAGCTTTTTTAATTGATAATTTGGAAGGATTAATCATCTTGCAGAGTGTTTTGATTCCAATACCGAAATTTGGGCTTGCTCTTTGGATTCGCCACCCTGCTTATGTCAAACCCTTCGAAAAACTCATTCAACGGTTCAATGAAGCAGGGGCTTTTAAAAAATGGGGATAAACTTTCCTACCCAATGGAAATGTAAATGATGCTAAAACGAAAGTTGATACTTGTCTATGGGTTGATTTTTCTCTTTTCTATCTCCACTGTTTGTTATTTTATAAATTCATACCGTAGATCACATAATAATCGTATAGAAACTCAGTTTCATGAACTACATGATATTTACTTTTTTAATTCAAGCCATGGATGGATCGTTGGTGGTTCAGGTTATATATTCATTACCCATAACGGGGGTGAATTCTGGGAGAAATATCAAATAAACACAATATACATATTTATCCAAGTACAATTTGCCTCTGACCAAAATGGTTGGATACTCGAAAGAACTAGTGGACAAATTTATAAAAGTAATGATGGAGGCTTAAATTGGAATCTCCAAACAGAAGATGTACCTTTTAAAATTACGAGCTTTTACTTTATCAATGTAACTACAGGATGGGCTACGACATCCTCCGGATTGATATTAAAAACTATGGACGGTGGTAATCAATGGAACATTCAACTAAATATTACTCCCTCTCTAATGTTAAAAATGATGCCACCTTTGGATTTCGGCGGGTTTAAAAATATATATTTTTTGAATGAAAGTCATGGATGGGCACTTTACCAAGGTAACACTCCACAAAATCCTACGAATTTAGTTTTTCAGACGGATAATAGCGGGAATTCTTGGGTAAATTATTCAATGCCCTCACAGCTTTATTTACGGAAAATAATGTTTGTAGATCAGTTTAATGGATGGATAATTGGTGATTACGGGCCTTCTTTTTTTACTAATAACAGTGGAGTCACTTGGAATAAATTCAATTTGACAGATGCTTCGCTTTTTGACCTTCATTTTTTAAATGAATCACATGGTTGGATTTGTGGAACATTGGGAACATTATTGCATACACAAGATGGAGGGAAAAACTGGATAGATTTATCCGATCCATCAAATACTAGAAATTTTAATGCAATATTTTTCCAAAATGAGTCTAAAGGATGGGTAATTAGTTGGACAGATAGGAGTTTTGTTTCATTTGATGGGGGATATGTATGGTATTTAGTTCAATTGGAACAGCCAGAGCCTTTTTATTTTAATAATTCCTGGATTTGGCTTCTTCTAGCGTTAGATACAGTTCTTATCATAGGAGGTACGTATTTAGTCTATAATAGAGAGAGGATTAGACAAAGTCGAATTGGTCAAAATATTCAGTCCATTTTAGGAAATGTGGCAAACTCGTTCTTCAATAGTGAAACGATAAAAAGCAAGGTTTTCTCATTATTGTCCACCTTAGGCTTAATTTATGGCTTCATGTTTCTTTTTAACTTGATTCATGAATGTGGTCATGCGTTTGCTGCTTTTATATTTGGAGGCTTTACTGACCATATAGAGATGGGCGTTACAACAGCAGGAAGATGCTGGATTGTGGGATCCTTCTCAAATTTTGAACGAATAGTGATTTCTATGGCAGGATTTTTGAGTCAATTAATTGTTGCCATTGTAGTAATTGGGGTGCTCCTTTTCTATTTTAAAAAAAATAGATTCCTTTCCTTTCTCGCTATTATTACTTTTTTAGATGGTATCATCTTAGTACTTTTCTATTATTGCGGTATTCAAATATCCCCCACTCCTATAGGAGGCGCCAGTGATATTACTCATATTGCACAACGATTAGATGTTCCACCAATTATTATTTGTTTGTTTTTCATCCCGCATATAGTAATTTCCCTCTATATTGGGGGAAAACTCGGCCTACATTTCTATAAGACACATTTAAATTCCAATCGAACGTTTTTATATTTACTCTTAATCAGCTTTTTAATTTATTCTCTTGGTTTCAATTTGATATTTGCTCTAGTTCCCAATACTTATGGGATCAACTTTTATTAAAAATTTAATCTCTGAAGTTAGATGTGCGAAAAAATGAAAAAAAGCCTCATAATTTTGACATCTATTCTAATCACCACTAGTGTAATCCTCATTTATTTTCTAAGCTGGCTTGATTCTACAACATTTGAATTGGAAATGGTTCTCCCTTTTAGTTTGATATTAATCGCACTCCTTTCACTCATTTTCTTGATTCCCTTCTTCCTTTTAAGAGAACAGATCGAACATTTACACGAAAACAAACCTGAAGAGCTGAACCAGAATTTTAAATTAGTTCAGAGAATAGAAGATAATTTGACTTATTTTTTAAAAGGGAAATTAAACTATTAAGAAGAGTGATTGTCATGGTGGATGCAAAAACTTACGTGATCGATGGGGTGACCTTTGGGGGGCGGCAAGGGGAAAACCCCACTGTATTAATCGGAAGTATCTTCTATTCAGGGCATCATTTAATTACAGATCCTGAAAAAGGTGAATTCAAGCAGGAGCAAGCGCAACAGTATATTAAAGATTTCATGGATTATTCCCGAAAATATCGTATTCCATGCGCCCTTGATGTGGTCGCTGAGACTCCGACTGCGATGGTTAACTTTCTTGATTTCGCCCTTGATGTGTTCGAGGGGCCAATTATTTTAGATGGAATTATTAATGCGAGATTAAGGGGTATTCAGCATGTAAAGGATTTAGGCGTTCCAGACCGAATTATATACGATTCCATTTGGAAAAATACGGATACGGAATTAAAAGCCATAAAAGAGGCGGGCATAAAAACTGCGATTCTGTTTGGGTACGATATCGCCGATAGCTCGTCGAGCAAACGCGTTTCTATCATGACGGAGGGATCAAAAAAATATCCTTCTTTGTTGAAACAAGCGGAGCAAGCTGGTATCACTCAAATGTTAGTCGATAATGTAATCACGCATTTCGACAGTGTTGGAGATGTTATAGAAACCAATATCATGTTTAAAAATATGTTTGGGTACCCTGTAGGTTGTGGACCGGCGAACATCTCCTATTATCTTGCAAAATATGACAAAAAAATGACCACCAAGGAGATACGGGATTCGAGTTTAATCGCGATTCTCTCTCTCTTTTCTGATTTCATACTCTTCGGTCCCATTGAACGGGCCAAAACGGCTTTTATGAGTGCTTATATAGGAGTTGGGATCAAAAATAGTCTGAAATTTGATTTATTTGATATTTATCGCGCAAATGAATGAAGAGATATTTTAAAAAGATTTTTTAAGATTTTCAATCCTTTCTTCTGTTATTTTTTTTCATTTTTCGATTTTCGTTTTGGAATAATCATATCTCTTATCCCAGTGGTAATTCCTTGCACAAATCCCCCCTCTGGGCGTTGCACAAGAGAGATCGCACTTTTTGCTATATTTACTTTAATACCGTTTTTCACTATTTCATTTTTAAAATCTTCAATCGTCGTAACTAAGCGGGTGACACTAGTTTCTATCGATTTTTCAAATTGGGAAATAGTATCTGAAGTAGAACTAGTGAACTCGTTAACTGAATTTGCGATGGTTTCGGCACTTTTTGCGATATTTTCAGTAGATGCTTTAATTTCAGAAGAGGTTTGGATTAAAGATTCATCAATTGTATCAACACTCGATGTGATACTTTCTGAAGTCTTTTTGATATCCTCTGTTGATTTCGATAATGAATCGGAAATATTTTTACTCACTTTTTCAAGAACTGCTATTAAATTATCTCCTACTCGATTTAAATCACTGGTTATTCTGTTAATTTTCTCATTAAGTTTAGAAAGAATCGGAATTCTCATAGCGATAAAGCTGTAATCCTCAGTGAAAAACTTTTCTATTTTTTTCGATAGAATAATTTACATCAGAAAAATACAGTTCTTTTCCAATGAAATCATAGACCTCTATATTTCCACAAAAAATAGACCTCTATATTTTGCTAGAGCTCCATATTTTGCTTGTATTGAATTAGAAAAGTTAAAAGAATGTTTATATGTAAAGTTTGGAATTAAAGAAAAAGGTGAATAAAATACGAAAAATAAACATGGATAAATGTCGCCCATATGCGAAAATGGGAAGGACTTGCAAAACAAGAGCGATTCCTGAAAAGAAAGTGATCTGGCCGGATATCAACAAAGATATACTTCAGGGGAAGTTTAAAATCAGACCCCTCTGCAGGGGCGATATCAATAAAGTTGTTGAGCTATGGAAGATGTCTTACCCAGAGTTGTATGGAGGGTCGCATGAATGGATGTTGATTCCTGAGGAGTATGAGGAAAAAGTTACCATGCAAGAGACATGGAAAGATGATTCAGTGAATAAAAAATATGCTATGATTGTTATTGAGGAAATTGAAACAGGTAATATAATAACTGCAACGCTATTTACGAAAGACGATAAAAATCTGCATGTAGATGGGACTTTTGGTGCTATGCATCCTGATTATAGAACAGGAAAAACTGGCATCAGCCTCTGGACAGAAGCAATGGCAGTTTATAAATGGATAGAAGACTCAGGTGCCGAGTATATAACATTTATGTGTGAAACCTGGCATCCCATCACTCAATTCTTCGCCTTTAAACAACTAGGATTTAAGATAGCTGGTATCTTTCCTGGTCAATTTACACGGTGGTGTGGAGGACAAGAGGAATACAGAGCTTGTGAGGTGCATTTCTACAAGTTTATAGGTGATGGAGCGAAATACACAACCAAGCATGAAGAATGGGAACTTATCCCTGCGGCAAAAAAGTTATGGGATGTATTGGAAGAAATAAATAAAGAATCGGATGATGAATGGCTTAGAAAGTTAAAAGAGAAATCAAAATTGGCGGAGTCGCGTAAATAATGAATAGAATTCCTGAAACTACATTAAGAAATTTTAAAAAAATTTTTATATCTAAGCATCTTTTGAATGATTTGTGCTCCAGCTTCGGGATCTGAAACTACCAATATTCCATTGTCAAACATATCTTCCAGAACTTTATATTCTTGAGTCTCTTGGGCGTTATAATAAATTGTTGTAAATATAATTAATTTATCAGTTTTTTTGGCTATTCTGATGATGTCTTTACTCATTTTTTTATCAAATGATTCTATCATTTCGAAAGTTATATTTTCAATCCCCATCATTAATCGTACATAATCTTTTAATCCTGGAGGAAACTCACCTTTACGAGCACCCATCAATGGAGACGCGATTAAAATAATATCCGTATTTTCATCCTTAATTAATATCTCGAGTATTTTCTTAATATCCATCCATACAAAGTTCGTAGCGCCTACAGTATCAACTGGATTGTTATGAGGCCAAATTGGTGGAAGAAGTGTACTTATATTATCTATTGTATGTTGTTGAAGTTTAGCTAGTCGTAAACCACATGATTCAATGATATCGGATATTATCACCCCTTCCCCCCCGCCTCCTGTAAAAATTGTAACTCTATTATTTTTCGGATAATTATCTGGATGTGCTATTTTTATTGCTCGTGCCAATCCAATAATTTCATTGAAATTTCTTGCTTCAATAATTCCAGTCTGGTTACAAAATGATTTGAAAATATCATAATTTCCAGCAATCGCACTTGTATGAGACCTGGCGGATTCTGCTCCGCTTTCAGTTCTCCCGCCTTTTAAGATAATGATTGGTTTTTTTTCTGAAATTTCTGCGGCGATTTTTTTTATTTTTGTAAAATTCCTAAAACCTTCCACGTATCCAACAATGGCGTTAGTATTATTGTCATAAAATCCAAAATATTCAACAAAATCTTCAAATTTTAAATCTAATTCATTACCATTGGAAACTGCATTTGCAATTCCAACTCCGTGGCTATTTGCACTATTTACCACACTCCAAGTCCAAGTACCACTCTGACTAGTCACACTTATATTAAAATCTTCAAACTTTTTTGCTAAGGGTAAAAATCCTAGCATCGCATTGAGATTTGAAATGGGACAAGTGAGTCCCATACAGTTAGGACCGATGGTCCGGGTAACTCCCTTTGCTTGTTTTAAAATTCTTACTATTTCATTATAATACTTCATTCCATTTTCATCGAATTGTGCAATTTCCTTAAAACCAGCCGTATTAATTATAACAAATTTAGCAGCAACATCAACACAGTCTTCGATAGTTTGGGGTGTTTGATAATTAGGAATAACCGAAATTACCAAATCAAGTGGTTCTGGTACATGTTTAATTGTTTTATATGATGTCTTTCCGGCGACTTTATCTCGCTTTGGGTTAATTGGAAAGATATTTCCCTGATAATTCCCTAATTTAAGATTATATAATACTTGTCCCCCAAATTTATTAAGATTTTCAGAAGCTCCAATAACTGCTATGTTTTTTGGATGAAAAAGATATGTTAATTCCGAAGAAGGTTCCTCTCCATTCATGTTATTTACCATTTAAGTGTTTATATGTCATTTTTAAAATTGATATTATTCTTTAAACGATAGGAGATATTCCAAGTTGTTTATTTATTTTTTTTGAATCTTTCAATTTAAAAAATTAGTAATAGTAATCATCTATTATAATGAAATTTTCAAAGTTTTGAAAAAATTAATTAACGATTAATAGAAGAGATAGAAAAGTGTGGGTGAAATTAGATGATTGAACCATTTTGGTGGTGGACTGACGAACAAAAACAATTCGCAAAAGAAGTAGATGAATTTGCAAATAAATATATTTCAAAAGCTGAAGAAGCTTATTGGGCAAAACGAATCCCTTGGGATATAATGAAAATAATCGGTGATAAAGGATATATGGGCGCAGGAGTTCCAAAAGAATATGGAGGTCTCGATCTCGGAGCGACGGGCTGTTGTATCGTTTCCGAAGCATTGGGACGACTGTATGCAGCAGTACATTTATTTGGGGTAACGATGCTTGGAGGGCTTCATCAATTAATTGTCTTCGGTACTGAAGACCAAAAACAGAAATATCTAAGGCAAATTGCGGAAGGAAAATCTTTAGGGGCAGTCTGCATAACAGAGGTATTTGCGGGTTCAGATGCAGCTAATGTCTATACAACTGCAGAAAAAGAAGGAGATTATTGGATAATAAACGGGAAGAAAAGATTTATCACGAGTGCAGGATCTGCCAGTCGATATTTTGTTTATGTAAAGACGAGCGATGACGAAAATGACAGACGTCAGTATCATCATTTAACCAGTTTCATAATAGAAAGAGGAACTAAGGGATTCACATTGGAAAAAATCAATGATCTCATAAGCTTTGACAATGTACCCAATGGCTATTTGGATTTTGACGATGTTAAAATTCCGGATTCGCAAAGGATTGGGGGTATTGGTCAAGGCTGGCAAGTGATGATGGCAGGACTTAATTTTGAGCGATTAGTTGCAGCTGCTGGTTTTGGAGGCGTCTTTAGCGATACCATAAAAATGGTTGCATATTATATGGAACGCCGAGTTCAATTCAAATCTAGAGTAAAACGGTTCACGAATCTGCAATTCAAGTTTGCAGATCTTGTTTCCAAATTCTATACTTCAAGAGTATTAGCATATCATTCGGCATATCTCTTAGATCATGCTAAAGAACTTAAACAAACAGAAATGGATTTAGCTGTATGGGCATCAATCGCAAAATTGTTTACTAGTGAAGCTACCCTCTTTATTGGTAATAATGCTGTTCAAATGACCGGTGGAGATGGATTAACTAGATTCTACTCTCTACAGAGATTAATTCGAGATGCAAAAATTGGCGAAACGGCTGCGGGAACTTCAGACATTCAAAGAATGATTATATCCAGGATAATGTTCCAGAATAAAGATTTTATAGATTTCCCTTATAGATTTAAGATTCATCCTAAAATGGGAGTTCCAATAATGACATCAGAACCCTCGCCCTGGGAAGGTAAGGAAATAAATCGTGAAAATCTATTGAAAATTCTTGCCGAAGATTATAAATGTAATCCGGGCTTATTCATGACAATCGATGATCTCAGAAAAATAACGAAAGGAAAGAGAAAAGTAATTTATGAAGTACTTGAGCAATTAGAGAAAGATGGTTTCATTGTAACTTTGAGAGGAAGAGATGATAAGATTATTATCGCAAAGGCCAATTATAAAGGACTAAAAAAGGCATATCCAAAAGAATTCTATAGATGGTTCCCTGAGTGGATTAAAGAAGATGAATTCGTAATGGATATGACTAAATTTTAAATTGTTTATTCTTTTTTCATAATTTATTTATTTTTTAGACAGAAATTCGGAAAGCGCTTGAGACGCTGAAACGACTCTTCGAACCTTAAAGTAATTGTATGGGCAGGACCGAGTTTCAAATCCATATATAAAAGCCAAAGAACCCATTTTTAATACTAACCGCGGTTACAAGGTCAGTAATATAACAGTAATGACAATTACTATAACAGTAGTAGCAATTACTGCCGTATTTATTACTAATTCTTTGGGACGCACCTTTTTTTCATTAATCCCCACTGTTTTTTAAAAGAAATTATTTTTTCCTCTTTATCGTTTTTTTTCTCTCTTTACGCAACCTAATTTTTTTACCATGTTCAAAATCCCAAGCTATTGAATCCATTTCGGTGGTGGCAATACCTTGGTATTTTCTATCAAGATCGTCAGTGAAACCGTTTAAGGTAAATACTTGTTCTTTCGATAAGTTTAACAATTTCTTTTTATTTTTAAGGTAAGCTCCAAATAACTCCATTTCATCACCAAATGAAAATTTAACTTTCCCTGCCAATTCAATACGTATGTTAATATAATCAAAGAACTGTTCTTTTGAGTCAATATTATCTAAAATAATTTCCAAATCATTCAAATTTGTGGTGAATGGGTATTCATCATTCAGATCTTTGATAAGTTCATTTAAATAAGTCAAATCTACAGCTAAACTACCATAAGTTTCATCTGTGATGCAAACTATCTTAAATTGATAATTTTTTTTAAAATTCAATTCGATTTCACCTTGGTTTTCTGTTTTGATTAGGAGCTTTTTCTGATTTCTAAAATCTTGAATGAATCGCTGGGCCTGTCTGAATTGACTGATTATTGACTGTTGAAGGTCTTTTTCAATACTCGCTACATCACCCTGAGAAGATAGAAGTGTCAGCTTTTTATTTTTACATTCAAAAATATAAAATACTGTATCCAATTGAACTATTAAATCATTTTCAAAGTTCACTCCTTTCTTTAATTGATATTCTGGGTTTTTGTAAATGAGATTTTCAGGTATTTTTCGCTTTAAAAAATCATATAGGGTGTTTTCTATAACTTTTCCCTTCCCATAAACATACTCTTTAACGAGGTTCGGATCATTCAGTATATCATAATAGAAAGTACTCATTAAAATTTCATTAAGACGCTTAAAAAAGGGGAGATAATAATGTTCTTTTATTTTAAAAATGGGGGATCGTAAGATATAGTTAAAATCGAGTGGACTCCTAAAATCTTTATTCACCGTGCCAGATTCAAAGGATAATCGTTTTAAGAAATTCCGAAATTCTTCGAATTTGTCTT
Organism: Candidatus Helarchaeota archaeon; assembly: GCA_013375405.1. The sequence goes on from JABXJU010000015.1 coordinate 31,703, forward strand.
TCTTCATGATATTTTTAAATTCCTCCAGTGAAAATTGAAAACATTTCAATAGTCTGTCATAAATCGAAGAATCTGGTTGCTTCGTAAGATCCATAAATCTGGATATTATTTCGTTTTGTAAAATATTCTCGAAATTTATTGCATCCTCTATAGAAAAACCATATTTCTCCTTGAACTTTTCTTTTAAAAACCCATAGTTGCGCCTGATCGTCGGTTCATACTGGAATGTATAATACTTGTTTTTTATTAAAAATTCGAACCGTTTCAAAATTGCTATCCTTTGTATTTCTGATTGATCTGTTAAATCCTGATATGGTCTATTTAGAATAAACACTAACAACTCCAAATTAGAAAAAGTGTTCTCCCAAAATCTCTTAGGGTTAACAGGAATTTTAGATTTGAAATCTTTCACTTGGAACGAGGAAACGATGCCTAATAAATATTCAATCATCCAAGTTTGTCCAATTGACGTGATGTGGAAGAAAAAAAGGTCGGCTAATAAATATAAGATATTCCATTGTTTAAGAGCTTCAATTAAACTTTTATAAAACTCGTCGAGATTAGGGAGCGCTTCAAGCTTCTTCTTGAGCCTTTTTCTAGTTGCGTCATCTATTATCACACTACCGACATGCTTCTCGAGTGTCCCCGCAGAAATAATACTAACTCCTCGTTTTTCACTTAACTCCTGTTCTTTGAGTTGCTTATATTCTTTGGGGTGTTTATACCGCATGTGATTGTCTATGGACTTCTGGGTCTTTTTTATCTCGCCGCAAAATTGGCATTTAAATTCTTGGATTTTTCGTCATCATCCCATATTTTTGTAAGACTTTATATATCATAATGAAGGCAATCTGTTTAAACTTGATTTAAGTCGGATGCGCATTTTTATACAGAAAAGTCATGGCATTCTAATGGTGGCTTGTTTGATTGTTCATCTATCGGAACAACAATTCCAAGGACTAGTCAAGGAAATTAAAGAAACCTTTGCGATAATTTGTGTAATTGAGCTGCAAGAATCTGATCGAGATACCGCTAGTTGGAATGAACAGAAACAATGTTACGAAGTGGAATACAGACGCCGGTTGAAAGATTATTTTATAATCCATGAGGTAGGACACATATTTCTTGCTGAAATTACAAAAAACCATAAATTAATCCCTATTTTAGCAACAAGAGAGATTATATTTGAATATTGTAATTCGATATTAGATTGTTTTGTCGATCATCGCGCGTTTCATCATTACGAGGAGTATTATCCATTTTTTCTTAATTATATCGATGAAATACTCACAAAAAAGATGGATTTCATGGAATCTATCCTTTTTATAATTAGTAATGATCTCCATCATTTTCTAAGTTATTACATCCAATTTTATTTAACATTCCACTACGTTTTAAAAAGCGAGGATCATCAAGCACGACAATTAAAGATCAAATCCTTTTTGAGGAAATGTGAGAGGATTATCAGGCAGAAATCTGACCTTACCCATGATGATATAGCGGATCTCAAGCAAAAACTCGATTCTTTCGATCAAATTAAATCGACTAGAGATTCAAATGTAATTTTTCATTTTATCTTTAAAATACTGCTTGAACTCTCCTTGTGGGATGAGGAAGAAATTAGAGCGCATATGCAGCTCTATTTTGATTTTACAGTCAATAATGTAAAATTAACATGAATTCCTGTTCTTATGAAGGCGTACATGCTTTTTTCTAGGGATCACAATTAAATTAGAGGATCTATCCGTTCCTCCACATCTGATACTCCTCCTATGATGAACATCGCATGAAGATGGGAACTTTCCATTGCGACCCAATTTACACCTAGGATCAGTATTACATTTTTTCTGATCCTTTTTACAAAATCTCGCAAAAGTTCTCCGTAAGTTTGGATTCCTTTTTCTTATTCTCTTTTTCATTAAGAATATTTCGGGACTCGCTTTATTTAAGTATATTTGACATATTCATCTAAATATCGCTTTTTATCCATATATTTTTATATTGTTTATAGCGACATGGTTTCACATCGCATTATTTCACATATTGATGGTGCTCGAACTTCAGACCATCTTCATACAGGTTTTTATTTTCGTTCGTGCAATTACTTGTTATTTGAGTGTTGTTAAGAGAGTGTTAAAAATGCAATGTACAATCGTCTCAAATAAAGTAGTCAAATGATTTGGCTTCTCCTGTGAGGTTGTACAGCCATGCGACAATCGTAAAAACTTGTTGGAGGATGACTACGGCCTCCTGTGACTCAAATCGTTTTTTGCCATGCATCGCATCATTTCGTACACCCTTTAGTTGCTGCAATTGTTCCAAAAACTCGACGGGATACTTAGATCCCGAAAACGCATGCGTCATCAATACTTCAATGCAATTCCAGATATTTTGTGGCTCTTCTTCATGGTCTAAATCTATGGTGACGTGCTCTTTCAATTGGATTTCAAGGATTCTGGTAGCTATAAGAACCGTCGCATTCGGGAGATCGTAGGACATGCATTTAATCGCTTCATCAATATCTTTCTTCAAGAAGGCGGGCATATTGTAAATCATGAACCCATCAAAGATGTCTTCACATTTCATTCCTTTCATTGTAGAAGGTTTTAAGACTTTAATCTTTGAATTTACCAGCTTTTGAAAGCATGCAGGGCATAAATTATGATCGCCCTCTACTTCTGTTCCACAATCACTGCAACTACTCATCATACATCCCAGCACTTGATTCAAATCAATTCAAAGTTTAATACCCTCATTATCCTAATCGCCTTCAATACCAAAGATGGATTTCGGGATTAGTAAGAACCTGATTAGTTTGATTTGTACGGTCATTTTTTCGCCCTCCTTAGACCTCTTGTTTCTTTTCTCGGCATGCTTGACATAAAAAATCTGGGTTTATCCGTTTCCCACACATTAGACACTCATAGCCGATGTGCAATAGTCTCACTTCTCTATGATCTTTATATAACTCTGCGTAAAACTTTTCATATTCCATTGCTAAAATTTCAACCCGTTTATCTTCGTCAGGAGCTGAGCTAATCCGGTCATGGAGGCGATTCAATCGGTCCAGAATTTCCGGGCTATCTTTGAAAATCTCCTCTAACTTCGCTTTATCTTGCTTGTACGATCCGAATGCTATATTATCCATGTACGTTTCGTATCCCAGGGCGTGGTCTTCCAAAGTTACCCGGACCAGCGTCAGAACGTCATACCCTATTATACTGCTGACCCGTTCTAATTCCCCTATCAATTTTTTTGAAATTTTTAGTGTCAATTCTTCTTCTTCCATACTAACACCTCCCTATACATTAATTCTAAGCTTTTTATCCATCTATACATCAATAACATCTAATAGATCCAATTTCGAATTACATTTTGGGCATATCTCGGCGGTGGTCGCTTCTTGCAAGGAGAACCCGCAGGAGTAGCAATAGTTCATCTTTGACCGGAATTCTTCGGAATTCTTTTTGAAGTGCTTCACACTACTTTCAAGGAAAACCATAGATGCGGAACCTACTGCTGCCGCGACCAGTAATAAAATTAGCACAATAAGCAATCCTATAAACATTTCTGGGGTTGCTGATGTAAGATCTATAGCCATAAACTCAATTACGGCGATTATCATTAGAGTGATCTCAACTGCCCCTGCAATATACGCCCCAATTTTCATTTTCGTTGAATAGTACATTCAAACCCACCTCTTTATTTTATCTTAGAATTTTCCTGTTGAACTTTATAAGGATATCTATCTTCAAGGGTGATAGTAATTTGGTGGGTACCGCCCCCTAATCAAAAAGGAAATGTAGGGAGGAGGGGGTTGGGGTTAAAAATAGAGAAAGAGGCGGTACCTTTCACTTTACAACATCTTCGAAGCCCTCTAGAACCTTCCTTTCCTTTCCCCATGGGTGCATCCACTCCGTCTCAATTTTTTTCCTATCTTTAAGTAAGTTAAATCTCTATATAACTTAACTTCGACAACTAAAGTTAATTTCACTTATTTTGCTTCCTCTATTTAACCGTACTGGTCCTTCACCCCATAAGTTAAGTGATAGATGAGCTTAGCCATCTTACAGTTAGAACATTTCTGTTTTAATTGGCTAATCCACTCCCCAAAGAGTTCATCGTTTAATCGTTTGAATGCCGTTTGCTTATTGCCTAGGGTCTTCAATTCTGGGGTATAGAAATCTAGATATCCGTTATGGCTCGCCCAGCATAGGAGTATGTAAGCTATAAATACAAGGGCAATATAACAGTATTGGCCTTCAATATCACGCCACATGCAGCCTTGGAGCTTGAGCTGTT
>JABXJU010000001.1 GCA_013375405.1 Candidatus Helarchaeota archaeon
ATAAAGGTTGCAATTCATCCATGCACTTACGCCACAACATATTGCATTTTCACGATTTTCTTCCATTTCATTGAGTTGAACACCGGGAATTGCCTTTAAGACATTCCGAGGAGCTTCATAAACTCCCATATGACGGCCTAGCCGGCATGGATCTTGATATGTTATTTTAATAGGAAATTCATATGGAAAAGCTAGGCGGCCTTCCTTTAATTGGTCTTCTAAAAATTCAGCGAAACTAATAACCTTAAACGAATAATTTCTTACGTAACGTGGATAATCTAATCGAAAAGTCCGATAACACTCTGGACATATCGTAATAACACGCTCTACACCACTATTTTCGATCGCTTCAATAGTATATTCTCCTAGTTTCTTAAAATTTTCATAATCCCCTCCCCAGAAGAGATCATGCCCACAACACTTCTGGTTTTCAAGAATTTGAGGTTTTATTTCTAAAGAATTTAGAATTTTAACTGTGCTAATTGCGATATTTGTATAATTATGTTCAAAATGAGTATCAAAAAGTGATAGACATCCAGTAAAAAGTAAATTCTCAGATGTTTCTGAAAATTTTACTTCCTTCGTAAAAAAGGCATTTAGATTTGTATCCGATTGGTTATTAGCCATTAACCTAGCTAGGGTGGAAAAAATGCCAAAGTGAGCCTCTGCAAGAAGAGCTCCTTGCTGTCTAAGCTTGTGCCGTTCCTCTCTAACAAATTCTGATAATTTTACATCCATAGGGCAACGGCTCGAGCAAAGATCACATGTGGAACATTGGGCTAAACGGTCAGCATCTGTCATCTTCCCTAAAAGAGCATTATGAATTAAAATTCGTGGTGAATAGAAACTGGTCTCCCCTAGAGGACAAATTCCAGTGCATTTTCCACATTGATAGCAATATTTAATCAAATCTTCCGGTGAAAGTTTCAGAGAATACATTTTTTGATACTCACATTTTTACCAATAATTTTTCGTTTTCAATTACTTTTTTTATATAATTTTAATTCCCCTTGAGTTGCCTATTCTCTTCCTTTCCTACATCCTCGTTTTTTTGAAGTAGGAGCATTGAAGGGGTTTAAGTTTCAGATAAGAGGGCATCCAAATACTTTTCAAACATAGTATCTCGATAAGCTCGTAAAGTTGCTGCTCCTGAGGGGCAGATTGCTGCACACGATCCACAACCCCTACAGAGTATTGTATTAATTTTAGCGATGTTATCTTTCATTGTAACTGCATTATATGGACAAATATTAACGCAAAGACCACATCCGCTGCATCGATCTTCATCGATGATCCCATCAAGTTGGACGAGCTCATGAAATTCTTTTATCATTGGAATCGATGCCGAGGATGCCGCAGCTTTTCCAGATGAAACCGAATCTGCAATCGATTTTGGTCCTTGGGCGCCTCCACATAGATAGATTCCCGGTATTTTCGTATCAATTGGATTTAGCCGCGCATGATATTCTTTTAGAAAACCATCCGCACTTTTTTCTAGTCGAAGTAATTTAGCGATTTCTTCAGTCGATACTGAAGGTTCCATTGCCGTTGAAAGTACCACTAAATCTGATTCAAGTTGGAGAATCTCTTGACTTAAAGTATCTTCCACGCGAATTATCAGATCTTTCGTCGTAGAATCCTCTTTTATGTCCGCAATATTCCCTCGGAGAAATTTAATCCCATTTCTACGAGCTTGAAGAAAATATTCTTCATATCCTTTACCTGCTGCCCGAATATCCATGAAACATATAGTGATATCTGCATTCTCTATGTGTTGTTTAAGTAAGTTTGAGTTTTTAATTGCCACCATGCAACAAACTCCTGCACTACAGTGAAGATTCTCCCTTAAACTTCGAGAGCCCACGCATTGAACCATAAAGATTTTCTGTGGGATTTTTTTATCCGATGGACGAATAACTTCTCCCAATGTGGGACCATTCGGCGCAAGAAGCCGTTCCAGTTCAATTTGGGTAATGATATTATCGAATTTTCCATAGCCAAATTGGTTGATTGGATTATATGTTTGAAAGCCGGTAGCAATTATAATAGTTCCCGCGCAAAGGGTAACAATCTCAGGTTCTTGTTCGAATTCAATGGCTTCTGGTTCACATTTTTTGACACACAATCGACATTCAATGCATTTTTCTCGATCAATGAGAAATTTATTAGGTACTGCTTGGTCAAAAGGACGATAGATTGCTTTTCTATATCCTAACCCCATGTCAAAATCGTTCGGTGCATAAATGGGACAAATATCTATGCAGGCTCCACACCCATTACACTTTTCTTCGTTCACATAACGGGGATTCTTCCTGATTTTTACATTAAATTCTCCAATATGTCCTTCAACTTCTATGAGATCCGAGTAGGTAATGAGATTAATTAGTGGATGGGTTGCGACTTCTAACATTATTGGTCCTAGAATTCATATAGCACAGTCGTCCGTAGGGAATGTTCGATCCATTTTAGCCATATAACCCCCAATAGTGGGTAATTTTTCCAGTAAATAGACAGTAAACCCTTCATTTGCAAGGTTTAAAGCTGCGCTGAGGCCTGCTACACCGCCTCCAATTATAAGAGCTGACGGTACAACCTTTACTCTTTGAGTAATTATCTCCTCTAACTCTCTAGCGCGTTCCACAGCTGCTCTAAGCAGATCTTTTGCTTTTTGTAACGCCTCATCCTTTGTCTTATGAACGAAGGACCCCTGTTCCCGTATATTAACAAATTCGAGATATCCTCGGTTTAATCCTGCCTCTTGAAGTACTCGAATGAAAACTGGTTCATGTGTTTTTGGAGTACATGCCACAATTATTACTCGATTTAGGTCAAGCTCGGCAACTTTTTCTTTGATTAAATCTCCACCCACGGTTGTACATAATGAAAGAAGATCCTCAACCACTGAAACGTTCAGGGTCTCTGCATACCTCTTTAATTCTTCCATATCGATAATACTTGCAATATTTAGCCCTCAGTGACATAGAAATATTCCGATGCTTACGTTATTGTCGTCCGTTCTTATCACCACCTCCAGATCTTAATGGGTTCAATAAATCGGCTTTCTCTAAATTCAAATTTTTTCACATTGTGTATAATCATTTCATTCATTTTGTTTGAGTATATATTGAAACATCAATTCTATATCCAAAACTTAGGAGAAAAATTTTTTCCCCTTTTCATTAGGAGAAAATACTTTTTACGAAAATTTCGTTTGAAAATATAAAAATTCTTGCATTTTCAAAACTAAAAATCCGTAGAGCTGCCAATATAATAAAATATGAATTGAAAAAATAATAATTAAAAAAATTACAAATCGGCTTTAATCTCTTTTAAGGCATCCCAACAAAAAACGGGGCCGTCTTTACAAATGTACAGGTTTCCTACATTGCATCGACCGCATTTTCCTATTCCACACTTCATTCTTGCTTCAAGTGTTGTATATATTTGTTCTGGCGCAAATCCTAGTTTTTCAAGATTTTGAATAACGAACTTTATCATAATAGGGGGGCCACACGTGATTGCTATAGTATTTTCAGGCGAAGGTTTAACTTCCATGAGGTTGGTTGGTACAAATCCTACAAAGCGAGTCCAACCTTCTTCCTCAACATCAATTGAAAGGTGCACACCGATATCACCAGTCTTTTCTAATTCAAATAACTCGTCTTTGTAAACTAAATCCCCTGATGTTCGGGCACCATAGATAATTGTTAATTTTTCATATTTTTCGTGATTTGCGAGCATATATTGTATTATTGGGCGAAGTGGTGCCTGACCAATACCACCGCCTATGAAGACAATATTCTTTCCTTCCCAGTCTTTAACGGGAAATGGATTTCCATAAGGTCCTCTGGCTCCAATTATATCTCCTATTTCTAAGCCATGAAGTGCAGAAGTATTTAGCCCTACCTTCATTACACTGACTTGAAGGTATTCTTCTTTATAAGATGAAATTGCGAACATGCTTTCTCCTACACCAAGCACGCTAATCATAATAGTCTGCCCGGGCATATATTTGAACGATTCTTGGATGGTTTTATCGTTAAACGTAAAAGTAAAGGTTTTAATTGGCCTTGCTCCATCGACTTCTAATTTGATGTCTTGAATAGTCGCTAGATGTGGCGTGTATGGATTACTCATTAACCGGAACCTCCTTTAATTTATGTAGGGCATCAAGAATATCGCAATTCTCAGGACAAAGTTCAATGCAACGACCGCATCCGAAACAACCAAACATATTCACATTTTTGGGAAGATATAGGAATTTATGGAGAATTTTGTTCCGCATACGCTCTGTTCGAGCGGACCTAGGATTATGTCCTGATGCATGTAATGTGTATTCCGGACTTTGACACGTATCCCAGACACGAATTCGACATCCTTCTAATCCCTCGACTTCATCTTGAATATCAAAACAATAACATCCTGGACAGTTATATGTGCAAATTGAACATCCTAGGCATCTCATAGATAGCTGTTCCCAAATATCATTATCAAAGAGTTTATCTAATTTCTGTACCAGCCCCTCTGTATCAACACCACGGACAAATTTTTCCAATGCGTCCTTCTGGAGTTGGATTTTCTTCTTTTCATCATCAGCAGAGGCATCTTCAAATAGTGACTGAGATTCATTTATTAAATTTTGCCCTTTTTCTGTTAAAATTTCAATGAAGTACTTATCTCCCAAATCAGTTAATGATATATCCAAATTTTCAGTTCCTGCAGGAGACCCATCAACAGATGTGCAGAAACAATTCAGATCAGGTTCATTACAAGCTATTCCGATAAGAATAGAGTTCTGCCTTCGCTTCAAATAATAAACATCAACATAGTCCTTCTCATATATATCATCAATAACTGACAAACTTTTCGCGTCACACGGTCTTATCCCTAGTACCACAAATTTTTCGGATGGTTCTACAGGTTTGATATCTTTTTCTTTCCCTAATTTAAAGGTGAAAAGAGTTTCCGTCTGTTTAAAGAATAAATCTTTAGGCGAAGTGACAGTATTTATAAAATCCAATGTAATATTTTTTGGATCTGAAATTTGTTTGAACATAGGTAATTCATTTTTAACGATAGGTGCGTATAATGTGTATTTCTTCATTAAATCTTTGGCCCATTGCGTTAATTTATCTTTTTTTAGAATTTTTGACAATTTTTCACCCCACTACATAATATCCTCGTCAATTTTCTCATCTTCAGGTTTGAAAAATGACATAAGTGGTTTATCTTCCTCATCCATTCCGGGGACATATTCGAATATCCGCTTCACTTCTTTTTCCAATTTCTTGTAAAGCTTCGTTAAGGGAATTCCTTTAGGACATGCTCTCTCGCACTCACCACAAGCAATACACCTTCCAGCGAGGTGAAGAGCCCTCATTAAATGATATGCAGTATTCTCAGAGGCATTCACTGACCGACGAATCCATTGCGGTGCAAGATCTATTGCCTTACATACAGGGCAATAGCACATAGGACAAATATTTTGGCAGGCATAGCATCGTATACATTCCGTAAATTGATCTTCCCAGAAAGCCCACCGTTCTTCTGGAGTCATATTTTCCAATTCTTCAATCGTCCGATAATCTTCTTTCTTGTCAACTTTTACTTTTTTACCCAAAAGATGGTCATAAATAACTGGATTAGGGCACTCACAGGTCAAACACTTATTCGCAATGACCTCATCCTTGGGAATTTCTATTGATTTATCTCCCGATTTGACTATATATTTTCCATCTTCCTCAAAAACATCATCAACTTGGGTGATTCCCTTCAATTTCTTCTTTAATTTTCTTAAATCAATTACTCCTACACAGGGAATACCAAAAATAATTATCTCATCCCGTTCAATGCCTTTCTCTTGAAGCAATTTAACAATAGATCGGCTGTCACAGCCTTTTACAAGGATAGCTATTTTCTTTTTTTCTGCAGTTTGTCCTCGTGGCAAAGGTAATTTTTCTTCTTTCGTGAGAAAGGTTGCTAGATTAGCTACACATAAGGGATTGAATATGAACCTATCAACGCCTTCTGGCTTGAACGCAAAGCTCGGTCTGGTTCTTGCTCCATATGTTCCTTTCTCGTAACCAATTGCATATTTGACATCGTCTTGCGCGACTAAGTCTTTAATTAATTCTTTCATCTCATCAAGGTTCATTTAGCTATCACCCGCTGAAATTTTTTCATAGGACCTAATTTTTTGACGTCACTCACAATTGCGGTTATAACTTCTGCCCATCGTATACCTTCTGAAGCTGAAACCCAAGAGAGGCGAAACCTCCGGGGATCAATTCCAATATATTTTAAGAGTTCCCTTAGAACAGCAAATCTTCTTCGAGTGTAATAATTTCCATAAATGTAATGACAATCCCCGATATGGCAACCTGATATTAATACACCATCAGCCCCCTGTTGGAGTGCATTAATGACAAAAAGTGGGTTAATTCGGCTGGAACACATCACGCGAATAATTTTCACATTTGGCGGATATTTAATTCGGCTCGTTCCTGCCAAATCTGCTCCTGCGTACGAGCACCAATTACATAAAAACGCGACGATATTTGGTTCAAAATCTTCTGACTTATCTTTTTTAGTCATGTTACACACCACTCTGTGTAAATGTGGAAATTATTGCAAGGATCTGGTTATCCTTGAAATGTCTTTGTTCTATTGCTCCTGACAAACAAACTGCATTACACGATCCACAACCTTTACAAAGGGCTTCATTGACAGTAGCAACAGTTACGAGGTGCCCGTATCTATTTACCGTTTTCAATTCGATGGCGTTATAAGGGCATATCTCTACACAGAATCCACACCCTCGGCATTTAAGCTCATTTACAATGGATGTTATCGGTTCGATTAATAAATGTGATTGCGATAAAATTTCACATGTCTTCGCAGCAGACCCGCTTGCTTGTGCTACAGTATCTGGAATATCCTTCGGACCTTGAACACATCCTGCTAAAAACACCCCATCTGTAAAAGTATCAACTGGACGCAATTTAGGATGCGCTTCCATTAAGAATCCATCGGGACTACGTGATAGGTTAAACAACCTTGCTAACTCTATGAGATCGGATTTTGGAACAAGGCCTACGCCTAACACAACCAAATCAAAAATTAATTCAAGTGGGCGGTCTAAAAGCGTATCCTCCGCACGAATCGTTAAGGTTTTGTCTGGATTCTCAAAAATTTCAGCAACCCGCCCTCGAATGAATCGGACTCCAGATTGATTTTGTGTAGCATTATAAAATTCTTCGAATCCTTTTCCAAAAGCTCTAATATCTATGTAAAAAAGGACGCATTCCGCTTCTGGATGCTTTTCTTTATATAACCTGGCTTGCTTTATCAAATACATACAGCAAACTCGACTACAATATGGATTAAATCCTTCTTGTAGACTTCTACTTCCAACACAATGAATGAACGCAACACGTTCTGGGGCCTCATCTGGATTAGATATTTTTACGACATTTCCTAATGTCGGACCAAAAGAACTGAAAAGACGCTCCATCTGAAGACCATTGATGACATTTTCATATTTTCCATAGCCATAAAATTCAGCTATGGATGCATCAAATATATCAAACCCAGATGCCATGACAATGGCACCTACCTCCACTATTTCTTCCTCTGATTTCAAATTGAGGTCGATTGCTTCCGGTTCACATGGTTTTATGCATAAACCACATTTAATACATGTATTATCATCAATTACGTATTTATTGGGAACTGCTTGCGGAAAGGGGATATAAATTGCTCTCCGTGGACTCAGTCCAAGGTCAAATTCATTAGGAACAATCACGGGACATATATCTGCACAGTCCCCGCACGCGTTACATTTGTCAGGAATAACATAAGTTGCGTTTTTTCGAATAGTAACCTTAAAATTGCCAATATATCCATCAACATTTATAACCTCTGTATTAGGAAGTAAAACAATATTTGGATGCCGCCCCAGATCCGACATTTTCGGCGTCAGGATACAGGCGGAACAATCTAGAGTGGGAAAAGTTTTGTCTAATTGCGCCATACGCCCTCCAACTGTGGGCGATTTTTCAACTAAATACACTTTATACCCATTGTTGGCGATGTCGAGTGCAGCTTGTATTCCTGCGATACCACCGCCGATTACCATCGCTTGAGGTGTCACGCTGACCTTCGTCCGAATAAGAGGTTCGAGCAAGGCAGCTCGACTAACTGCTCCTGCTATCAAGGTCATCGCCTTTCTCGTAGCATCCTCGCGACTCGTATGAACCCATGAGTTTTGTTCTCGAATATTTACCATTTCAAAACAATAAGGATTCATACCTTTTTTCTCTACAGTACCACGAAAAGTAGGCTCGTGCATCCGAGGCGAACAAGCAGCAACAATCACTCTATCTAACCCTACTTCTTCAATGTCCTTTTGAATCATTTCCTGCCCCGGATCGCTACACACGAATTTATAATAACGTGCCACTGCCACATTAGGTAAATCATTCGCAAACTCCACGACTTTTTCCATATCTACTGTGGCTGCAATGTTTATACCACACTCACATACATAGACTCCTATCTTCATTTACTTCGCCTTCTTTTATCTCACCATATCATGTGATTTTAGGTCATCTACTCATTCATTATCATGTTTGTAGGGATAAATCTCTCAACAACCAAATAACGTTTTTTAACTTTACATTAAAATATTATGTTTAACTATTTCATTCCTCACGAAATGAAAATTTGAGGCTTTCTCTTAGATGGTCTGTAGCATTGGTTGTGAAATTAATACTAACGAGAAGAAAAGAATTGTTTTTTAATGTTGTTTTTTTTCAATTTATCCTAGTGGGAAGCTTTTGGAGTATATTGCGTGGGCTCATAATATACTAGGATTTGCCCGAAGAAAATCGCCTCAGAGGGACAATGATCTTTACAAATTTAGTAAGGAATTAAGAATTTGTATTGCCAATATCCTTCATAATTTATGATATTTGCCTTTATATAATTTTAATTTTACAGTAGCATTCCTACTTTTTTGGAACTTAATCGCATTACTGCATATGTTTTTTTTCAGAAGACATTTATACTACGCTTTACATTAAAACCTTCGATAACATTTACATTTTTTTCTTCATTAATCGTAGGAATAGAAACAATAGGTGGAAATTATATGCTCCGAAAAAAGATTTTTTGTAGTTTATGGGTATTTCTAATTTTCTTCTCGATATTTTTTGTTATGAATAGAAAAGTAGAAGCGAATAACGGATCTACATCGCACTACTTCACGGGAAATTATGATGGGGATGCATCCATCCTCTACTTTTGGGAGAATCCTCCTGCAGTTCCTCCTATAATTTGGAATGATAATCGTTCATCTGCGATATTTCCACCCAATGTGACAAACGTACAGGATTATGAATTCCTTGCAAATAGTTTTGAAATTTATGGACAGGGATTCATAAATGGGAGCTCCCCCTCAATCCAGGTTATAGCTGATAATGATTCCGCCCGAGTGAATATTTCAAATGCCATACAGGTCGCACAAGAATTTAATGTTTCCACTTTATGCTCTGTTCAGGCTGTCTCTCTTTATTTAAATCATAGCTTGAATGCATCATATTCATATTTTGGTATTGTTTATATTTTTGATGCTAGTATAAGTACAATAATTGCAAAATCATGGGAAAATTGGCTTTCCTATAGCATGTCGGAATGGCGGTATTTCTGGGTTAGTGGCAATGTTTTAAAACCTTCTCAGACCTATTATATTGTTTTGGAAATGTATCGTACTTCAGGAGCGGGTATGGAGGTAGGATGGCCCGGAAATCACTCATGGAAGGCTGAAAAATATAATAATTCCATCTATAATAAAGGTACAACTCTTACCTACGATGGCTCAGCGTGGAATCCCATTTCAAACGATAGTACAACAGACATGTTATGTAAAATCGAATATAGAATAGTTATAGATCCTAGTATCGCAGATCTCACATTTTATGTAAACAATCAAACCAAAGCATATCAAACCCGAATTGGGACGTGGGGCGGAGATGGATATCAAGCGTATTTAAATATGAAGTTTCCTGTTCCGCTTAGCCAGTCGTTCAATGTAACAATCACGACGAATTTTTCGATTCCTAATATAAATTTCTTTTTTAGAATAATGTACGTCTATACAGTTCCAGTTAGTGGCTATTACAATGCAACATCCACTAAAATAGAATGGACAATGATTTACTCTCATCGTTATGTAAAAGATGCATGGGCTATGCCGACAGAAATGTTTGCTTTTGAAGATGATTGGGATTACATAGATTTTCTTGATCCGTATGACACACAAGTGAGCGAGATATTTTTTGGACCACTAAAAGTCTATAATCAATCTTATCTTGGATTATTTAAATTACCGTTTATGGGTATGCCACTTGAACATGGTATCTATTCTGGACATTTCATCTCACCCAATTATTGTCATACCATTCATCCGAGAGTAAAAGGCGAATCAGGATTCCAAGCGGCATCATCGTTTGAGCTTGGCCAGACCATAAAATTAGAAGCATGGATAGAAGATAGTAACAATAACCCTATCTCAGGAGGGAATGCCACAATTAACTTTACATCACCTACAGGGCAACTAATCTATTCTGAGACGAATTTGAGTTCTATAAATGGGCTTCTTAATACTTCTGAATTCCTCCTAGACACCAATCTTGAAACCGGAGTTTATACTGTTACAGTTTTTTGGACGAATGGAGCTGAGGTGGGGTATTATTCTTTCCAAATTACGGTAAACCCAGAATCTTCCATGTTAGGGCTGTTCATTTTAATAGGTTCTCTCTTTGCCTTAGCGATCGTTTCGTTTCCAGTGATCACTTACACACGACGAAAGCTACAGACTCGTAATTGGGAGAAACATTTACGAAATCTCTTCATTTTAACAAAAGATGGGCTGAGTATCTATGGGTATTCCTTCGGCATAGAAATTCAGGACCCTGCCCTTATAAGTGCCGCCCTTATGGCTATCGCTTCCTTTGTAACAGACGCCATGAAAAGCAAAAGGAAACTCCGTATCATCGATTTAGAGGATAAAAAAGTCATTCTAAGTTATAGTACCAATGTGATAACTGCCCTTATATCTGCGAAAGTCTTTCCTATCATCCAAAATCGCACAGAGAACTTCACAAAAGCATTCGAAGACCGCTATGGTGCAAAAGTAGCTGTATGGCGAGGTGATCAGACCACATTTAAAGGCACCGACAAACTCATTCAGGAATATTTCCCTGTGAGTATGGAGGATCGAATAACTCGGGGAGTGAAATTAAAACTTATCGAAACACGCGAACTCCTCGAATCCGCAACAGAACCATATGTAATTATTAATATAATTAAAAATGTTACTCAACTCTTAACACGCTATCGTGAAATCATTCAGGAACATTATATGGACGACTATGCTGCATTAATCAAAGCCGCCGAAGAAAAAATGAGCACTCTATAAGAATTAGAACCAAATAAATCCCATATTTTCTTTTTTTTATTCATCTAATTTTAAACCTGAATAACTCAGCTGGATAATAAATAAACCGCCTATTATCTTTCCCCTAAAATTAGATAAAATAAGATAAAAAAAATAAAAAATTAAAGGGTATTTTAATTACAATACTACCAATCTACGTCGAGCCCATAAATTGCCAAAATTGCTACCAAAATAGCGATAGTCAATCCTACTAACGTATATAATAGATATCTTTGCGTTGATGGATCCATTCCCATTTTACCTCGTTTTGGTTAAGTTATATGGTTTTATACAAGAATTTCTTTTTTATAACTCTATCGTTTCTAAAGTATTTATTTATATTCAAAACAAACAAAGATCGCCTTTCTGGTTAATATAAGGAAAAGAATAATAAATTTCGTTGAAAAGGGATGTTGAAGAGGCTCGCGGAGTCTGTTACCCCGTGGTTCAGACCAAAATTATAGGATCCAAACAAGAATTATGGTGGAGGAATATCGATATCAACATCGAGCCCCATCCAAGCTAATATCCCCACTAGAATAGCGATGATGATCACTACTATTAAATACACAAGGTATTTTTTCAAATAATCATCTATTCTCCTTACTCCTTTTAAAATTGAATTTTATTAAAAAAATAGATAAATTTTGGCAATTCATCGACGGAGGATATTGACGACACTCGCGGAACCTGTTGCACCGCGTCCCAAACCGATGTTATGTTGTAAACCAATTTCAACATCGGGTACTTGAACTTTCCCAGCTGTTCCTCGGAGTTGTTCATAAATCTCCGCAACTTGCGCTACACCTGAAGCGCCAATAGGATGCCCTTTCGCAATTAATCCTCCTGATGGATTAACAGGAAGTGATCCATCTAAGTTAACGATTCCCTCTTCGATCATCTTATGCCCTTCGCCTTTTTTACAGAAGCCAAGGTCTTCATAGTCCAACATTTCCGTTACTGTAAAACAGTCATGTACTTCGGCTACTTGAATATCCTTTGCTGTTATTCCTGCATGTTTATAAGCCTCTTTAGCAGCCACCACACTGGCCGGAAAGCCGATAAAACTCTCATCTAACCCCCGCATCCATGAACCAATTCCACACCCTGCGCTCTGCCACCATACAGGCGTATCTGTATATTTTTTTGCAACATCTGCCTGGGCGAGGAGGACGCAGCAAGCTCCATCCGTAATTGGACAACAATCATATAAGCCAAGGGGCCATGATACTATGGGTGCCTTCAAGACTTTTTCAACAGTTGTTTCGAATTTATAATGGGCATAAGGATAAAGATGTCCATTATGATGGTTTTTTACAGAAATCATTGCAAGATGGTCCCTTTTGGAACCGAACTCATGGAAATGGCGAGTCCCACGTAAAGCGAAGAATGCTGGCATAGTACGCGCTCGAGATCGCCACATCGTTCTGCCATCCTTAGCTGCAGCCTTTGCAATAAGTCCACCTGATGCATCTCGCATTTTTTCTACTCCACAGACCAAAACAACTTTGTAAATTCCCGCCTTGACCGCATAACAAGCATTACGAAAAGCATCCGAACCAGTAGCGCACCCATTCTCATTACGACTTATTGGAATTCTGAAAAGTCCGGTTGGGACGGCAAGTGACGCACCTGACATTTCATAAGCCGATCCTATCCATCCCGCCTCAATCTCTTTTGGGTCAATCCCATTATCTACACTTTTGAGACAATTGATATAGGCGTCTTCGATCATATTGTCGACATTCTTCTCAAATAATTCGCCAAAATTAATCATTCCTGCTCCAATTACTGCTACTTCTTTATTCATTATATCTCACTCCCTCAATGGTTTAAATTTAAATGAAGGGACACTCAATCCATCCTTATGAAAAATCTCACGAAAATCAATTTCAACACGTAACCCCACTTTCATTTCTTCTGCTTTCGTTTCAGTGGATATCGCATAAATACGTCCTCCGGGCGGATCTAAATCAACAATTGCCAATGGTAGAGGCGTTTCAAACTCCGCAGGTAGATAGTAAGACACTATATAGGTATGAACGGTCCCTGTAGGAGTTAATTTGACCTTTTCCCATTGATCAATCGTACCACATTTTAAACAGATCCGATGATATTCAGGATAGGCAATGTATCCACAATTTTTGCATTTCAATCCTTCAAATCTCATATTAATTGCTAAATCTCGATATAAGGGTGGAGTCGACATTTGTTCACCTCATTAAATGAATTGTGAAATTACCTTATTATATTTCAGATGTGTTGTGTAATTAACATACTCCTTATATTTAAGAAATTTTTCGACGGGGGTTGTCCGGTCCCTTTTATTATTAATGGAACTTTTTACAATCCAGCTAAGCGCATCACTCCCGCCTGCGCCATAAGAAATTGTCAAGATTTTTTCTTCTGGCTGCGCCTTGTCAAGCACTTCTGCTAAGGCAACAGGAAGACAAGCAGCGCCCAGATCGCCAAATTTATTAATATGCATTCCAGGGGCTGTCAATTTTGCCTTCAGAGCTTCTCTTGATATCCCTAATTTACCCAGAGCGCGCTGAACCCATTGTGCATGGGGTTGTTGTAAAAGGATATGTTTAAATTCATCTATCGGACGATTGATTTTTTCTAAAAGCATTTTTCCTGTTTTTACTACATGAGCAATATATCCAAAATCACGAATAAACCGTCCATCCCCTACATGAGGAAATTGATCCTTTAGGTCACGCCACCGTTCTTTCATACCGGTCATATACGATGTGATTTCTTCAAGATCGGCAATAATTCCATCAGTACCAAGAATAATTGCCCCAGCTCCGGCAGCTGATACATACTCCGAGGCTATATCACCTGCACTCGTGCCTAATCCTCCCACGAGGATATCTGCTCCTACAACTAACCCATATTTTATTCTCTTAACATTGATAGCATCCAAACACATTCGTATTGCAGTGGTAAGGCTTCGAGGAGAACTATGTAAATCTACAACGCTTGCATCTGAATTTAAAGACGCTACAATTGCAATATCTTGTGCAGATGATCCTTCAATTGGACTCGAGTTAGAACAATAATAAACTGCACCAATATCTTCGGAAGGAATATTTGCGTGTTTAATTGCATTTACAACTGCATTGCGAGCCATAGTAAGTGGTGTTTCATCTGGCGCAGGAACAGTTTTCTCACTAGGTAACTTTATTTTTCTATTCCACGCTTCGGCGATATCGGAAAATTTTATCCTATAATAGGGGAGATAAACGCCATATCCTATAATGCCTGGCATAAATCATAGCTCCATTAAATTACTTTTCTAATAAAAATTTTAATAATTACGCTCTTTTATTAATTATTATTGTGAATTTGAATTAGGAAAAGTATATCCTCCTAATAAGTTTTTATCTAAATAATAATGAATTGAATCGGTTGCATTATGATAAACGAACTTCCATGGATTATAAAGGCTAAAGATTCGAAATTTCCAATAGACCTTCCCATTAATACCCAAGGAATGATGAACTTTTTAAAATCAGGGGAAAATACCGAAGGATTTTACAATTCCTTAGAAGAAACCTTCTGGGCAGTGATATATTTAAAAAAACTGGGTGCATTTCCAGAAACTAATAGAAAAAAACTTATTACCTATATCTTAAAGCATCAATTACAAACTGGGGGCTATTCAAATAGGATTGATGGTGATACTGCGGACCTTTGGTCCACTTTTTATGCAATTGCACTTTTACATATGATGGGTGTTTTTAAGGAGCGTCCCTTTGATGAACAAGTATTTTGTTCTAATTGTGGTAAGAAACAACTCTTTAAAACTGAAAGTTGCTTTAATTGTAAATCTCCCTTAGCTGCAAAAAAAAAGCCATGCATTATCTGTAACAGAGTTGTTCAAAAATCATCTTCATCCGATACAAAATGGGAAAATTTGTGCAGTTTATGTCATGAAAATTTCCTTGAAAATATTGAATTCATCTTAAAACTTCAAAAGAGTAAGGGATTCAAACATTGTGAGTTGGAAAAATGCATTATCTGTAAAGGTAGACCATCCTACAAATCGACTTTCTTTGCTATAAATGCATTATTAATTCTGGATAGTGTTGATCGACTAGATATAAAAGAAATTCTTGGTTTCTTGAAAAAAGATCAATATACTCAAGAAATTGATAGAATATTCCAAATACTCTCTTATTATCTTTTAGATACAGAAGATATTGATTATGTGGCTTTATTGGAAAGTATAATACCCTTTCAACATCAAAATAGTGGATTCGGCATTGAGAAAAAAATGCCTGTAGTATTAGATACCTTTTGGAGTGTTGTACCATTCTATTTACTAAAACAAATTAATTTAATTCAATTAGGCGCAATCTATAACTTTTTATTAGGATTAAAACGAGGCGACGGTGGGTATTCGGAACAGATAATGGATACAATGTCAAATATCCTTAGTAGTATATTATCTTATCTAATTATTTTAATGGTATTTGATCCATTAATTGAGCAAATTGAGGATGCCATTTTAAGACAGTGTTCATCCAAGGATAAAATCTATTTAGCCCCTATAGCAAAAAAAACTTCCGTCTCTGAAGATATGGTCGAGAGTGTAGCCTATTATTTACTCTCTAAGGAATGGTTTGCTGGTAAAATCTTAGATCAACTGGATTATTTTAATGATTATTTAGAAACAAGTAATGTGGTTACTCAAAAAATTGGTAGAAGTTTAATAAAAACTATTCAAAATCAAAAGCCAATTGAAATTAATTTATCTGAATTTAGTAAAAATTTTGAATTTCCAAATGCTGAGGAGCGAGTAAAAACAGTTTCTTTTGATCTCATAGTGAAAAATTTTATTGAGGGCGAGATAAAGGAGATAAAGAAAACATTCAAGAAATTTTATCTGTTATCAAATATTAATCTCCCACGAAATTTTATTACTTTAGAGCAAAAGATTCCAGTTGACACAATTTTTGATGAAAAAGCACAAATCTCCCCCACCCGCCAAACTATTGAAGTAACCTTTCAACAATTTCTTGCCATTCCCCACACAATAACTGAAGAAATTTCAAAATTATTAGAACAAAAGGAGATAGAACAAGCCCGAAAAAAATTGGAACTTGGAGTAACTAGTTTTAATAAAGAAATTGATGAATTTGAGGGAAATTTAACTGAAATTTTATCAAAATTTCGATACATAGATTTCAAAGAAACAATGAAAGATTTTTTTGAACAGTGGCCTATTAATAAAAAGACATTAATTTTGTATATGGATAAATTTAAAGATAAAATGACTGGTCTTATCGATGAAAAAGAAAAATCTAAAGAACATGAAGAACTTCTTTCAAAAGAACAAAGAATCATAAAAAACTTTGAAGAATATCTTCAGTTATTTATCGATAAAGTCGATTTATTAACTCAAAACTTTAAGAAATTTTTCCAACAAAATTATAAAAATCATCAATTGGCTAATATAAAAGTCCTTGAATTAAATGAAAATATTGATGCCTTTTTTAAAGATTTAACGGAAAAAAATTCTCAATTCAATGAATCTATTGAAATAACTCAAATAACTGAAACGGTTAAAGCGTCAAAAAATCTCCTAGATTCTAAAATAAAACTCTTAAAGGAAATTTTTGAGGAAGCAACAAAAATTTTGACAGTACGAGAGAATTTACCGAATAAAATCGATGAAGATATACAAACTTTTAAAGCAAAATTGGCTGAGAGTCAAACTCTTATCAAAGAAAAAATTGAGAAAAAGGAATTTGAGTTAGTATCGAAAGAACTAGAAACGCAGGACAACAACATAATAGCCTTTAACACAACAATATCTCAAAATTTAGAGAAGGATATTGGAAATAAGCTGGCAAGTTTTACTAATTTCAATATTTCATTTAATGAATTTAGAGTATTACTTAAAAATAAATTAAAACAGTTAGAAATTGAATGGACATCTCAAAAAGAAGAGCTTCTAACAACTTTCCACGAAAAAACTGAACTCACTAAGAAAAATGAATTAAACAATAAAGTAAAGAAATTTCTTGAGACTGAAACGGAGCGATTCGATTCACTTAAACATGATATTGAAAATTTAATTAAACATGAAAACATTCAAGAGGCAAAATCAAAGCTCGAAACGGCTATTTCCGAATTTAATCAGACTTGTAATGAATTTGAATTAGAAATTAACACTTCTATAAAAGAAATATCGAGACAATATAAAACTTTCAAAAAGCTCGTGAATACAATCGTTTTAGAATTGGAAAATGACAAAGTGTTTCTTCTCCAATCAATGCGAACATTATTAGACCAAATTAATAATCTATCAGCAGAGAAAGATTTACTAACCCAGCAAAAAAAACTTGAGCACATTATTAAAAATCAAAAACTGGTTATATCTAAACAATTTTCGAATTTTCTGAAACATTATAATAATAGCTTGGAAAATAATAAAGTTTTAGATGAGGAATCCTCGTTACAAAGTAATATTCAGGATACTCATATGTTATTAAGAAAAGGTAGTTCACAAATTGATGTTTTTCTTAAAGAAAATTTAAAAAGGTTTGCAGATTTCTCAACAATTACTGAAGAACAAATGAAAGCGTGGCAGAAAACGACAAATATAATTGAAAATGCTCTACAGAAATTGGGAGATAACCTGGCTGAAAATAAAATGATTGAAAGGATTTATTTCGTGATTAAAGCATTTGAAGGCTATCGCGCTGAATTGAAATATCTGGCAAAAGCGATTCATACGAAATCCTCCCAATTGAAAGATAAACTCGTTTCTCTATTATCTAATTCAAGATTAGAGGGAACACTAGATCCAATAAACGATATTCTAACTCTAACTACTTTAAAACCAATTACTAACGCAACCCACGCCTTTTTAAAGGAGTTAGAAGAAGAAATTGGCGGAGTTCTCCAAATTGATTTTCTCCAAAAAGAGGAAATTCCAAAGGAGATTGAAGATAAAAAACAATATTTGCTTCAACTTCGATATCTACTAATCATACACCGAAGTGTCGGATCTGCACTTTACCATCGCAAATTCGGGACCTGGGAAATTGACCCCGATTTGATTAGTGGCTTTTTAACTGCCATCCAGTCCTTCGGTTCAGAAATTAAAGCAAAATCGGTGCCCATCCGGAAAATGGCGTATAAGGAATTCGAAATTTTACTTAATCAAGGCGAATTAGTTGTGACTGCGTTAATTGTCGATGGCAAAACTTCTGAATGGCATGAAATGAAGTTAGCCACCTTTATGAAGGAATTTGAAGACAAGTTTAGGGAAAACTTAGCGGTATGGAGCGGTGAATTAACACAATTCAAAACTGCTGGGTTGATGATAGATCAAATTTTTGAACTCTATCGCGCGTATATTTAATTAATAGAACTCTCCTCGGCGGTGTTTGAAGTAGTAGCTTTTTTCAGTAAACCTAATCCAAGATTTTATTGATTAAATCACCTTAATCCATCTTTATTAGGCGTTCAGCTAGATCTTCAAATATTTTATCCACATTTTCCCCAGTTTTTGCTGAAGTTTCTATAAAACTTAGATCTAACTTTTCCGCCAAATCCTTTCCATCTAATCTATTTATTTGGCGTGGTAAATCTATTTTATTCCCAATTAAAAATCCAGGTTTTTCCCCGAGAGCACTTGATAGATCTAAATACCAGTGCTCTACATTATCAAAAGTTTTCGGGTTTGTTACGTCATAAAGAATTAATACAGCGTTACTCCCCTTATAAAAATTATTCCGTACTTTATTGAATAGGTCTTGTCCTGCAATATCCCAGAGATTATATTTTACCAAAGTTGTATCCTTATAATCCATATTTTTTAAAGAGACTTGGACTCCCAACGTAGGGATATATAGTTCACGAAACGCTTTATCAACAAAACGTAATAACAGAGTAGTTTTCCCGACCCGAGGATCCCCTATTACAACAACCTTAAAGGAATATTTATGTTTGTATTGTTTTTGTACCTGAGCTGCTATTTGATATCTCGTAATCTCATCTTGTTGACAAGAATCTAGAAACTCTTTTAGTTGATTAAAGAGAGTCTTTAGAGAACCCGTGATATCTTCATTGTTTTTGATCGAGTCCTTCAGGCTCTCCATCGGAGTAATTAATTTCACGAGGTCTTCCATTGTTTTGTAGATCACGGATGTATACTTTTCATTAAAAAGGACTGAAATAGTTGCTAGTATTACCCCTCCACGAGCTTCAGGTTCTGTTAATTCAAATACAAATATAACAGCTGTCATGTGCAATTTAGGTAAAGATAATACCGAAAGATGTTCAGGAGGGGGCATAGCACCATCTTCACCTGCAAGAATGGAAACCGATTTAATAGAAATTTCTGTCAATGTTATATTCGCAAATTCCTCAGGATACCACGCAATAGCTTCTGGCCCCATTTCCCCGAATTTCGAAATAACAATCCCTTTTAGGACATCTTTTTCGGATTTTTCCACATTATAGTCTTCCTTATTATCCATTTTTAGTTTAAAATATCTAACTGTGTCCAACTTCATTCGATAAATGAAATAATAATACTAAATCGCACACTAAAATTTTTCCGCCTAATTAATATGAATGATTTAATTTCACTTCATACGGAATTCCATGCTCTACAGAAGTCGTTACAACGCAGTATTTCCTATAAACCTCAAAACACTCTAAAAGATCCTCTTCATCCTCTGGATCCTTTAGTTTCACATCGATTACAACATCGATCTTAACTATATTAAGAATTTCTCGTTCATATTTTTCGCGAAAGACGTGCGCCATCTTTGATTCAACATTTACTACTATTTCCTCGACTTCGATGCCGAATTTTTGCAGGCAAAACATAAAGGAGACTCCCTGACACCCTGCGATGGACACTAACAAAAATTCACCGGCACTGGGCCCCAGATCATTTCCATGGAATGATTTCGGCTCATCCATAATGAATTCAGGGAAATCTTTTACGTTAACCTTGAACGCAATATTTTCAACCCATGTCGCTTTTACTTGTGTTGGCATTTACATTCACCAATTCTAATTAAAACAATTTTTATAAGTAAGATTATTCACCCTTAACTAAATTTCGTTTAATTTATAAGAAAGCTTTCAGAGATGCATTAATGAAATTTCTCAACTATAGGCAGAACGGAACAATTAACTGCGGCATACTCTTAGAGCCGAGCCACGTTCTTAGTTTAAAAAATGTTATTCAATTTTTAGGGAAAGATCTCTCATTGGTAGAGCGTGATATTGATTTTTTCAATAATTATATCTCTTTAAGACCCGAATTAGATGAAGTTTTAAAAAAATCTTCAGATAAAATTGAAAAAATCTCCCTAACTGATGTTAAAATTTTAGCTCCCATTTTAAAACCATCGAAAATAATGTGTTTAGGGTTAAATTATCGTGATCATGCGGAGGAAACTGGTCAAAAATTGCCAAAACTCCCGATGCTCTTTGCGAAAGCGCCTACTGCAGTTATTGGAATGGATGATGAAATCCAAATACCAAAGGTGCGCAAGAAAATTGGGAAAGAACTACGCCCAATTCAATTCCTGGATTACGAGGTAGAATTGGCAATTGTCATCGGCAAAGAATGTAAACGTGTCCTGGTTGAGGAGGCTCAGAACTACATCTTGGGCTACACGATTCTAAACGATGTATCTGCCAGAATGGAACAAATGGCTGATAAGCAATTTTTTCGCTCTAAAAGCTTTGATACTTTCGCTCCCTTAGGTCCATGGATTGTGACATCCGACGAAATCCAAGATCCAATGAATTTAAACGTTGAATGTAAGGTGAATGGCGAGATAATGCAAAATTCTAACACAAGAAATATGAATTTTAATGTTTATGAGATTGTTTCCTTCATCTCTGAGTCGATCACATTACTCCCTGGGGATATAATCGGAACTGGAACCCCTCCTGGAGTGGGTGCAGCAAGGAAACCGCCAAAATCCTTAAAAGCCGGCGATCTCATCGATATGACTATCGAAAAAGTTGGTACTTTACGAAATCGCGTTCAGGGATAATGTGTAATAATTGATGTTATCTTTTTATATTATATATCTTTTTAAATTTTCAACGAAATAACAATAGTGATTGAGAATCTTGTCGTCTATCATATAGATAAATTATTCTCAGTTATAGAGGTCGGTGATCTTCGTCAAATTTAAGAATTGTAATGAGTTCTTGGAATCGATATTACCCGATCCATCCACTCGGTTACAACACAATACGCAATTGCTGCTTGAATTTACAATAGAATCAAATAAAGAAGAATTCCTTAGTGAATATATTAATTACTTAATTAAAAAAAATATCTTTATTCTAGTTATCACCCAAGAAGGAAACTCCTCTTTTTATTTCAAGAATTTGAGCGATTATCATATCATGTGTATTGAGCTTACAGTTCTAGATTCATCAATTGCCAATTTTGAATTTAAAAAATTTGGCCAAATTCCCTTAAATGAAAATAAAATCCTGTTCGCAATTAATAATGTCCTCAACGAATTTAAAGGAAAGAAACATCTGCTAATAATCTTTGATTCACTCACGGATCTTATTCTCTGGCATGATTTCAATGTTGCCTATAAATTCATGCGTAAATGCGCTTCAAATCTACGACGAAATGAGCGAATATCTTCAATCTTTCTTATAAATAAAACGAGCCATTCCCTACAAGAACTCGCAGCATTTGAAACTTTATTTGACGGCATTATAGTTTCAGAGGGCGTGAATGAATGCAAACTGAAGGGTACCGTCAAATATCGGCATACTATCCAATAAATTTCTGATTCTTCATTTGTAATAGAGTTCTCTGTTTCGATATTTATACAAACCAATGATGAGGAAAATACTTCCGAAAATTGTTAAACATAATCCAGCAATAAAGAATCCTAAACTCATCACTCTCATCATCTCTTCGACTGGATCAATGCTCATTAATTTAAACATATAGGCCATAATTATAAATGTGACTCCACCCGGTGCCGTAGCGCCTCCTGCAATCAGAAATCCTAAATGACCCGCCATATTTTCATATCTCCCGTAATATATCCTTTATATCCTTTTTTTCAAAAATCTTATATTTAAATATTATGGAATAGTTCCTTTCGCTGGGCACTTATGGGAAAATTAAAAATGATTCTTTTTATATCATTTTAAATTAAAAAAGAATACTTGTGAACATAATTTATTTAGTTTATTTAGCATGTATTCTATGATTTAAATGCCAGTAGCTCCGAAATTCGCCTCTACTGTTATTCTTTATAGACTACAAAGTGGCACGGAGGACTCGAATAAGTGTCAATTCGAGGTATTTCTCATTCAACGATCAAAAAAAATGAGATTTCTTGGAGGAGTACATGCCTTTCCTGGTGGGAAATTAGAGGATGAGGATATTCAAGAAAAAAATCTTGCTCGATGTAAAGGGTTTGATAAAAACCGAGCACATCAGATGATTTTAGATAAAAATACTTTTCATCAACATAGAAATTACAGTTTAGGGTTCTGGATTACTGGAATTCGTGAACTATTTGAGGAAGTTGGTATTTTATTTGCTTACGATAACAAAAATTCCCTCCTGAATCTATCTGACCCAAAACTTCAAAAAAAGTTTGAGGGGTACAGAAATAAATTATTGGAAAAAAAGATGGTCTTATCTGACATTATGGCGCAAGAAGACTTATATTATGCTGTAGATAAGCTCCATTATTTTCGCCATTTCATCACTCCCGAACTTTCTCCAATCCGCTACGACACACGATTTTTTCTCGCAGAACTCCCTCCCAACCAAACTGTAAAACCAACAACGACTGAGATCATATCGAGCGAGTGGGCTAAGCCATCTGCAACCTTAAAGCGTTATCGTAAAAAGGAGATTATCCTGATTCCGCCCCAACACTCTTGTCTTTCAAGTTTGCGAAAAGTAGCAGATATTCGAGATTTTTGTAAATCTTTATACTAACTTTTTTAGATTGCTTCATCAATGGCTTCATTCGCAAGTCTATCTGCATGTTCATTTTGTTCTCGTCGGATATGCGTATAAATAACCTTTTCAAAAGCAATTTCCATGGCTTTGATTTCCACAAATAATTTCCGTAGGTGTTCTTTTCGGACCTGATAAATTCCAATTAATTGACGTATTAATAATTGAGAATCAGAGAAGACATGTACAATACCTTTACAGCTTTTTATTGCAAGTTTTAATGCGTTACGAAGCGCTAGATATTCAGCCTCATTATTTGTATGGTCAAAACCCAAAAATTTCTTATGCTCCTTAATAATATTTCCTTCGGTATCTGTAATTAGGATCCCAATTCCAGCCGGTCCTGGATTACCACGTGAGGCTCCGTCAATATGAACGTTAATTTCTTTTATATTCATATATAACAAACTTTTCTTCTATTTTATGCTTGTAATTATTACCTATATTTAAAAAACTTAAAAAGTAATTATACTCTTAAATATCTCTAGTATTATCAAATATTTATACATCTTTTCTAAAGAACTACACACAATTTTAGAGCGAACATATATTTTAAAGTTACAACTCAAAGAAATATTTCAAATCTGAAAATTATTGTCAATGCTAGTTAATTTTAAGTTAATATTAAATGTATAGAAGGGCTTTAAATGAAAAAAAAGATGTCTGGTTTGTTTATTATATTAATTTTTATGTTGATGCCTTTAGTAACTATTCAACTAGTTACGGCGACTGAATCATTTTCGGATATTAATTTCGAAGAACCACATGATAATTACATTGATACGCCTCCAACATTTTTAGTAAATTCTACCCCAGAACAACCTTGGAAGAAAACTGATGTCGATTTTACAGGAAGTATTGGTGACGAAGGTGAATATGCTATAGAATTTTCAAGGGAACTATCCTTAAATGGAGCGCTACCTGGAAGATTAGCAGCTGTGGAAGGGAGTGTAGAAGTCGGGTTTAAAATGGGAATTAGATATGATATCACGTTTGGTTATGAATTTGGGGTCGATTATTATCACTGGGCCAATGATATGGCGGTTTCAGCGGGCCAAGAATTTAGTTATTGCACATACGTGGAAGCTGATCCAGATACTTTTAGTTTATGGGCTGATATCTCAATTGAACCCTTCATAGAAATGTGGGCCGATTTTGATGTCTATCTTGAATTGGCGGGATATACGATTGTGGATTGGGAGAAATACTGGTCACTTGACCTTTCATTGCCTATAAAAGTGTCTCCCAACTTAGATCTTGGGGCGTTATTAGAAAGTGGTTTACTTACCCCCATTGGAGAGTTATATAGCTCTCCTAAAATCGGGCTCGGATTAGAACTCCCAGGGCGATTAGAATATAGTTTAGGGAGCTATGCTGGGGTCTACTTTGATGCGGGAGTGGGTGTTTATGCCCAATTCCAAATTCGGGGATTATTAGAAAGTTTACTTGAATTAACAGGAGATGCAAATGCTAAATTTGATGGAGCGAAATCTAACCTCGATTTAAAATATTATGATGTAGGAAAAGAAAATTTAAAATCAATTAATATTCACGTGCCCCTAAGTTCCGCTGGGAAGGTCGTTGAAATTCTGGCTCATGAATTTGAATACTCGATAGAACCTGGAATTCTCCTATCTTGGGATGGCCACTTGGATCTAGGTGCTTATTTACGCATTCCCACACCAACTAAATATATTGAGGTCGCGAGGACGGTCACGGAGAGAGTGTGTGATTGGCTTCCATGGCCGCTGGGAAAAGTATGTGATACCGTGACGAAAACTGTCTTTGATTGGGTTGAAGTTGCAGCTACGGTCGTTCCCGATATTGACTGGAGCTGGGATTATAGCTGGGAGGCTGAAGATGAATGGTGGATTCCCTTCTTTACTATTCCACTATTAAAATCAAACGCTCAAGCATTAGATCGGATAAAAGTATTAGAATCTAAGGAATATCCTCTCTCTATAACCCAGAATTGGGGGGATACTTGGAGTGACAATTGGACTTTGAGCCTTGGACCTAGCGCGCTTCGCCTCTCGGCTTACGCCGGTTATGCATTAAATATGCTGCTAGAAGGAATGTTATATTCCTATTATAAACCGAATGACCAAATTGCGGGGCATCCCTTTAATTATTATGTGGGAGTTGACGGTGACGACGCTGGAGATGGGTCGTTTGGGGGTTCACTTGCCGCTGGTTATAGTTTAGACCTCAAAATTCCTTATATGGAAGATATTATTGGTCAGGAGGTATGGATTGAGCTTATTGGTTATGGTTTTAATACAAGTGAATTTTCAGGGCTAGATATCCCACTATTCGAGGCCGAATATTCGGTTGGTGTCGTGGCAATCAGCCTATCGAGTGAGGCTGAATTCGCAGATCTTGACGATTTAGAAATTGCGCAATCTGCCAATGGCTTTCTTGGCACTTGGGAGACAGAGCCTTTCTTCACGGTGAGTGCCTCTCTCGATGGAATGTTATTTCAAGCTATCTCAATGAATCTCGGATCTGTTGAGGTTGAGTTCCTCTTTAAAGGAACTGGCGATTTAACTGGGAACATTTCAGCAAGTGGTGCTGGCTCTTTCGACTCAAGCCAAATGCAGTGGGACAAACCCGGGGATATCAATTACGCAAATATCTATCCCGATCCGGATGCAGAAAAGGGTGATATTATTGATATTCTAATAAATAATTTGAAGTATAATTTGGATCTCGATTTGGTCATCCGAGTCTCGGCATCATTATATGCGCAATATGGATATCTTGATTTTTCGCATGATTTTGAGATAGATCTGCTCACCAACCTTGAAGCCGATGTGAATGAAGATGTTCAAGAACAGATAGAAGTCACCGCGGGATTCAAGCCTGCAAAAATTACTGACATTCCCGAAGAAGTCACCGCGGGCATTCCCTTCTTAGTAAAATGGGAAACCTCAAATTCGACTTTAGGTCAAACAAGGTTGCAATATGGGCAAACCCC
The DNA here is from genome assembly GCA_013375405.1 of Candidatus Helarchaeota archaeon. The sequence goes on from JABXJU010000001.1 coordinate 26,476, forward strand.
CTATCCAAGAGCTGTTTATTCTGATGCAACTTCTTTCCAACCATATAGTGGCAGTGGAATCCATGAATTTAATGAAACTATTATCCTAAATAACACTGGAACTTGGTATTTTCTCGTCTATTTAAATTCCTCAACTCCTCCCTTTCATTATTACAGCAAAAATTTAACTACTATAGTAAGACCTAGGCTTAATATCACAACAATTCCCCAAAATGCCACCGCAGGTGAAGCCGTTACAATAGAATGGAATATTTTTGGCCCATCTTCTGTAGAATCTACAAATCTTCGCTATAGTGAGTCTCCTAATCCAATGTCTGATCCTGGGATCGGAACGCCGATTCAATCGGGCAGTGCAGGTACATATTCTACTCAAATTACCTTTGATGAAGTAGGGATTTATTATTTCGTAGCTCATGCCCAGGTTGATAGAGAGGGCGATGACTATTTTAGTGAAGTAGTTTCTATCAAAATCCTTCCAAATATGACAATACTTATATTACCTTCCCCTCATAACGCAAGTTATGAGTTCACGGTCAATTGGTCCATATTAGGGGCTGATTATATCGATCGAACCTATCTAGAATACAGCCAAAACGCTAGTTTCGCTGAAAATGTCTTTTCCACTGTTTCTCAATATGGGTACGTGCAGAATTTTGCCCAAACTGTCGCTTTATTTGTTAAAGGCACTTGGTACTTCAGAGTCGTTGCCTCCGTAAATGGAATAAAAGATGTCTATTATTCTAAAGAGCCACCAAATATTACTCAGGTTGATCCTTTTTCCGAGATTAATCCTACATATCCTGCCAATGTAACTGCAACTGAGCCATTTAAATTAAATTGGTGGGTGTTTGGCTATAATACATCCGTGGATAAGACTCAAATCTTTTATGATAACGACACTGATGTTCTTAACGCACCTTTAGGTTGGACTACGGTAAAATCGGGTAATAATATTACTGATTTTTCAGACACATTTACCATTTCACAAGCCGGTACGTATTACTTTCAGGCGAATTTTTCGATAGACGGCGATCCGAAGAGTTGGAATAGCTCCGTTATTAGTATTCTAGTTATGCCCGCCTTCAATGTTACTAATTATCCCCCTATAAACGCAACTGCATTCACCTATTTCGATGTCGAATATAATATCCTTGGCTTAGACACTAATTCTACCCTTGTCGATTTATGGTATGGGGTAACTAGCGATATTGGATCAATGACTCCATTAAACCAATCTCAGACTGGGGGAAATATCTCAGGATTTATTGACATCACCGGACGTTACTATTTCAGGCTCAATTTAACCTTTGATGGAATTCAATATTGGTCAGAGGTTTTTACATTCATGATCGTTCCTCATATTGAAGTCATGATTCCTTGGGATCAAATGTCTGACACGAATCTGGACTTAACTCCAGGGCAATTTGCAATCGCTGGGATTCCCGTTACCATTGAGTGGATTGTGCGAAACACAACGGTTGTAAATCATACAGATATCCATTTTCGTGCAGATTCTCGGTTTGAGCCCGAATTAAGAGAAATTTTCTCGGATATTTATAAGTATGACTTCACCAAATATAAGATAGTGACCGGCCTGATTACACATGAACAAAATGACTCAGGTCCTCCTTTCCATCTGTTCAGACAGAATGTAACCTTTTATGTTAATGAATTCACTTGGATCCCATTCCGAATTCATGCTAATTGTGATGGTAAACCTTATGATTACTACGCTAACGCTAGTGGTATTCCTGTCTATCCCGCTGCTGAAGCTCTAGAATACAATTATACCGTCGTCGTTGATAAGCAGGACATTACTTTAAATCCTAGAAATTTTACGGTCACTTGGGGTTTGGGATATGAAGTCCATAATTGGACCGATACTGATTGGAACAACACGCCTAATGAACCAGGTATTGTTCCTAATAAGGTAATTGGAATAAAGCATGCTAATATTCATTATATGTTAAATTATGATCCTGCGGATCCTTCTGTTCTAAATAGAGGGCTAAATTCAACAAGCACTATCAATCGGTCAGGTCCCGCATATCCCGCAATTTTCACTGATAACATAACCATTTCGTCAGTTGGGACCTATTACTTCCGCATTCATGTCAAGTACAATTATTCCTCGACGAATGAGAACTTTACCTACCCACAACACATCAATCGCTCCTATTGGTCCCCACTTTACAAAATTAATGTCATTTCCTATGGCAAGTACAATACGACTATCCAAGTACTCAAAAACCCACCACCCGTTTCATATGCTGATTATGATGGAGATGGGGATTTAGATATGCTGATTGGAAATAACACAGGCTCTTCAAGAAAAATTACCTTATATTTTAATGATGGGACCGGAAATTATACTGCGTTACCCCCTCGAGAAATTATAAATTATACCCCCCCTGCCTTTGAAGAAATTGGGTCTATAACCGCTGGAAATTTTAATGATATTCCTGGCATTGATTTTATAATGACCAATGATAGTCTAATTGGCTCCACTGTGAAAGGATATATCTATTTAAATGATGGTCTAGGAAACTTCGTCCTCCGACGCTCCGCATTTGTACAAGATATTAACAATGAAACCTCTACTCATGCTACTTATGCAGTAGCTGATCTGGATCTGAATACAGTTGATGATATTGTTTATTATGGATTCAATGATCCAAAACTATATGTCGATTATGGGGAACTTGATGGTGGAAATCTAAGTGGTCCGGGATTTGATCAATCTATACCAATCGAATCCTTAATATTAGATGATTTAGATGGGACTCCCATTTATGATTTAATAATTGGATATAGTGATAACAGCGTAGCAGTTGAACTGGACTTTCCCTTAATACCCGGTCCGACCCCTCTACAAAATATAACTGCGACCTTCAACCAAACTAATTATCCTCTCATTGGTGATTTCAATAACGATGGTTTTAACGACACTATTATAGTTAATAATTCAGGTGAAGTAATTATCACACTGAATATTACCACTTTGGTACCAGTGCATAGGGTCATCGCTAAAGCTGCAGGGACTCCACAAGGCTTGACCATTGGCGATTTTGAAAATGATGGGGATCTGGACTTTGTTATCGGAATAGCTCCCGATCTATTCCAGTTCTTCTTCAGTAATTACACGATTGATCCCTCGACTTGGCCTGGATTCTCAAATCAAATAGTTCCGAATGGTGGTGCTGTCCTTGCTACTGGTGATTTCAATAACGATAATTTCCTGGATATTTCAGCATACAGGGGTGATTTCCACATTCTTCATTTTCTATATGACTACGTTCCTCCCCCCACAATAACGAACATCGATGTGTCTTATAATTCGACGAGCCAAACAATAAACATCGAAAATATCGCTGTCTTTGGTGTTGAAAGTGAGCCAATAAATGATACAAATGCATATTTCTATTGGTATACAATACTGGATGGAACTTTTGCTGTCGTTAGCCCCCTTGCTAACTTAACTTGGAATGGCAATTCTTGGGAAGCGTTGAATGTCAATGTGTCTTATCTACCTGAAGGTAACTATTATGTTAATGTTACCTTTGGAGATAAATTCACGTTCGGCAATAATAGTCATGCTTTAACATTAACAACGCAGTTCACCATCGACCACTACGATGAAATCCACGGGGTTGGTGTTAGCTACATTGACAATACCCTTCAAAAATTGAATATCACTGTAGATATCGTAAATAGTTCATATACTGTATTAGGGAATATAACAGGTAGAGAAGCAGCAGTTCACTCTTATATAATTCGTAATGCTACAGGCCATAATGTATTAGTATATAATCAAACAGTTACGGGGATTCTATCTTATGGAAATGTAACAGGAACTTATCGATGGGAAGCAGTGAATGTTTCTACTGCAAATCTACTCCCAGGGGATTATTTTATCACTCTCAATTTCACAGACTACTTGGGATATGATAGTGTCACTGCAAACTCTTCATTCTTCATCGTTCAACATGTACTATCGTCAAAAACGACCCCTAATGTTACTTATCAAGGAAATTTAACTCAAATGATACAGATTCGTAACGTCAATATAGAGAGTTCTTATCATGTTATGAAAGTTCTTGGAAAGGGAAGGGCCCGCATTTATAATTATTCTATATTTAATAATATAACTCAAGCATTCACAGGACTTACGGGCGAAATGAGTTGGAATGGATTTAACTGGTACGCAGATGTTTCTGTTTCGCTACTTCCTGAAGGGAGCTACTATATTAACGCGTTTTTCAAGGATAAATTTAATGCAACTATAACGACGGCGAATTCTAGTGCCTTTACTGTTAATCACACTATTGATTTATCCAGCCTAAATGTTGAATATACCGGTTTTATGGTTCAGGAATTCAATATTTCAGTTACACCAGTGAGCTCTTATGACCCTCGAGGGATTTTGAACGGATCCGAGGCACTGAGCAAGACATTTAAAATTTATACATTTAATGGCTCCTCTCATGTGGTGACTGGAGACCTGGTTTGGACTGGGACTATATGGAATAAAATTGTAGATATCCATTTATTATTAGAGAATGATTATATTGTTCAAGTTTCATTTGCAGATTTAGATGCCAACGTTACTCAAAATGCCTCAATTATCTCCGTATATCACTATATTGAAATTTCAAAGCCTACATTTGAATACAACTTTTCTACTTCAGAATTGAATATCTCCAACTTTGTTGCGACTAGTTCATATCACGGAGTTATTAACGATACCAGTGTATTACCCACCATTAATTCGTATACCATCATCTCAAGCCAAATTCCCACCAATATTACTGGTTCTTTCACGTATAACGGTTCTCACTGGTTAAAAAGCAATATAAATGTCACTTCACTAATGTTCGGAAACTTAACCATCTATATTCAATTCGAGGTAAATGAATCGTATGGAATGGTCTCCTACAGCATTAACTTTAACCAAGGAACAGGATTCATCTTACTCTCTGCTGGCAATATCGAAGTAAGAATCACTTTATCTAATCCACTCGAAACCTTAAGAGCTTTCTTAATTGTTGATGTTTTACCACCCAATAATGTTTCTCCCAATGAGGCAACAACGATAGGAGTTATTTACCGTGTTGAAGTTGATAAACCAGAGGTTCAATTTACCGCTACGATCTCTATCTCCTACTCTCAAGCCGAAGTCGATTCGAAAGGATTAGATGAAACTTTACTGTCAATATATACTTTTGAGAACGGTAAATGGGTTGAAATTAAGCCCGTCACGCGTGATCCTGTAAATAATATCATAATTGTAACCGTTAACCATCTCTCCTACTTCGTACTAATGGAAGGTACTGCAGAACCGGAGGGACCGAATCTCCTCTTAATTTTCTTACTAATAGGACTTGCTGCAACAGCTTCGGCCATTTCCGTAATCTTTGTCAATAAAAGGAGAAAAAGGAAAAAGCCCAAAGCCAAAATAGACCTTAAAATCAAAACCCCCTCTAAAACTAAACCAACTTCGGAAATTAAACCTTCATCCAAAGAGAAAATTTCTATAGAAAAACCTATCTCTAAACTTGAGAAACTAAAAGAACGTCTTAATGAGCTTGAAACCACTTTTAAGGAAGGTAAAATTTCCCAAAGTGCTTATGAAAGGCTTAAAAAAGACCTCGAGCATCGAATCCAACAAGAACAAAACAAATAGCGAATCGTTATGCTATATTAAAATATAACGTTGGATCCCAGAAGAAAAATATATCAGCATAGAGATCAAATTGAATTCCAGCAAATCCGGCTTGAATTATAGTAACATCTAATAGCAAGGTTGCGTTATATTGATAGAGTCCCGGAAGATACTGGGTTTCAATGTTCATTACGAATGTTTCATTAGTATCACTCATAGCTGGAAAATAGTATGTTTCATTCACATTCCCAATTAACTCCCCTGGTGGAAGGAAAGTATAGTTGGCGGAATCATAGATAATAATATCTGCATGAAACCATTCAGTATAGATATCATATAATCCCGGATTCCTAAATATAAACCAAAGAGTGATATTAACTTCATCATCTATCGGACTTCCGACTGATCCGGCATGATCAACTGTCAAACCGTATTGACCAGAAAGAGAAATCGAAACCTGCACTAGACTAACAAGGACGCTTGCAATATAGCCTCCTAAAATCAAATAAATCAGAAGAATTCCAATTCTAATTCGCGAGGAAGTTTTCAAGTTGATATCACCTCCTTGAGGTCTGAATGGTTTATCTTAGAAGGAGATGTTATTTTTGCTTCCCGATATAATTGAATATAATACAATGAATTTAGAACAGATGCAATCAGCAACAAAATTGCTATCAATTGAATATACAGGGTTAATTCAAATCCTAGTGCTTTAATAGAGTAAGTTCCAAAATTTGCGATAGAAAAAAATCCACCGAACAAATAGAAGAGATAGAGCCCTCGGTAAAGTGCAACTCCAATCCCAATCAAAGCATACCGAGGTGTATTCTTCTCGTATAAATTCCGAAGAAATGTTATAATTAAAGCGGTGCACCCAAAGGGGATTAGAAAATAAATGAAGGTCATTTCAAATGTGATGATCTGTAAAAGACTCAAAACTAAGATAGCAAGCAAGGGAATGCCAAGATAAAAAACAAGGGGAATTAGCGCACGACGAAAGGCACGTCGAAACGAATGGCTAATCTTTATTCCTCACAATGATTTTAAAAGGAGTTCTGTGAGATCTAGGACATTATAAGAGCGACCTAGCGCATCGACAGCTTCTTTCAGATTTCGTTTGCAGAATGGACAGGTCGAAACGATTGTTTCTAACTTTTCTATGTCGTCAGCCTCTTTTATCCGTTCTTTACTTGTCCAGAGAGCAAAATCTGCAAATGCTTTCTTCACCCCTCCGCCAGCTCCGCAACACCATGCCTGTTTGCCATTCCGTTGAAATTCAATGAAATTAATTTCCGGAATCATGCCAATAACTCGTCTAGGATCTTTGCGTACAGCAGCATGGCGTGAAAGATGACATGGATCATGGTATGTGATTGTCACCTTTTGCGGTTTCAATTTGATTCCTTGATTTCTGAACTCTTTTTTAAAGAATTGAGATGAATGAACTACTTTGAAATCTAATTTTTCCTTCTGAAGCAGTTTCGGATAGTCGATGGTGAGTGTTTTATAACAACCTGCACAGCTGGTTATAACGGTTTTAGCCCCAGAATCCAGAATAGTTTTGTAATTGTGCTCGATTATTTCCATTGCATCCTTTCGCATTCCGCTACGAAGCATTGGCGACCCACAACACCATTCATCGACCCCAAGTATTGAAAACTTAACATTCAACTTATTTAAAATATCAACCGTCGCCTGAGCGATCTCTTTCTCCCGGAACGAAGCAGTACACCCTGCAAAATATATTATCTCCTCCTGTTTTTCTGAAACTTTTCGTCCTTCAAGCCAATCAAACCGTTTTTCATTCGCTTCTTTATATGGATTATGATTTTTCAGCGTGTCCTTTTTAATCTCAAGATGTCCCGGCATGGGTCCAACACCCGAATCTACTAGCGCCGTCCGTAAGTCCTCAAAAGTTTCAACTTGATTTTGTACAGCTCCTAGTGCGGTATGATCCTTACATTGGACAAAGCACCCTCCACATACTTGACAAGCGTATACAATCTGAAGGAGGTCTTCGGCATTTGTTGGTACATCCCCTTCAATTAATCCACGAATGAGCTCTACTCGCCCAACAGCAAAATAACTTTCAAAGCCATAATAACTCCCACTCGGGCAAATGGGAACCCAATCTTTCAATTCATGATAATTCGCAATAGAACATAACCGACAATGCGAACAATAATACACAATTTTATCATACTTCTCTAAGATTTCCATCCAAACTCATCCTATGAATTTTTTTTCTAAACTTCTCATTACATTTGAAGTAATGTAATTGTAAACCTATACCTATATCCGCTTCAATTTTCCAAATAAAATTTTCCATGATTGGAATTCATTTTCAAAAAAGAAGAAAAAATAGAATAGGGCGTAATTAGTTTTTTATTCCTCTTCGGGTATTGGTTCCATTCCTAAAAAGTCACGAACTTGATTTCGTATATCCCGAATAATCTTTCCTAAATCGAAACCGCCGGATTCTTCGCCTTCTTCTCCTTCTTCACCTTTTCGTCCGAGAAGGGTATCCCACAGTTTTTTATGCCATCCCGCAATATCATCGAAAATATTTTGTAATCCACCTTTAGTTTCTTCGCCTTCCTCACCTTCAGCCTCTCTGCCCAAAACCTTATCCCATATTTTCTTGGTTTCCTCAACGACATTATCTACTGCGTCTCTTATGCCATCGACGATGGATGCCAAAAAGTCCTTCTTTTCTTCGCCTTCTTCCATTCTATTCACCATCTAATAACTTGTTAATTTTTCACTGTATAGTTATTTATACTTAGAAAGAACTTGATAAAACTTATCCTTTCAACATTTTAAAGGAATTTACCGGGATTCATGATATCGTTGGGATCCAAGAGATTCTTTATTTTTCTGAGTAAATCACCAGTTTCGCCGGCTCTTTCTAGGGTAATGTCGAGTACAGTGGCATAAGGGCGGAACCAAGAATAGATATACCTTCGATCCAAAATGGTTTCAATGCACTCCTTACTAAATGCTTTCAGGTTATCGATCACACCAGGTTCGGTTTGATCAACAAATAGTTCTCCTTCAGAATATGTCAGTTGACCTGACCAATTATTCGGCCCTGATTTCGTAGGGGTTGAAACAAAAGAAACGATATCTCTCTCAAATCCATGTTTCTCCCCGATATCTTTGAACATCTCAAAAATTTCCGCTCCATTACTCATTGGATGAAAAAATGCTAAAGCAAAATAATACCCCATCTTCAACATTCCCGCTACGTTTCGTCCGCCTAGGAATTCCTCGGCATTAAACATGCCTGTGGAGAGAGCCCCATCCCTAAGATCTTGGTCTGGTGGGGCGCGCTTTACTAGTTTCTCTAATTTACCTAATTTAAGCTCTACATCCTCTTCCGTTCCTTCAAGTAAAAGTGCGAATGTACAAACAGGAAGGGCTGCCTTCGGGGTTTTTAATTTAATTTGTCTTCGGGAGAAACCTGCAATAACCGCGAGGGCAATCCAATCTATAAGCCATAACAATGAGGGTATTTCTAGTTTCATCATGTCAATCGCGTATTCGCTAGCTCTCTTCCAGTCATCGAATCCGAAACCAATAAGTTCTTGTCTCTCAGGTAGATCATAGAGTTTTACCGTCATTTCAGTGATAACTCCAAAGGCGCCTGGGACACCCATAAACAATCCAGTCAAATCAGGTCCGAAATAACGGCAATGAGGTCCGTAGGATGTAGAAATTGCAGAACTTCCAGTCCGGATCGTTTGACCAGTGGGTAGCTCTACTTCCATTGAAAGGACATGATCAATTCCATCTTGTGGATTATGATGATAGACACCTCGCAACATGTAATTTGCAAACGCGCTACACGTAGCTGGTGCCCCAGGAACTGCGGGACGAACACCTTTCTTCCTACAGGCTGCAACTAACTGTCCAAGACTTACCCCGGGCTCAATTGTAGCAGTCATCATATCCTGGTTAATTTCTTTGATCGTATTCATACCTTTTAAGTCCAATAAAATGCTCCCAGGTCTTGTTGGAATACATAGCCCTCTAATATTGACACCCTGGCCCAAAGGAATAATAGGGACCTTGTTGTCATTCGCTACTTTCAAGATTTGTCTAATTTCTTCCTTATTCGTTACCCTCACAACGTAACCTGGTTGCTTGGGCTCATTGAACATGTAATTCTGATCTCTTGAATAGGCTTGACGAATTGCTTCACTCATAGAAGCGTTCGAATCGCCAACAATTCCTTTTAAAGCTTTAATAATTACATCAGATGCCATCTGAATCCCTTACCTATCATTAACATGTAATTAAATAACGTAACAATATTTCTCAACTGATAAATCTTTTCTTATAATAGATTTAATCCAAAGGAGATAAAATTAATTGCTAGCATGAATTTTATAATTCAGAACCACAAAATTTACAAAAGAGTTCAGTGTTTCTATTCTCTAATCCGCAAAAAGGACAGTAAGCCATAGATGGCGCTCTTGGAATAGGTTGAGGAGGTGTTGTAGCTCTGTAAGCAATAGGTGGCGCTCTTGGGATAGGTTGAGGGGGTGGTGTAGCTCTCCATATAATTCTTTGTTGATCTATAACAGGCTGTGTTTCTCTCCTTGATCTTGTATAACGCCGAGGCCTCTGGGTTCTCGGGATTTGTTGTTGCCGCCGATTCTTCTTATAAATTGCTATAGCGATGATATTTACCGCAATAACGATCAACATGACTAATATAACACGTCCGGCGCGAGAACGGGCCTGATCGAGATGAAGAATATAGTCACCAGAACCCCCCGAATGTACAACAACTAAAGCATAATATCCTGTATTAGGTACCTCATACCGTATGGTTTCGTCACTACCATAACCTGAATTGGTGCTGCTTCTATAATACCCAGAATAACCGGTTGCCTGACCTAAATTTAAATAATAAAGGTAAAGATCATAATCTCCTGCAATTGGAACATCTAAAGTGAATTCGTATTTTTTTCCAGAAGTGAGATGTACTTCATAGATTTCAATACAATCAGAGCCGCTCAAATGATTTACATAAGAAGTCCCTATAGAAGAATATGAGGCAGTGGGTTCCCACTTAATATAGGCATTACCCGTTCCGGAAGACCTATAAACTTTTGGATAGTAATATGAGACGCCAGAAGATCGAACAACTACCCAATTAAGAAGCCCTGGGCCTCTGGTCGAAGAAGCTATAGAACCCGAATAACTACTACTTGTATAAAGATATAAATAGAATCTATTTGCCGAAGAAGTCGGCCGAACCCATACAACATGATAATAATTACTATATGAACTACTAGTTCGATAATAATAGTTAGTATAAGATGATCCATAGTACTCATACATCGTATAATCGGCCGAGAGGATTTCTGGACTGCTTGGATTGCCTGAAGCGGTTGATTCGAAGGGTGTATCCGCCAGTAGGGAAACTAATCCGTTACTTTGCTGGTTTGAGGACCCAAACAGTGCCATTCCAATAAATAATCCCAAAAAAACTCCAATTAAACACAGTTTAGAAAATTTATTGGATTCCAACGATCTCCCTACCTACTAACGCACTTAATTAATAATAGTAAATACTAAAATAAATACGTTGTTAATTGGGAAGGTACTTGTTTTCGAAAGTTTCAGCAGGATAAAAATAAAAAATCACTTGTTGATCGTTATTACAAAATCTGTTAGGATGAAAGTCTTATGGTAGATGCATTGAAAGGGTTGAAAATTATTGATTTGACGCTTCTATTCCCCGGGCCATTCGGAATGAAAGTTTTTGCAGATTTCGGGGCTGAGGTAATTAAAATTGAGAACCGCGCAAACCCCGATGCGACCAGAGGTTTACCCCCCCTCGTGGGTACGTCTGGGCGGAGACGTCAGAGTTTCTTTTATCATACTCTTAATAGGAACAAAAAGAGTTTGACTTTAAATCTCAAAAAACAAGAAGCACTTGAAATTTTCTATAAACTTGCAAAAGAAGCCGATGTCATCGTTGAACAGTTCAGGCCGGGAGTAGTAAAAAAATTACGTGTCGATTATGAAACGATTAAGAAAATAAATCCCCGAATTATTTATTGCTCCATTACTGGTTATGGACAGGATGGGCCTTATCGTGATTTCCCCGGCCATGATTTAAATTATACTGCTTACGCGGGGGTCGCTGGTCTTAATCAATCGCGTGATGAGGAACCCATTTTGCCCGGCTTGCAAATTGCAGATATGGTGGGAGGTGGGCTGAATGCAGTTATTGGGATTTTACTTGCTTTATATGCACGACAGCATACAGGAAAGGGACAACATATCGATATCTCCATGATGGATGGGGTATTAGGTTTAAACCAAATGTTCTTAGCTCAATGGTTAGCTATGAGAGCGAAACCTAAATTAAAGGAACAGCCGCTGACAGGAGCCCTCCCGCAATATCAGATGATGAAATGTAAAGACGGGAAATATTTTAGTATTGGCGCACTGGAACCCAAATTCTATACCGCATTGTTGCGCCAAATCGGGCGGGAAGATCTCCTCAAAGGATCGTTTTCAAGAGCCCAAGTCTTTGAAGAATTGAACAAGACCTTCCTTACCAAGGATCGGGATACTTGGACCAAGGAAATTAACGATTGTGAATTTAATGATGCAAAAATGGTTGCACCCGTTTATGAAGTTGATGAAGTCGAGAATGATCCTCAAGTACAGGCTCGGAATTTAATTATCGATGTTGAAACACCTCATGGTACAATTAAACAAATCGGATTTCCTATTAAACTCTCTGAAACCCCCGCTACATTAAAATTCTGCGCGCCAACCGTAGGCCAACACAATGAAGAAATTCTTGGAACTCTTGGGTACTCACCTGAAGAAGTAAAAGCTTTAAGAAAAAAGAAGGTAATTTAAAATTCTTTTATTAAAATCGATCTTCAGGTAGTACTAAATTCACGTCCTCAAATGCTTTCGGATCTTTGGTTAATTTCGTGAGAATTTCCGTTACTATCTCATTATTTTGGCTAACTTTAATAACGAAATCATCAGGTCGTAATCCTCGTACTTCAAAATTAAAGGCATCCGTGAGTGACAGGAGAACTCCCATTTTTTCTTTCGTTTTTTTCAAGGTCAGTAAAATCAAGGCAGTTTTTGCACGTGGAATTGTTTCTTTATCACATTCTACTTTTTTGACATTTGGGAGTTTACTATAATGATCTTGTTTTTTGACAACCTTTGTAACATCTTGCAGGATATAGCGCTCGATGATAGGCGGCTTCATGATATCTTGCGTGTCCGTAAAAATTAGAACAATATCATCCTCTTGCCCGGCCTTAATCCCTTCTAACGTTACCATCCATTTAGTCATGAGATTCATCTCGAGATTTTTCTTTTTTAAATTTTAGCGATAATCCCTTATTAAGTTTTTATGAAGTATAAATAACAAAACCACACCAGTTGAACTAAAAATACAATTGTTCCAATGAGTTTGAGACGATTTTCGTCTTGAACTGAGTCCGGAAGACGTTTCATTACTGAGATATCTTTGGTTTCAGCAAGTATATCATCTATAAAGAAAAACAATCCAAATCCCAAATAAATTCCAGCCCAAATAAAACTAGATTTCGAAAACAGAAATCCTGATTCAATGATCATCACAACCCCGAGCCATAAATGGTGTAACACGTATTTTTTCAGGAAGCTCATAGTATTCGTCTCATTCCTAAATTAGAAAGCTTTCTTATCTGTTATCGCTTTATTGATTTATTTTCTTCTTGAAGTTAAGAAAATTGCGCATAATTACCATCACTCTTAAATAAGAGGGTAAATAATCTGAAATCAGAGAACAATTTGTTTTTCCAAACTCTCTTTAGGTGCATGATTTGGCGACAAATGATAAATCGAAGAAAGAGGGGAAAGTAACAGTTAATGTGCATTTTTTGGGTTTCTCTCAAGATAATGTCGGAGTCCGAGATATTACAATTAGCTTAGAAGGTCTAATTAACTTAAAGGACTTATTAAAAGAGTTAGCAACAAAAATCGGCCCTAAATTCCACGAGAATGTCTTTGACCCACATTCAGGTAAACTAAGTGATAAAAATACTATTATAATAAATGGGCGTCATTATTCTGCTCTTGATGGACTAGAAACTCCATTGAAAAGTGGAGATGAAATCTCCTTTTTTCCACCCTTGGGTGGTGGTTCATTCTAAAATTTCATGTAATGGTTTCTCGTGGCATTTCATTTTTTGAATATTCGATGACAATATCCAATGTTTCAATTTGTAGTTTTAGCACTTTTTCATTAATAAAAAAGTATAAATGAATATTCCCTTATTGTTTTTTAGAAATTTCCAGACAGTGAATACGACAAGCTTGAACGAGGAAGCTTGAATTTAGTTAAGAAAAATAATGCTGAATGAAAATAATTGTGAGAAACCTTAAATTATGTTAAGGAAAAATTCGGAAAAAAAAAAATTGAGGTTAATTATATGAAAGGATATGCAGGAAAAGCAATTAGGGCGAACTTAACAACAGGAAAAATTAATTTTGATACTCTTACGGAAGAGTTTTGTGAGAAGTGGATTGGTGGTTACGGATTTGCTGCTAAAATTCTCTGGGATGAATTAAAAGCCGGTCTTGATCCCCTCAATCCTGATAATGTACTTATTTATGCTATGGGGCCAGTGCCCGGAACGATCCTCCCCACTAGTTCGAAGTATGGGGTCTTTGCGAAATCCCCCTTGACAGGGCTCTTCGGCATGGCAATTTCTTCGGGAAGCGTTGGGCAGCAATTGAAACGCGCTGGATACGATATGATTATTATCACGGGGCGCGCCGAGAAACCTGTCTACATGATGGTAGACGACAATGATGTAACACTCAAATCAGCGGAGCACCTTTGGGGCGAAAGAGATTGCTGGGAGACAGAAGATATTATTCGGGAAGAAATGAGTGATATGAAGATTGCTGTTGCTTCAATTGGACAGGCAGGCGAAAATCTTTCGAAAATTGCTTGCATTACTAATGATCGGAACCGTCAAGCGGGGCGAACTGGTATGGGAACTGTGATGGGATCTAAAAATTTGAAAGCCATCGCTATGAGGGGTTCTAAAGAGGTAGAAGTGGCACAGAAAGATGAGTTTATGCAAAAAGCTTTAAAATTAATTAAAATAGCGAATGGCCCTGCTACAAAAAAATACCGTGATTTGGGAACCCCTGCAAATGTAATGGTGTTCCAAAAACTCGGTATCTTACCCACCCGAAATTTCCAAGAGGGACGATTCGAAGCTGCCGAAATAGTGAGTGGGGAGACGATGAGGGATAAATGGGTAGCTAAAAAATCTGCTTGTTCATGTTGTCCCATTGGTTGTGACCATATTTGTACTGCTGTAGAAGGCCCATACGCAGGAACCGTTTCCAGTGTTGATTTTGAATCAATCTTTGCACTCGGAACTTGCTGCGGACTCGACTATTTTCCGGCAATTATACGTGCTATTGAACTTTGCGACCGATACGGGATCGATACGATGTCTGGGGGCGTGACCATCTCCCACGCAATGGAATGTTTCGAAAAAGGGCTTATTACTACAGATGATACTGGTGGAATCGAATTGAAATTTGGTAATCATGAAGCGGAGATTCAATTCATTGAGGATATGACCTTTAGAAAAACCAAAGCGGGTGATATCTGGGCTGATGGAAGCAAAGCAGCTGCAGAGAAAATTGGGAAAGGCTCCGACCATTTTGCCATGCATAGTAAAGGACTCGAATTACCTGGCTATTTACTCCGAGGACTGAAAACTGCCGCAGTCGGTTTTGCCGTTTCTATCCGTGGTGGCTGTCATCTTCGTAATGGTGCTTATTCTCCAGACGTCAAAGGTAAATTCGATCGCCTTAAAGAAGAACCAGGTCGCGCTAAAGCTATAATCGGAACGGAAAATATCTATGGAATAATTGATTCGTTAATAATCTGTAAATTCACACGAGGCATCTATGAAAACGATGATGAAATGGCCGAGGTCTATAATCTCATAACTGGTATTCCAATGGACGCCGCCAAATTGAAAGTAACTGGAGAACGCATCGTAAATCTATCCAAATGCTTTAATATTCGTGAAGGATGGAAAAAAGGTGATGATACACTTCCGCCTCGTTGCTTTAAAGATCCTGTTGAGACAGGTGATGTGAAAAACGTAGTTGTGGATGAAAAGGGTTTCACCCAAATGGTGGAAGAATACTATGTTGACCGTGGCTGGACCAAAGAAGGGATTCCAACAGCGGCTAAATTGAAAAAACTTGGCCTTCAATTTGCAATAGAAGGTGTGGGGGCGAAATAATGCAAAAAGTATTAGTTGTTGATCCGGAAAAATGCACTGGTTGTGAAGTCTGTGATTTTGTCTGCTCTATGGAAAAATATGGAACGTTTAATCCTCTTCATGCCCGAATTCGCACAATTCGGATTGAACCAGTTATCAACATGGCCATTGGCTGCCAATTCTGTTTAGAAGCACCATGTGTACATGCATGTCCCTATAAATCATTAGAGAAGAGTGAAGAAACGGGGATTATCAAGGTTGATGATGATAAATGCGTCGGCTGTGGCTTTTGCATACGCGCCTGCGACTTCGGCGCTATCTGCTTCAATCTTAAAACGGAGAAGGTCATTATCTGTGATCTCTGCCAAGATCGTGATAACGGACCTGCATGTGTTGAATATTGTCCCAAAGAATGCATTGAACACACAACGCTCGAGTCCTTTTCCCAACAAGTACGCAAAAAAGCTGTGAATAAATTACTTGAAAGTATTGCAAAACAGGCAAAATAAATAAAAATTTCTCCTTTTTTATTCATTTTTTTTAATCTTCTTTTATTTCGTCTTATTGGCAGACGAAATTTTTAATTATCATTCTTTCCGAGAATTGTGACAATACTTAAAAGGAATCATTTCCTAACTAGCAGAAATAGATCAGAAACCTTTAGATGTTTTCTTATTATATAATATTTTCTAAGTTGGAAGGTTTTATCAAAAGAAGGTTCAGGTTTGGAGCGAGAAAAATTGGATGATTCGGATCTTATAGCGAAGATCAAAAAGGATACCAAGAATTTTAACAATATCCTTTGGGATATTCTTACTCCATTTGAACGAGGAAGGGTCCTCAAGCGAATTAAGAAACAAACGCCAGAAATTCAATATGAAACAAATTCAGTGACCGACGTCAAGAAACTGGCCGAGAAAACACCTACAGAAACGGTTGCCCTAACTCCTGAAATAACTGATGATAAGTCAATAGAAGATGAAGTACCCAAACCAAAAGATTTTGAAGGCGGAGAAGAAAAAAATAAATTTAATGTATGGGATTTAAAAACCAAGTACCGCGTAGCCTTTGCAGATATGATTGAACAGCGTACAACTATGATGAAGTTCCTTCTAGATAATTATGGCATAGAAACAGTAGAAAAATTCTTCCTATCCGATAATCCTGAATGGGCCGAGAAATTAAAGGTAGGGAAGATGAAAAAGATCTTCGCTAAGATGATCTCCAAGCTAGCCCCTTCTCTCCTGATGAGGCGTCTTACTGGTATAATCGTGTCTCAAGCTCAGTACTTAGTTGGTATTGACTATATTACAGTCACTGAGTTGACCGATAATTGCGAAATACTCGAAATTTCGAATTGTCCGGTCCTTAAACAATTTAAAAAAACCATTAAGGCATTAAAATTTAGTAATCTTGAGAGACGCTACGTTTGTTCTTTTGCCTGTGTTCCGGTTCTTGCTCAAATGTGTGCAGTGGGGAATTGTAACCTCAAAGCTGATTACACTGATAAAGGCTGTTATTTGATAATAACCCTAAAACCTAAAGAATCTGCGGAATCAAAACAAAGTCAACCAACCACTCTGATTAAAAACGGCCCTTTATGATAAATCATTTTTTAATCTTTTACCAATCCTGTTAATTTTTCATTTAGTTCCAATTAAAACAGATTATTTAATAAAGTTTCCCCCATACTCTCTATCACAATGAGATTTATATCGGTTTTGATTACTGCTCTTATCTTTTTAGCACTTATCAAAGAAGATTTTTCTTTAAGGCATAAGCATAAGGGTTTTTTCGAGTAACTTTTATAATTTTTCTCAACGGTCTTTGTTTGAAATATTTCGAAATTTGATGCGATGTTAGTTCAATTCCCTCTTTATTTAATTTTGAACTTATTTCATTTGCGGTTAAACTCAATTTTGCCTCCGCAAGCTTCGCAATAATCAAAATCAGATTTTCTTCTGGGAAAATTTTATTATTTTCTAATTCATTACGTACTCTTTCCAAATATTCCATCTGTTTTTTCCCAAACCGCCGGATTCGCCTAGTTTCTCGTTCTAAAGTCCTATCATCTAATTCTAAATCACTAACAAATTTCCCTTGACAACGTCCACAAAACCACTGTGATACATCATCGGTCTTAAAGAAATCGCGAAGCGTATCAATATTCATCTCATGTCCATTTTCACAGGTAACAGTTTTTATATCAAGGATTTTGCTAATATTGAAATCTTGACTCCGATGAATTGCTAAATTATATCTCCCTCCATAGCGATTAATAGTTAAGAATCCTTGGTCCATGAGATAAATCTCAAGATTTGGGCGGCCTTGCCGAATAAATAATTTATGGACGAGAAAATGATTTTGCAACGTGTAAATCATTTTTTTCACATCATCTGAACAATCGACGGGAAGGTTAAAAACACCAATATTTTCCTTAACAAACTTTGAGTCATTATCAAGAACAACCATCCGAGAAACAAGTTTTGGCCAAGCCTTATCATCCAAGGGAATTAATTTTTGAGAAATTCCAGTCGATAGAGTGCGAAGGTTTTGTTCATAAAATTTTGTAGAGTATTTTAAAAGATCGCTTACAGTTATTCTCTGATTAATAGCCCATTTTTCTCCTGGGTCAGTCGCAAATTCAAGGATATACCCAATATTTCGTACAACGTTAAAAGTTATTAAGAAGAACGTTTGAAAAAACGTTTCCTTCTCCTCCTCATAATTGAAAAAATCCTCCAATTGAATATTTCGATTATATTTTTTATTATAATATTCGATTCGTTTTTCTAATATGGTCTTGAGAATCTGAGCCTCGCGATTTAAATAATGGTCGTACCTAATTGCCTCTTCTATATGATAACCCTTATCTAGAAATGCCTCACCAACCCCGATTCGGCGTAGTTGAGAAGAATATATGAAATCCTCTGGATATGCTCCAATATTCACAAAAAAATTAAGATTTTCTTTAAAATATAAATTAAAAAAATCTCCGAGCACATACTTTTGCAAGATTTCTTGAACTTTTGATGTCAGCTTTTTATCTAATGGATAAATACCCGAAAATTCATCAAGAAATAGAATAATAGCATCAAATTTTAACTCATTTAACAAATATTTAATGAGTTCGCAGATATAGATCATGTTTTTCTGTATTTCTTCTTCAATTAGTTCGGTGGAAAATTTTTTAACATGAGCTTTGGCTTCTTCATTTATTTTAAAGAAGAATTTTTTCATCTTTTCTGCATCCATCTCTTCTAAAGATGGTTTATCGAATTTGAAAATCTCAAAAAAGGTGCCTGTTTTGATTCCTATCTCTTTAATTACTTGATCTTTCTTTTTTTCCTTAAAAAAGCCGACTCGCGCCGATTCAAGTGCATTTATCAATTTTTTTAAAAAGGCAAAGAAAAAAACGAAAATGGTACTTTCCATCTCCGCAAAAATTCTCCCCAAGCAAATTTGCTTTAGGTCGATATAAATTACAATATTTTTTTTGTTTTTCTGCAACTCCGAAATCGCTTTTAAAAAATAAAATGTCTTCCCCGATCCTTTCACACCATAATAAATTTTATTTCGGAATTCCATTATATCATTTAAAATAATATCGTTTCCATCTTGATCTTGGATGAGTGGAACATAGAAAGCATTCAATTTTTCCCATTTTGTTTTTTCAGAATAATACTCTTCGAAAAGTGCTGCTTTTAAATCCCCTTTCAATTCATCGATAATCTCGAAAGGATTATACAATTCCATTCTTCATCCTACCTAAATAATTCTGTTTTAAACCATTGTATTTTATCTTTTAATTCATTTAATTCCCCAAAATATAATGTAGTGGAAAGTCGTGATAGTTCATCAATTAACTCTTTCATTTTTATTTTATTCTTTTGATTTAGAACTGAAAAAACACATTGATCTAACATGAGAAGGCTATTTTTATAAAGAATATCATCTTCCTTATTTCCAAATCTAGAGCGTAAGGTCTGTCTCATTGACTGGAGATAACTAGATAAAACTTCCCTAAACTTCTGATCATTACCTTTTTTTATCTCAAATATCATTATTATCAGAGACAGGATTCCTATAGCTTCTATTGCTTGGAAAATAACGTTTAATAATTCTAAGGACATGGACACTCACCACTCAATTATAATAAATATTTATACCCAATTAAAATTAACGAATAAAGGAAACTGATAACAAAAAAGTGAAATTAATAAGCAATTTAAATTTTTGTACTGGTATAGTTCCCAATTAACGGGGTTCAATTTAAGTTCAAAAGATTTCAACATTGATTGAGAGGCGCGATTGAATATGAGCCACCAAATCCTAAAGGTTTTAATAGTGGGTTTAGATAATTCCGGGAAAACCTCAATAATTAACACATTAGAACAAAAATTTGCGAGTTATCATGCCTTAAAACCGACCGTAAGTTTCAATGTTAGGGATGAGTTTACAATTTTAGGACTTCCAATAAAAGTTTGGGATCTAGGGGGGCAGAAACAGTACCGCGATGAATATCTCACCAAAAAAGGTTTCATTTTTGGAGAAACCAACCTCCTCTTCTTTGTGGTAGATGTCCAAGATCCAAAACGATATTCCGAAGCAGTTGATTACTTTGAAAAAGCTATCAATCTTTTAGTAAAGCTAGGTTTTTCCCCAATTGTTATAGTTTTATTTCATAAAGTAGATCCAGAGATTAAAGATTCGAAAAGAATCCTTAAAGTTCTTCCAATATTGAAAGATTATTTTGATCGTCTTCCTACTTCCTTAAAAATCGGATTTTTTGAAACGAGTATTTTCGATCGTGAAACTCTATCACGCGCTTTTATTGACGGAATTTTCAAAGCCATTCCAAAAACGGCTGTGATCCAAGAAGCATTGAATGATTTCATGAGAAATACGGATGCTGAGGCAGTAGTCCTTCTTGATGATAACGTGTTAATACTAGGTGAGGCGTATAAAGACGAGACATCTAGAACTCTTTGTCAAATTAGCGGTCCATTTCTATCAAATATGACCGAAAAGTTATTAAAATACAACCTGAGCGTACCTCAGGTATTGGAAGCTCAAATGGAAGATGGCTGGCTGTTTCAAAAACCCCTCCAAGTTGGAGACACTCGATTCTATATAGTTTTCTTTACAAAACAAAAATTTCTAGATAAGATTAATAAATATTTACCGAGATTGGCTGAAGACTTATCCAATTTAATTAAATATGTGGTATCGCCAGACTAACTTTTAATGGACAAATTTTTATGCATAATCACTATAATGTTTTCGGAGTTGAATTCGGATGATTCCTTATTCGGGTATGACTAAAGTCGAAGATGGTTTACATAAATATGAATTACGACTTCTCACTTACAAATCGGAATTATTTTATGATTTAAATAAATGTATTGGCTGTCTCTTTTGCATTCAGACTTGTCCGAAGGAAGCGATAACGCGGACCGTTGAGAAAGGAGTAGCCTATAATGTAGTTGATATGGAAAAATGTGCGATGTGCGGAATTTGTGATTATATCTGCCCCTCAGGCGCATTTCAGTTCTTCATCGAAGGGACTCGGAAAATATTATTAGTAGATAACAAATCCTTGCCAAAACTTGTTGTCACCGAAATAAGCGGAAAAAATCAACAATTAAGAAAATTTATTGAAGGCAGGCTCCAAATCGATATGACACAATGGACTGCAGACTGCAAATCGTGTGCAGACGTCTGTCCCTCCGGATGTTTAACGATAAATGAAAAGAACCAACTTGAAGTTAATGAAGAGAAGTGTATTTACTGCGGAAGTTGCGAAAGAGAATGTATGAACCTCGGAAAGGAAGGCTTAATTAAAGTCATTCGCAAACGCCTTTTATATGAGGGTAAAATTGATGAATTCTCTACCCCTTGGAATGATATAGTGACAAAATTAATTTCTTTTGAAGTAATGGCTAAGGAATTAAAAGGTAAAGCGACTGAGGAGGCCGCTGAAAGAGTAAAAACTCAGCTTAAACATCTTTTAAAATAGTTTCACATTTTAGTCGTATTATAATTTAGTTCTGAGTGATTTAAATGCCAAGAACATTAGAAGGAGTGCGGATCTTAGATTTATCGCAATTTATCTCAGGCCCATGGGGAAGTAAATTCCTCGCCGATCAAGGGGCAGAAGTCATTAAGGTGGAACCCCCTGGTTTTGGTGAAGCAATGCGGATGTTCATATTTTTTGATAAACAGATAGCCCCGCTTTTTACCATTGTAAATCGGAATAAAAAATCAATAACCTTAAACCTAAGAACGTCTGAAGGACAGGAAATATTAAAAGATCTGGTTAAGTCTGTTGACGTCCTATTAGAGAACTTCACACCGGGGATTATGGAAAAATGGGGTATAGGATATAAAACCCTAAAGGAAATCAATCCCCGCCTTATTTATGCAGCTATTTCAGGCTTTGGACAGACAGGTTCTCTAAGAAATAGAACAGCTTTTGATATAATAGCGCAAGCGACCTCAGGAGTCATTAATGCGATGCAATTGGATGGGCCCCCTGGAATTCCACTTGCCGACTATTCCGCAGGACATTTGATTGCATTAGGCATTGTTGAAGCGCTTTATTGGCGCGAAAAGTCAGGTAAAGGACAACTTATTGATTTGTCTATGCAAGATATGATGTATGCTGTGAATATTAGAGCTCAGGCACGTGAATTCATTGATAAGGCCAAAGAACGAGAATTAATGGCATCAAGATGGCTTCCCACTTATAACCAGTACCCAACTAAAGATGGGTTCCGCGTCGCGATTGTAAGTATTACTGAAAAGCAATTTAAAAGATTAATGAATATTATTGGCCGTCCTGAGTTGACGCGAGATCGCCGACTAAAAAATCCAGTGAAAAGAATTGACAATATTGAGTTCTTAGATGAAGTGATGGAAACATGGACAAAAACAAAGACCCGCGAGCAAATTATTCAATTATTAGAAGAAAATCGGATTCCTTGTGGTCCTGTATTAACAATTGAAGAAGTTCATGACCTTCCACAGCTGGAATCTCGCGGAATGTACATCCGAAATTTTAAATTCGAAGGCGTCGAGAAAGCTACGATTCCTGGGCCGGTTCTCAAATTCTCAGAAACCCCTGGAACTATTGAAACCAAAGGACCTGATTTAGGGCAACATAACAAAGAAATTTATGAAGATTTACTTGGTATATCTTCTGAAAAACTCGAAGAATTAAAGAAAAAAGGAATTATTTAAAATGAAATAAAGTGAAAAAATGAAAAAAGAGCATTCCTTTAATGTCATAATTTTATTAGTTTTTTTCTCATCAGCCCTAATCGGTACCTTATTGCCCATGGCACAAGATTTAGCGACTAATCCACTAATACAAGTAACTCAAGCCCAAGTAGAACTCATTTCGTCCCTCTTCTTAATTGTTGGTGCTTGTTGCTCACTAATTTGGGCGATTTTAGCTACTAGATT
This sequence comes from Candidatus Helarchaeota archaeon, assembly GCA_013375405.1. Next base: position 49,900 of record JABXJU010000001.1, read on the forward strand.
TTCCCGCAAAAAATTATTATTATTTGCAACCTTAGAATGGTCAATTTGCGCTTCGTTAACAGGTTTAGCAACAGACTTTCTCTCTCTACTTGCCTTTCAACTTCTCACTGCAATCGGGTTTGGTGCAGTTATCCCTATAACATTCTCTCTAATTGTTGATTTAAAGAAATCTGAAGAAAGGGGCTTTGCTTTTGGTTGGAAAGAAACCAATTATGTTCTAGGTATTGGATTTGCTCAAATTCTTTCTGGATTTTTAATCGAACATTATCCATGGTATGTCCCCTTCATCGTGATTTCAATAGGCGGCTTCGTTTGTACATTTTTATTATTCTCGATGACACCACCTGAAAGGGGCGAAATGGATAATATAAATGATAGCTCCGATATAAGCGCCACTTGGATAAGGAGAGAAGATTTTAAGGAATTAGCTAAAAATAAATCTAATATCTTAATATTACTTTTTAATTTTGCGTTATTTATTGGGCTTGGTGCAATTTCTATCAATTTGTCACTAATGTTAAGCAATCCTTCCGATCATGGTTTTCCTATTGAAACTGCAACCATTTTTCTTGTAATTATATACATCGGCCAAATACCCAGTGGAGCACTTCTTGGAAAATTTAGTGATAAAAAATATAAAAACAATGTAAATGGCCGAATTAAAGTTGTTATAATGTGTCTTATGCTTGGGGCTACGCTCTATATTATTGGATTTTCAATGGCTTTTACTTTTACAGCACCACAAGGTATTATTGCATTATTTCTTCTTATTACATCAGTAGGTGCCTTCTTTTTTGGTGGTATTGATCCACTCCTTCAAGCAACTTTAGGTGAAATCAATACTCCCCAAACTCGATCGACAATTTATTCACTTAACTACTTAACTTATAGCTTTGGTAGAAGCATAAGCCTTTTAATTCTGACGGGCTTCCTCCTAAATTTTGGCTTTTTTAGAGTTGGATTTATTATCTTATCGATTATTTGCTTATGCTGCATATTGTTTTTAATTCCTTTATTGAAAACCTTACATGAGGAATCTCCAAAAAATTAATTTTTGACTATATAGGAGAAAAACAAAATGAAATTGCAAGGGAAATAATAAAATAAATGAACAAGACTTGAGATATCTGAATAAAAACTCAAAGAATTTGGGAATGGACTATGAAGATAAGAGAAGATCGTTGTGTAGGATGTGGGCAATGTGTCACTGTATGTCCTGTCCAAGCAATTAGTATAGTTGATGAAAAAGCTGTCATAAACATAGATCTTTGTGTTGAATGCTCCACGTGCCAGAGATCTGCGGATTGTCCAGTCAACGCAATTAAGTTTAAGCGCTTAAAATGGCCACGATTAGTCCGAAACCCCTTTAGTGATGTAATTGCCACTCACAAATTGACAGGGATTCCTGGGCGGGGCACAGAAGAAATGAAGATCAATGACATTACCAATCGATTCGGCTCGAATGAAATTGGCATCTCGATTGAAGTTGGGCGCCCCGGAGTAGGGACCCGATTGGAAAATGTCGAATTATTCACAATTAAATTGTCAAAAATTGGCGTGGATTATGAACCGAACAGTCCAGTTAGCGCCCTTTTCGTTGATAATCAAGGCCACATTAAGGAGGAAATAAAGGACGAGAGGGTTCTTTCTGCCATAATAGAGTTCAAAGTGCCAACAGAGAAGGCACCTTTCGTTTTACAAGTGATTAAAGAAGTGGAAAAGAAAATCGACACGGTTTTCTCTGTTGGGATTGTATCACGCGTGATGGAGGATGGGACAATTCCTGCAATGGACTTGTTAACTCAGAACGGATTCTCAGTAAGACCCAATGCAAAAGTAAATCTGGGCTTAGGGCGGAGGTGAGAAGCGTTTGACCCATTCTTTGCATCGAAAAGGAAAGGAAGACGATTTAAAGTCCGATTACGTGATTCTAGCTATGCGGGCAGCTGGGATTCATGATAAAACTCCCGAAGTAAAACAAATAGCGAGGCAAAAACTACTACGAATTGGAGAAATAATGGACCAGCATGAGCCTACAAATATTATGATGGACCGCCTCCGACGATTTTCTCCTGCTATTACAGCCTCCTTTGATAACATTAAATCCGTGAAACAAATTTTACAGGTCCTTAAACAAGAAGATTTGGGCATCTCTATCGTGGTAAGCGGTTTAATTTCTGAAATTCAAAAAGTAGTTAAAGATGTGGGTCTTCAAATGCATACCGTTCATCTCTCCTTGGGGGTTTTTGGAAAAAAAGAGCTGCTACCGTCTGAGGAAATTCTGGAACTCACCACTATGTGCGGACACCATTGTGTCTCCTCTCAATCAGTCACTCACTATGTGGAGCAGATCAAAAAGAATAAAATCAGTCTTGACGCCGCTGCACAAGAGCTAGCAAAACCCTGTGTCTGTGGTATCGTAAATCCTACGAGAGTTCATCGAATTCTTAACGAATTACTTACATGAATGCCCTCCAAAAGACTTATAGTCCTAATTAATCTCTGTAAAAATAAGAGGTTTTTATATTGAAAATAAAAGGGCTCGTAATAATAAATCCAAAAAATAGGAAAAAAGCAGAATATAAAGGGGAGTTAGATGATATGGGTATGAACTTAACAATTCCCCAAGATATATTAAATGAATTAGGCTTAAAATCCCGCGATTCTGTGATGATTGAATTTAAGGGAAGAAGAGTATCGACTAATATTGGCCGAGATGGATTTGTCGGACTTACTCGACCTGAAATAAATAAATTAGGATATTTAGAGGGTAAATAAACTTATTATTCCGGTTTAAAAAGTTAGTGCGATTCAGAATTTATTCCTATTTACTTTTATCTTTTTTCTGCTTTGCCTTCCAACGTTTTAATGCGCGCTTTTCAAGCAATTCTGAATAGAGGGGCCATTTATCAGGACTACCTGGTTGTTTTCTTGTTATTTGAAACTTACATGTTTTAGATCCGGCGGGTATAGTGCTTAAGAATTCAATATTGAAACCGACCGATGGATGTAGCTCTCGCACCCGATCTAATATCCCCTGAACTAAATAGCGTTGAATTCTGCAATCGAACGCCTTGTACACATCTTCGAGCGGACACCATAAAATATCAAATTCGCATTTATCATCATCAATGATATGGGGATCCTCAACAGATGTCCAACTGACGGTATTAATTTTTGTTGCAATGAAACTAACTAACTCAATATCGGGAATATCAGGAGGAACCTCAATTCCAACAAACATTTCATCTGCCATATCCCGTCCGATTTTTATCAAAGCCTCATTACAAACCTTCTGCCCTTCTGGTCCAAAATTTTCTTCTACATCCTCCAACATTTGAAGTACTGCCTTTGCCATAAAAATACTAAACTGAAAGAACGTCGCTGGATCAAAATCTGGGCGGGTGAGAACCTCTTTCCTAAAACGATCTGTTGCCTCTTTGTAAGGTTCTTTGAATTTATCTTTTATTTTTTTCCAGTTTTCCTCCTTACGATCTGCATTTTTCATTATTCCTCGAATAATAACACCACCATGTCCTTAAACTAAATAATAAACTAGCAAGAATTTAACTCATAAATTACTTTCCTCTAAATAAAATGAAATTTTTTTGATTGTTTTATATTTATTTTGGTCGTCATAAAGTCCTCTTAAAAAATAAAATGAGATACATACGAATCCAGTAATTAGAGCGGCCTTGTGAAAATAAACTTAGATTCATTTAATTTCCAAATTAATTTCTGGATTATTTTACAAGTAAATTGAGAGATTGACGATTATCACAATCCAAGATTATTTGTCGGAAGAGGTTAGAAAACAAAACTTTTTTAAATATGATTTTATAAGGAACTTTTAGATAATCATCTATTTCACCGCAATGCGCAGATGAAGCGATATGAATCCAACCGTAATTAAATCTAAAATAAAAGAAATAACAAAATCTTGAAGGAATAGGTAGAGTTGTGCGGAATTGCAGGTATAATATCAAAGTCAGATTCTTCAAATATAATTCCTAATTTATTATCAATACTATCAAATCTCATCGCTCGAGGAAAGGATGGAACGGGGATAGGATACTTTAATCGCAATGGGCGGATCGTGATTCATAAAAAGGAAATATCCGCACCTTATTTTTCTGAAAATTTTAAAGGAGAAATTGTTGATTGTAATATAGCAATCGGGCATGTCCGCCTACCGACCATAGGAGCCATTTCAGAATTTAATAGCCACCCTATAATGGATAGTTATGGAAATATTGCGGTAGTTCATAATGGGACTATTAGAAATTCACATTATTTAAAGAAAGAATTGAGAGAAGATGGGCATTTCTTCAAAGGGACTGTTGATTCTGAAGTTATCCCTCATCTAATAGAAAAATACTACTATAAATTTAATGATCTTGAAAAATCCATCCAAAAAACAATAGAATGTCTAGAGGGTTATTACACCTTTTCTGTCATTTCAAATTTTGAGCCAGATAAGGTATATCTCTATCGACATCATTTTCCATTAGTATTAGTGAAAGATGAAGGGAAAACTTATTTTAGTTCAGAAAGAAAACCGCTCTCACAATTTCTGAAAAAACGTTTCAGGGCAAGGCATCTAAAAAAGGATGAATTGGTTATTCTTGAACGATGAGCGGGAAATTTTTCTAAAAGGGATGTTTTTCCCCAATTTTTACTTCTTTTATATCAGGTAAATCAACATACATCATCCGTGCGTAGTCTATCAAATTGTTTCCATCAAGTAAAGTGGATACTGCATCATTATAACAGGATATAAATTGTTTTACCCAATTATATTTTTTTGGAGAATATATGGATTTAATGTGTTCAATACTCGTTTTTACAATCACCGCATTATTCCAGTGTAACTTTGCCCATCGAAAAACATCCAATATATCAGTTGTCAAATCTTCCTTCTCTAGCTCCTCATGGAAAGCATCAAAGAATTTATCAATGAATTCACTTGCATCGATTTTTTTATTATTCCAATAAAGGCTTCCTTTAATCCCATCTTTTGCCGCGTTTTGTTTAGATTTCTCGTAATTCTCGAATGAAAGTACATTCGGTGAAGGCTTTGCCTTTAAGAAAGCAATTGTCAATACTCTTATTATTACGACCGCAGCAATTATATATTCTGGAATATTGGTATCCGCTACCCTAATCTCAACTGTGGGCGGTTTATCCTTACGATGATCATTATAATTAATTTCTACCCAGTGATCACTTTTCATACGCTTGATTTCTTCTTTACTTATCGATTTACAATGCTCTTTTCCATACTGAAGAACTCTATTTGATGCATTAGTAGTAAGTTTTCCTAGATAAACAGGACTATTAGCACATAATGCAATGATAAAAGGCAGATAATCGTGAATATAAACCATTAACAGTCGAGCGTCTTCTTTTCCAATCCCCTCTTCTCCCAGCCCGATATGAATATGCATACCTGCTGGGTCCTTTAACCAAGAACCGAAAAGGCCAATTTGGTATTCCACTCTTTGGTGGGTAAAGGTGCGATATTTTCGCAATCCGTTTTTTAGAAGGAACAATCCCTCATTTAAATCATCAAAAACGGGCGAAATATATTCATTTCCAATTGTTATATCATCAGTAAAAGCCTCGCCCGGCTCAACCACATCTTTAACAGGCTGAATAGAACTTCTCTCGAGAATTTCATCCCCCTTAATCAGATATGACTCAATTTCAATACCATTCGTTATTAATGGTTCCACCTTGATTTCCTCATCAAAGTCCTCCTCACATTCTTCAGGAATGCAAATATTTGTTATTTTAATTCTCAGCTTGCAGTCTATACACTGAATTAAATCCCCAACCTTAATTTTTGTTGGGTGGAAATCCATTTCATAACTGCATCGTGGACAAATTACAAAAAATCGAGTCATAATCCTTCAAATTTAAAAACGTTTAACGATTTTTAAAATTTTGGACATAAAATAAGATATAGATCTCCCTTTCTTTATGATTCTTTTTCATTTGATGGTTGATCAAATCCTCTTCCTTTGTGAATGGTTTCAAAACTGCGTTTATACTTTTCGAAATCCTCATGTAATTCTTTCAATTGTTCATTTTCTAGCATTCTTTTAAAGAAACTTGATATTGAATTAAATAATTCGGGAATAAATGTATCAATTTGAGAAAATTCTTTAGCCATATCTGATAGAGCCCCTAAAGTCAGATTTATATTAATTTCACTTTCTCGGAATTCCTTGCTTATTAGTTTCCTAAGTCTCTTTTCATCATAATGACTCCATACAGATTCAAAAGAGAAATAATAAAAAAATTGCACCACCTCTGAAATCCATCCAACAAAAAACGCAGTAGTAATATCTCCAGTAACTAAATAAGTTACTAAAAATCCCACAAAAACTGATATTATTCTATAAATGATACTTTTGGCTAAATTTCTTCTCAAATCCATGCTGAAAACACCCATTTGCAGCTCTTTATGCTGACATTTAATATATTTTTCCTATCTTGAATTATATTGATAGCGAAAATTAATATAATTCATATTTATTATAAATAGTCACCTTCAAGAAACGAATAAATGGTTTGATCATGCCCAAAAAAAAGGCGAAGAAACAGGTAATACCCCAAAAAAAGGCAAATAAACAGGTAATGCCCGAAGAAGAGGCGAATAAACAATTAGATGATGAATTAGAAGAAAACCAATTCAAACTTGATTCTATTATAAGAAAATTATCTGATAAGGATGAAGAATTAAAAAAGATCAAGCAAAATATTAATGACTTGACTGTAGAACAAAATGAACTTATAAAAAAGAACGAAGCATTAAACCAAGAATATGGAAATAGACAAGGCGATTTAACTGTTCTTAATGAGAAAGTAAAAGAAAAAACTCATCAACTAGATGAATTACGCTCAAATGTTACAAAATTGAAAAAAGAAATTGAAGAGCGAAAGTCCTCATTAACCCAAGAAATTGATGATGCTGAAGTAGTAAAGAAAAAAATTGGAAGTTTACATGCAGAAAATGAAGCAATTAAATTATCAATTGAAAAACACAAAGCTGAATTAGAACGTGCAAATATCTTGATTGAAGCAAAGGAAGATGAAACAAAACTCCTAAACGAACAACTTGAAAGAAAGGAATTAAGAAAAAAAGAGGTAGAACAACAAATTCTACAATGTCACGACGAGCTGCATGACCTGGAAAAACAAAAAGAAAAGTATGAAGATCTTTTTGACTCGTATAAAGTTCGATTAACAGAGAAACAAGAATTAATGATTAGTATCGAATCTATGTTACAAGACTTAAAAGACCTCTTGGAACCTCTAATCGCCCAAAAGATTTTGAAAGAAAATTTCGTTGCTATCAGTGAAAATGCAATGAAAAATCTTAAGAACTTCATTGAATCCTTCAATGCTGCCTATAAAAAACGAGAGGACCAGATAAATGAAGTCTATGAAGAATTTGAAAAAGTAGAGAGTGAATATGATAAAATTAACACGATAAAAGAAGAAATTGAAAAACTCATAAATATCTCTCAAAAATTATCTCAGAAATTAAAAGACGCTGTGGAAAACCAAGGGAAGGAAAGCATTAATAAAGAAAGCGAATAATCCTTTTTAAAATGAGTTTTCATTCTTACCTTTCTTAAAATCAAAGAATCACGAAATTTATTTCTAAGAAATCTTCTTCTAGCTTCTAAATACCTTTAAATAAATAATCCAAAATATGTAATCTTTAGAAAACAATCTGAATTTAGGTGAAATTTATGAAACATGGGTTAATGACGCTTGACGATGTGGATGTAAAAGGGAAAAAGGTCCTGATACGGTTTGATCTTAATAGTACAGTTACTATAGAGGATCCTGTAATTAAGGATACGTTACGATTGGATCAAATAAAACCAACTTTGGAAGACTTGAAAGAAGCTGCTGTTATCATTTTAGCACATCAAGGTCGAAAAGGGAAAAAGGATTTCACTTCTTTGCAACCTCATGCTAATGTCTTAAAAGAGAGGTATGGGGATCGCTTGAAATTCGTGGATGATACGGTTGGCGAGAAAGCTGTCAATGCTATAAAGGCACTGAAGCCCGGTGAGATTCTACTGTTGGAGAATGTCCGCTTTCTTGAAGATGAAATGCAGAAAGGAACGCCCGAAGAATTATCCAAAACGAAATTTGTGCAGACTTTGGCTCCCTTAGTTGATCTTTATGTAAATGATGCTTACGGCGCAGCCCATAGAGGTCAAACATCTTTGGTAGGATTCACGCCAGCTTTACCGTCATGTGCTGGGCGTATTTTAGAACGTGAAATAGACGTTATGGAGAATATTTTGACCAATCCTGATAAACCGATGATTTATGTCATCGGAGGGGCAAAAGTAGAAACTAAATTTAAAGTTCTGAAAAATCTACTCGAAAATAAAAAAGCGGATAAAATTTTAGTATGTGGGTTACTGCAGAATATCATGTTAGCGGGAGCTGGTGTAGATATTAAGGAAGTTAATAAAAAGCCAATAAAAGGATTTGACGATTATGTCGGTACCGCTAAAGAAATCTATAAAAAATATAAAGATCAACTCGTATTACCAATTGATCTAGCCCTTAATAAGAACAATGAGCGTATTGAAGTCGGTATCGATGCATTATCTAAAGATTATTCCTCTAATGACATCGGACATAAAACCACAGAAAAATTTGTTGAGATTATCAAAGAAGCCGGGACTATTGTAGCCAATGGGCCTGCGGGCGTATTCGAAAATGAACCTTTTGCCTATGGGTCCAAGGAAATTCTCCACGCGATGGCTGACTCAAAAGCATATTCTATCGTTGGTGGGGGCGAAATGGGTGGCTACGCTAACACACTCAAACTCGACATGAATTTCATTAGCACCGGTGGTGGCGCGATGCTTGCATACCTCACTGGAAAGAAATTGCCTGTTATCGCTGCCCTTGAAAAAGCAGCACAGCGGATGAAATAATAATCCTCCTTTTTATTTTTTCATATATTGATTCATGTTTTAAGTTATTTTTTTGATTTTAAGCTATTTTCGTATACCGATTGTAAAAATATAATCCAAAATAGACCATCAAACATGAAAAAATCAGTAGCCCCACAATATCCAATACGCGAATAGGACCTACAAAATTAGGATCCAGTAAAGCACGTAAAATATTTGCCCCGTAGCTGAGAGGATTTGCATCTGCAATCACTCCCATACCTGGAATATTCACCATAACATTACGGGGGTAAAATACTGTCGATCCAAACATGAGCCACATACTCACAAAACCGCGAACTAATTGATAGCGTCTTGTATTTTGAATAGCGGTGGCAAGAATAATGCTTAACGAAGTTAGCCCCATTGCGAGTACAAATAACGCTCCAAGAACTAAAATTAAATTGAGGAATGAGGGGATTCCAATCAATACAATGGCGATAATGAGGAGTGGAACTGAAAAAATCATGGATCGAATTGCTCCTGCGAATGCACGCGCTACAATAAATTGAAACCGATCAATTGGAAGAGATAATAAGTAATGAATGCGCTGACTATGGCGCTCTTGACTAACTTCAATTCCCATTATGAATGAAGCACCAAAAAGTGAGAGGACCGTAATCCCAGGCGCAAAAAATAGAAAATAATTAAATTCTACTCCTGCGATCCATTCTACAGTCACTAGTTGGGAAAAACTTGCAGCCATAATTAGTAAATCTGCTAAATTTGTGACCAATAAGACAATAATCCAGTATTTATATTTGAAAAAATTGCGTAAATCTCGTTCTATTATCGCGATCATGCTCAAGTTGCGAGTCCCCCCTCTAATCGCCTACTGTAAATTCGAATAGCTACCCCAACTAAAATTAGTGAGAAAAGCACCAAAAATAATATTGTATAAAGTGTAAATGAACCAGCTGGAAGATTTAATCCCCATCGTAGCGCATCTCCCGCATGAGTAAGGGGATTTATGCGACTAACAAATTGCATCCAGTATGCCATGGCCCTTTCTGGATAATATATAGTACTTAACCTGATGAGAAACGCATCCATCAACCCTAGAATAAAACTTAGTTTGGTATGCTCCTTCGTAAAACTCCCAATTATCACACCTAATCCAGTTACACCAAATGAGAAAAGGAACAGAAGTCCAAAAACACTTAGTAGATTTAAAATCGATTCGAATCCTGTAACAAATAAGAAGATAATCAAGAGTGGAGTGGAATATACAATTGTACGAAGCGTTCCTCCCACCATGCGGCCCAACACATATTCAGTTCTGGAGAAGGGGAGCGTTAAATGATAATCAATCACGCCCTCACTTCGTTCATCAGCTATTTCCCAAGCTGCCCACATACCGAAGGACCACAGTGTTAATACTGCCACTCCTGCTGCATAAAATTGTGTATAATCTAGGTTTGGATCTGCAACTAAGAAATTCAAAATAAATGCGTAAATGAATATTTGGACCAAAAATGTAAGAGCATTGGTGAATATAAAGATTTTATAGTTCCATAACCGCCTTAAATCGCGTTCAATAATGTTAAAAAAGTTTCGCATAAAATCCCGTGAATTTTCATTTTAAAGATTTCTGGGTATATCTGAAAAATACATCATCTAATGTAGGTTCACTCATTTGAAATTTATCGACGGAAATTCCATTTTGGAGAAAAATTTGAAGAATTTCTGAAGCGACATCTTCTGCTTTATTCAGATATATTAGAACTTTATTCTCATCAAATTTAATGTCTATAATATTAGGAATTTCTTTTAATTGTTCCTCAATCTTTGGATTTAAATTCATAGTTTGAACTTGGATGATGTCTCCACCTGGAATTGCATCTTTCAATTCAGGTGGTGATCCGATTTTGATAATCTTACCTTGATTCATAATGGCAATTCGATCGTTTTTGCAGAGGACTTCAGCCTCTCGCATTAAATTAGTGGCAAGGACTATCGTGCTCCCTTCCTCTCGAAGTTCTGATATATAATCCCAAATCCTTTTTTTAATATGGGGATCTAAGAATGCGGTAGGTTCATCGATAAAACCTATTTTAGGGCGTTGAAGAAGGATTTTTGCGATCTCAATCTTCTTTTTTTGGCCTCCACTCAATTTGTACGCAGGTTTACCTTTTGCATCCTCCATTTGCAATTCTTCAATTAGGTTGTTTAGTCTTACCTGCCTCTCATTTTTTGATAATCCACAAACTTTTCCATGCCAGTTGAGAATTTCTTTATAATTCAGTGACCAATCCAGTTTGGCTTCTTGGAAAGAAACTCCAATTACTTCTCGCACTTTACTTGGTTGCTCAATGATATCATAGGTGGCAATACGTGCGGTTCCGGAACTTGGTCGATAAATAGTAGCGAGCATATAAATTAAGGTCGTCTTTCCTGCACCATTTGGACCTAATAAGCCAAAAATCTCATTTTCATAAATGTCAAGACTGAGATCATCCACTGCCACTAGATCTTTGAATCGTCTAGTCAAGTTTTCGATTTCTATAATTTTTTTCTTCATCTAAAATTCTCTCTACTACGAAATTTCAACAAGTATAGTGTGAAACCAATTATTAAAAACTAATTCAATCAAGTAATAATTATGTTGTCAAAAAAGGTACTTCTCTTAACTGCAGCGAGCGGTGGAATAGGTAATACCCTTATGGAATATTTTGTGGATAAAGTTCAATATATGATAACCTCCAACAGAAAGAAATTAACGGAATTCCTGACATTGAAGCCCATTCCTCCTAATATAGAACACGTTCCTAGAGATTTAACCATCGAGGATAATGTCCGAAGCCTATTTCAACATATTACAGATAATTACGGAAAATTGGATATCCTAATTAATTGCGTTGGAGCAAGTCTATTTTCTCATCCAATTGAGGATTTTCCAGTTAATGAATTTGAAAAGATAATTGCATTGAATCTTAAATCGGCATTTCTACTAACTAAACACGCTATTAAAGCAATGAAAACACACGGTGGAAATATCGTACATTATGTATCAAGCTCTGCAAAGAACATCTCTCCTAATAAAGCTCCTTATGGCAGCGCGAAAGCCGGGTTAGCTCATTTTATCCATTATGCAGCTTATGAGACTGCAAATTATAATATCAAAGTCAATGGAATATCCCCTACTTATGTATTTACACCACGCCATGAAAAGGAAATCCAAACAAAAATAGTAAAAACGGGAAAAAAGAGAGAAGAAATAGTCAATAAAATATTGTCTCACCAACTATTACAAAAACCAATGTATTCAAAAGATTTAATAGAAGTTACCGAGTTATTAGCCACCACCGAATCTATCACAGGCCAAATTTATAATTGTTCCATGGGTGAAATATTATCTTATTAAAGAACTCTTTTTTTATTTGATTCTTCTCTTTAAATATTTGTACAACTCCCCAAACCATAAAACGCATGAAGATACTGCTATAGCTAATAACCATTCAGCCCAACCCAACGGCACAAACGAAAAGATCGAAGCGGTGACGGGTATATAAAGAACCAATACAACAAATCCTATGGAAATAATGAAATCTAAATTAACAAATTTGTTAGTAAATACTCCTAATTTAAAAATGGATTTTTTAGTAGATCTCATATTCCATAAATTAAATAATTGAGAAAACATCATAGATAAAAATGCTACTGTTCTCGCTAGGCCAATAGTTGCGTCGTGGTTTAAGGGATCATAATAGAGGGAAAATAAAAAAATATCCCCTATGGACATGATAATTACAAACATTATTATTAAAATATACATATCTTTTGATAGAATATTCTCCTTTCCTTTTCTTGGAGGCTCTTCTAGCACATCTCCATGTCCAGGTTCTGTTGCTAATGCAATATCTCCAGTTCCATCCGTAACAAGATTAAGCCAGAGGATATGAATGGGTAACAACGGCAATGGAAGCCCCATGAGGAGTGAAGTTATTACTGTGACATCTTCGGAGATACTAGTCGTGATGAGGTGCGTTGTGGTTCGCCTTATATTTGTGAAAATAATTCTACCTTCAATTACGGCATCCACAATAGTTGCAAAATTATCGTCAGCGAGTACCACTTCACTAGCTTCCCGTGCCACTTCTGTTCCGATTATTCCCATTGAAATTCCGATATCAGCTTGCTTCAATGCTGGGGCATCGTTCACTCCGTCCCCCGTCATAGCCACGATATGTCCCAGTTTCTGGAGTTTTTTAACAGTTCTCAATTTCATCTCGGGCGACATGCGCGCAAACACGGAAACGTGTTGAAGGGCATCTTCAAATACCTCTTCTGGCATTTGGACCAATTCACTTTCAGTTAAAGCCGATGGATGTTTACTACTTTTTTCAATTTCATCAATGAGGCCTATCTTTTTTGCTATCGCTATTGCAGTATTCCTGTGATCACCTGTTTGCATAATAACTCTAATTCCTGCCTTCTTCGTTCTAGCAATTGCTTCCCCCACCCCAATCCGGAGTGGGTCCATTAACCCAACAATGCCCACAAAAACAAGATCGGTGATTAATCCTTCTGAAAGCGTATTGACCTCCTCTGAAACTTTTCTATACGCAAGTCCTAGGACTCGCATTGCCTCTTCTGCTAGGTGTTCCACTTGAACTGTAACGCCTTGACGGTCTTGGTGAGTTAATTTTCTTGTTTCTCCATTTTGGTTAGTGAATTTCGAGTGATTGATGACTACTTCGGGGGCACCTACCACATAAATTTCGTGCTCCTGATTTTCATCCCTTATCAGTGACGCACGATATTTCACAGCTGGATTAAAAGGCATACTATCAAGAAGTTTAATCCGTTCCAATAAATCATCTTTATAAAAACCTGCCTTCTCTCCAACGACAACAAGAGAAGCTTCGGTTGGGTCACCAATTACCCGATAAGCTTCTTCATGTTCTAAATCTTGCGCACTCATACAAGCACACACTTCAGTAAAACATGGATTACTTTCATCATCTTCGTCGGCCTTTAAAAGGCGGGCGTTATTACAAATTGCTGCTATATGTAGAAGTTTGGCTAGCCGTGGATTCTCAAGTGGCCTTATTATCTTCTCTTTTTGAAGGAATTCTCCGAAGGGCTCCCATCCCTGCCCTGTAACTGTGATTTCATCTTCATTTGATAAGAGGATTTTTTGTATATTCATAGTGTTTTGGGTGAGCGTCCCGGTCTTATCTGTAGCTATCAAGGTGGTGGCGTCAAGTGTTTCTACTGCTGGCAACCGTCGAACAATGGCACATTTTCGGGCCATTCTACTTGCCCCGATCGATAGTACGATGACAAGGACGATTGGCAATCCCTCTGGAATTGCTGATACGAGCGATGCAAGTGTAAATGAAAAAGTTTCAATAAAAGCAATCCCCCGAATGTAAAAAGCAACTAGAAATGTCACTAAGGCGCCTCCAATTGCAATAATCCCTACTTGTTTAACTAGCTTTGAAACTTTTTGTTCTAAATGTCCCTTCCCCCGCTTTATTTTTTCGATGGCTTCAGCGATCTTACTAATCGAGGTATCTATCCCTGTACCAGAAATGATGGCTTTTGCCTGTCCGCTTGCGACAAACGTTCCCATCCATACCATGTTTTTCCGGTCCGCCAGAAGGGTATTTGCAGGTAAAATTTCAGTATCTTTATCTACGGGGAACGATTCACCGGTCTGTGACGCTTCTATTGTACGAAAATTCTTCACTTCTATGAGCCTGGCATCTGCAGGAATTCTGTCACCGTCCTCTAATAAAATAATATCTCCTGGTACCAAATTCCTTGATTGAGCCCGCTTTAATTCCCCATCTCGAAATACCTTCGCATACGGGACGATAAGTTTCTTTAAAGCTTGAATTGCGCGTTCCGCCTTATTCTCCTGTATGAACCCCATTATTCCATTAATCACAATTACCCCAACGATAATATAAACATCAACCAGATGATCGGAAAATAAGGAAATGAGCGCCGCCACTAAAAGAACATAAGTTAATACATTATGGAATTGCCTTAAAAAGATAAATATTGGATGTTTTCGTTTTTTCTCTGGCAATTCATTTGGGCCATAAATTTGGAATCTTTGCTCAGCAGCTACTTCTGAAAGGCCATTCAAATTTGAATCGAGGTCCTCAATTACTCTTTCTACAGTCCGAGAATGATATGGTATCTCGTACTTAAGCGTCTCTGCCTGTTGAGCACTAGATGTGGTGCTACTCATCATTTTAACATCTAATCAAAGCAATATAAAAAAGAATCCACATTTATTTCCCCCTTTTTACCCTTCACGAGGTGTAAATGGAATTTGAAAAAGAGGTTTGAGAAAAAAATTCAAATGATCTAAACCATTCTCAGATTATATTCTTGTAATCCTTCAAAAATTCCCGTATTTTCTGATAAACCAAGTCTCTTGTTTTCCGAAACACGACAAGGCGTTCCTCTTTCGTACCTTTGGCTTCCGCAGGATCCTTTAAATCCCAATGGATATTCGTTGTCTCTCCCGGAAAAATTGGACATGCTTTTTTTGCATCCTCACAAGTGGTAATCACAAAATCGAATTCTTGATTCAAAAATTTTTTAACATGCTTAGGAAACTGCTGAGAAATATCTAGTCCAATTTCTTTCATTATTTCAACTGCTAATGGATTCACCTTAGATGTTGGCTCTGTTCCTGCACTAAATACTTCAAACCGATCGCCTGCAAAGTATCGTAATAATCCTTCCGCAATTTGACTCCGACATGAATTTCCTGTACACAAAACTAAGACTTTTTGTTTTCTCATCTAAATTATCCAACTTAATCAGAGTTATGAAAGTAGCTAACTAAAAAATAATGCCACTATATCGCCAAAATAAATAACTCACTTGAACGAAGAGCCGAGTAGCGGTTTAAATGCTTCTATCCATAATGCTGACGATAATCCAACCACGATCGCGATAATTGTAACCTCAAAGCTCAAAGATGTGAATAAAAATAGATCCCGCAACACTGGAATAGTGAAGATTAATGAGCTCAAAAAAATTACAAAAATAATTAATATCCAAAACATACGGTTTTTTATAAAGAGCAAACGAACGAAATTTTGCTTCATGGATCTACTCGTGAGAATAAGTGTTAAATTAGCAACAATTAAAGCAAGTATAGTAGCGGTTCGAATCTCAACAATTGAGCAACCGGGGAATCGTATCGTTAAATAAAAGATAATCCCTAATAATCCTACCCCTATTACTACACCTTGCAATAATGATAACCCGAATCCGACTTTAGAAATAATGGGTGTATCAATTTTTCGTGGTGGTCTGCTCATCACATCTGCATCTGCAGGTTCGTTTTCAAATACTAATGTACATGCAGGGTCAATGATCAACTCCAAAAGGACGATATGGATAGGTGCAAGAAGTCCAGGGAATCCAAGAAATAGTGGCACAATACTGAGAATTACAATTGGTACATGAACTATAATAATAAACATCATTGCTTTACGTATATTATCGAATATTCTGCGTCCCTGTTCAATTGATGCAGTTAATGAAGCAAAATCATCTTGTACAAGAACTAAATCAGCAGCTTCTCGTGCAACATCCGTTCCCCTTGCACCCATCGCCACACCGACATCCGCCGCTTTAAGCGCGGCTGCATCATTAACACCGTCGCCAGTCATTGCTACAAATTCTCCTGTTTCCTTTAGATCTTTTACGATATCCAATTTCTGATCTGGCGAAACTCTACTAATTATATTAATAGCAGAATCACGTAAGATTTCTTTATCTTGATTTAAGGTTTTAAGTTGGGCTAATTCCTTACCCGTAATAACTCCCGAAATTTCATGATTTCCAACACCAAAAGATAGGCCAATTGCTTTCCCAATGGCTGCGGCGGTTTCTGGATGATCACCAGTAACCATCATAACTCGAATTCCTGCGTTATAACATTGAGCAATAGCAGGTGTGGATTCTGCCCTTGGAGGATCATGCAAACCAAGTAGCCCTAAAAATCTAAATTTAAAATCATGCTGCTTTTCTGGGAGTTCACTATAATGACTATGCTCGATTTCTTTACCTGCTACACCAAGGATACGCAGCCCTTCACTTGCCATAAATTTTAGGGTTCTTTCAACAATTTTTGCTTCATCCTCCAGCATATGACACAGATCAAGAACTGATTCTGGCGCACCTTTCATAGATACAATGCAAGGTTGTTCAGCATCGCTATCTTTATGTGTCCATATGTGGGTCGTCGCAGGTAATTCTGATGACAATTCATAATGTTTTAGAATTTTCCAATTTCTAGGGATAGCAAGTTCTTCATGGCGCCATACATATCTATTAGCTAATTCATAAAAAGCTAATTCCATAGGATCGAATGGATTCGGTTCACTTGCCAAAACTGCATAACGTGCCAATATATCAAGTTGATACGGAAGATCCATTTCGGCTTTTTGGTCATCTTCTCCGTATATTTTTTTATATTTTTCTTCAATTTTTGCCAGATTAAAAATCGCTGCACCCTTTATTGCACACTCTTCAGGACATATAGCACATTCTTCTTGCGAGACTTCTTTTACATAACGGATTTTCTCTTCCAAATCTGCATTCTTTAAATCTTTAACACACTGATCTCCTTCCTCGGTTATTGGTTCGATAGAGATTATATCCTCAGTAAATTCACTTTCTATGCTTGAAATAGTTTTTACCATCGGAAACACTGCAAGGGCAACTACCTTCATTTTATTTTCAGTCAAAGTCCCTGTTTTATCCGTACATAACACTGTGACTGCTCCTAGAGCTTCAATGGCTGGAACTCGCCTAGTTAAGACATTTTTTGAAGCAATTCTATAAGCACCCAACGCAAGAAAAATAGTTAGGACAATAGGAAATTCTTCCGGTATTAAGGCAAGAGCTAAAGAAATACCCGCAAGAATACCCGGAACGATTTCAGCCAGCCAAAAATAATAATAAAAGATAACCACTAGACAACTAATAAGAGCAACAAGCCCAACCCGCCTGACTACTACTTTTGTTTGTTTCTGTAATGGCGTGTCTTCTTGCTTAATTTCACGCAAACTTTGGCTAATACGCCCCATCTCAGTATTTTTCCCGATAGTTAATACACGTGCAATAGCTCTTCCCGCGACAACCCGTGTACCTGCATAAATATGAATAAATTTGATTTTTTCCTCCGCTGGGATTGATCCATCTAATTTATCAATGGAAGAAGCAGGGATCTTTTCGATAGGGAGTGATTCACCTGTTAAAAGGCTCTCATCTATTTTAAGGTTGTTGGCACTTAATAAAAGCGCATCTGCAGGTATGATATCGCCCGCAGCTACGAATAAAATATCGTCTACAACAACCTTACAGCCAGTAATACGTTTACCAATCCCGCTACGTAGAACATTAGCGCGTGGCGATGACATGGCTCGAAGGGCTTCTACAGCCCGAGAACTACGAGCCTCTTGATAAATATCAATAATAACAATAACACAAATAAAACTGAGTAAAACCAAACCTTCAATTAAATCACCGATGATGATATATAGAAGTGCTCCAGTTAAGAGTAAAATAAAAACTGGCTCGCTTAATGTGCCTCGAAGCACACTCCAAATTGACCCAACACGCTCACGAAGAATTTCATTAGGGCCATCTCGCTGAAACCGTTTCGCTGCTTCCTCATCGGTTAGCCCAACGATATCTCCAAATTCAATCGAGGTGAAAATGGCTTCTTCAGAGGTAATCTTTTTTTCTGTCATAATTCGAATATTTTCATATTACGATATAGCTCAAAAACCTTTCGCTTTAAGTAAAAATTTACAATCTTACTCCATTTTTTCTCCAAAAATTTCTTTTCCTCAAATTTTACCTAAATAAACTAACGAAAGCATGATTGGCACTTCTCAAAAGAGTCCCATTGGATAAGAAAAACTGAAATTATAGTTTTAAAATTAGAGTTCATAAATAGTAGGAAATTCACCAAACCAATTAGTTATTTTTTCAGTCCATTTATTTAATAAATGTAAAACTTTTTCAAACACAGGTCTAATAAGGGAATAATGGGTGAATTTGCCTTGTTTCCATCCTTTAATCAATTTAGAGTCTTCAAGAATTTTAAGTTGACGAGAAACTGCTCCTTGAGATTTATCTAACAAGACCTCAAGCTCGCATACACAGCGATCTTTCTGTCTTAACATATCAATAATTAAAAGCCTATCTCTGCTACTCAGCGCTTTCAAAATCTCAGATAGAAATTCATATTCTTTATTATCTTCTGTTTCTTCTCTAATTTGAACTAAGTTATTATAATATTCCCTTGGATCGCCAAAACTGACACAATGAGAAAGTGTTTCGATTATTTTTCCTTCTTTATCTTTTTTTGACATTATAAATCTCCATATTAACATTATTAAATACGAATTTAAAAAATTTTAGTTTGAATCGAAAAAGTTTAATATAAATTTAGAAAGTGTAATTTGAAAAAATTATAAATAGAATTTTTAATGAAGGACGATCATCATGGAAACCGAAATAAAAGTTGCTGAACACGAAATCGAGGAAGAAGGGAAAGGGTTAGGAACCTTTGAGAAATTTCTATTCGTGTGGGTTGCAATTTGCATTGGGATTGGCATTCTCCTCTCGCAAACCGTTCCAGGAATTGGCGAAGCAATTGATTCGTTAAGTATAGGGCAGATCTCAATTCCGATTGGTATCTGCTTATTCCTGATGATGTACCCCGCTATGTTAAACTTGCAGACCTCGGAACTGAAGAAATTAGGTAAGGATCCTAAACCTGTCATTCTTACACTAATATCGAATTGGGGTGTGGCGCCATTCGTAGGAGCGGGATTAGCTGCAGTGTTTTTGCAAGGCAATGAACAACTCATCGTGGCGGTGATACTCCTTGCGGCTTCGCCCTGCACGGCCATGGTTCTTATTTGGGGTTACTTAGCAGAGGGGAACCAAGAACAGAATTTTATTACTACCTCTATCAATACAATTACGATTATCTTCGGTTATGTAGGATTAGTCGGACTCTTAATCGGATTAGTCGGTCTTATAACAGGTACCCCCATCACTATCGATTGGATTTATTTATTAATTTCTGCAGGGATTTTCATTGGGCTTCCTCTAGTCATGGGAATTATTAGCAAAAAAGTAATTGTACAAAGGAAAGGTGAAGATTGGTTTGAGAAAGTATATCGGCCCTTTGTGGGAAAAGTTGCAATTGTTGCCTTATTAACAACCTTAATCGTACTCTTTTCATTAAATGGGAAAGTATTAATTGAACGGCCCGATTTGTTACTCTTAGTCTCAATACCGTTATTATTAGGATTTGTCATCGTTGTAAGCTATAACCTCTTTACTACTAAATTGCTCAAATTAAAATATAAAGAAGCCATTATCACTGTAATTATTGGCTCCTCCAGCCATTTTGAAATTGCTATCGCTACTGCGACCGTTTTATATGGAGTGGGATCCATTGGTGCCTTGGGAACGACAATGGGGTTATTTTGGGAAGTTCCTATCATGCTTGGGTTAGTCTATCTTGGGAAATATTTGCGGAGAAAGAACTTCTGGAAAACCAATAATTCCCCCTAATTGTTCTCTTCTTTTCTTTCAAATTTCTCTTCATTAATTTTTAAAACAATAGAACCAAGGATTATGCCAATAACAGATGAGATATTGACCAGAAGATACAATGGGAGATTAAATATATCGCGCGGAACAAAGAAGGAAAATCCATATTCAACATACATAATTAATGGAATAAGATACAAGACCAATGTATGCCAATTTTTCACAAAAAACAAGGTAAGACTAAAAGTAAAGTAAAGAAAAGCAATAAAAGAATAGGTATATGCTTGAATAGGAAAAACAAGTATCCAACTGGTTATTTCGTGCAAGTTTCCATTCAGAATTGCAACGGCAGTGTCTGAAAATAGAGGAATTGAATAAGCCATGAAAATTAAAAATTTAATTTTTTCAAATAATTCAACCCGAAATAGAAAAGTTATAGTGATAGTGAAGATAACAAATATCAATCCACTAAACACATCAGCAGGAAAAAACCCCCATAGGTAATAACTCTCATAATTCAAGAATTCTATAATGCAAAAATAAATAAAACCAAATAATAGTTCAACGCTCAATATTAGAATTATGAAAACTAAAAAAAGATTCTCTCTTTTCATAATATCATCCCCGAAAAATCATACATAAGAACTTTCTCATTTAATTGTAAATGATAGCATATTCTTATTTAAAAACCCTGTAATGATAACTCTTAAAATTATTTGTCTTAATTCGTAAAAAACATCAATTTCGCTCTAAATACTCTAATTTCCCTTCAAGAAAAATTTATTAAACCCATCATAAGATCGTAAAATCAACTCAATTAAAAAGAGGGTTTTTCATGACAAATATAGCAGTAAACGGTTTTGGACGAATAGGACGAAATTTTACGAAAGCGTTGATAGATAAGAAAAGCAGCTTGAATCTTGTAGCGATTAACGACTTGTTTTCACCAAAACAGCTCGCCCATTTGCTCAAATACGATTCAGTCTTCGGTGTTTTGGACGCTGATGTATCCGCAACTGATGATGCCATAATTCTCAATGGAAAAACAATCAAGGTTTCTGCGATTAGAAATCCAGCTGAACTTCCGTGGAGTAAATTAAATGTTGATTTTGCGTTGGAATCTACTGGTCTCTTTAGAGCGAGAGAGAAGGCAAAGTTGCATCTTGATGCAGGTGCGAAAAAAGTGGTCATATCAGCACCAGCTGGCGACGCGGATGTTACACTTGTTTTAGGTGTGAACGATGCTGCGCTTAAACCCGATATGAAAATTATTTCCAATGCCTCATGTACAACCAATTGTCTAGCACCAGTGGCAAAAGTTCTGAACGATTCTTTTGGCATTGAAAATGGCTTGATGACAACAATTCATGCATATACAGGAGATCAGCGGTTAGTTGATACCCCCCATAAAGATATGCGCCGAGCACGTCATGCTGCTCTAAATATGATACCCACAACGACCGGTGCTGCAAAAGCAGTTGGGCTTGTCTTACCTGATTTGGCAGGGAAATTGAACGGGATCGCCGTACGAGTTCCTACTCCTAATGGAAGTCTTGTTGATCTCGTCGTTAATCTGAAGAAAGGTACGAACGTTGATGAAATTAATGGTGCAATGAAAAGCGCAGCTAATGGTCCATTAAAAGGTATTCTACAATATAACGAATTGCCACTGGTCTCCACAGATATTATCGGGAATCCCTATTCTTCGATCTTCGATTCGGGAATGACGCAAATGATCAGTGACACTTGTGCAAAAGTTCTGTCCTGGTATGACAACGAATTCGGCTACAGCAATCGGCTCGTTGATTTAATGGAACGCTTGTAAATTTTTTTCTCTTCTTTTTCCTTTTTCCCTCAATTTCTCTTAGTTAGAGGGTTTTGAAAAATGGACGTGATGATCTCTAACGATCAACTCAAAACCGACAAGTATCCTCCATGGTTGTATTTTTTCCCCTTCTATGTAATGCTTTTTTCCTATGCCCTCCTGGGTAGAACTGGTTTTATCATCGTTGCAGATGTATTTGAACCCCCACTCCCTTCTAGCGAATTCGTTTTATATTACATTTTAACATATTGCGTTTTTTTTCCCATTATATTCATAAGTCAATGGGTATACTATCGCACTTTAAGTAAGCGTTATGGCGTGTTTTGGCAGGAATTTTCCCCTATAGACAAAAGCCTTATTTTAACTTATGCTATTTTAGGAATTCTTTTTTATCTTTGGGTGGAATGGATTTTTGGCGTTAATGCGCCATATGATTCCACATGGGACTTTTCCATTGGTTGGATGCACGTATATTGGGGCGATTTCGTCGGTTTTTTTATAGCGATCCCACTCCTCATGATCGGATTTCATGGTATCAATTACGCAATTTGCCACCGAAAAGGTGACCGGCGCCGACATCAATTTTTTTTAGTAGTAGTTGGTACTTCTGTTATCGGCACGATTACTCAAGACTGGTTCTGGTGGATCTCTGCCCCTTCTAATCCATGGGGACCTGGTACAACAATATATTTCTATTTTACTGGTTGGATCCACATTCCATTCACACCAATTTACATACCTGTCATTTATTTAATTGTGGCAATTATTTCGCTCGCTATTTTATATTTAGCCACAATAAGAGTTTATTCCTTCAAACAATATCTCTTCTGGTGTGTAAGTCCCTATCTGTTGTTAGTTTTCGTGGGAAACATTCTTTCTTTTATATTTTAAAAAGAACATATTTTATGGAATTGTTTTAACGACAGCACATCCTTATTTGTTTTAAGAGTCGCCACAAATCTTTTATAAATACTGTTTTATCGTTAATTGGATTTTCAAATTAAAGAAAATCGGAATTACATAACAGATAATTTAGGATAACGATTAATAAATTAAGGAGTGATGCTAAAAAGGGTGAAAAAAATGGAAGAACCCCGCATAGGAATTTTTGTTTGCCGCTGAGGTATCAATATTGCTGGGATAATTGATGTTCCGAAGTTAGTTGATTACGCAAAGAAGTTAGAGAATGTTGCTGTGGCTGAAGAATATTTATCGATGTGCACTGAACCTGGCGCTGCATTTATTATGGAAAAAATCGAAGAAAACAATCTCAACCGTGTAATTGTCGCCGCTTGCTCACCCAAAACGCATGAACCTGTCTTTCATGCTGTTTTAAAAGATGCTGGGCTACCTCCACGAATGTTAGAATTTGTCAATATCCGGGAGCACTGTTCCTTTGTTCATATGAATGAACCGGAGGCTGCACTTTACCAGGCGAAAAGTTTGATTCGTGCTGCGGTGCAACGTGCTTTACACTTAGAAGCTGTTCCCACCAAAACAGTTGATGTAAATCCAGAAGCTTTGGTGGTTGGCGGAGGTATTGCGGGATTATCCGCTGCCTTAGATTTAGCAAATCAAGGGTTTAAAGTGTACTTGGTAGAAAAAGAACTTACAATCGGTGGACGAATGTCTCAAATGGATCGCACTTTTCCTACGGATGACTGTGCTATCTGAATCTTGGGACCTAAAATGCTTGAAGCCGGACGGCATCCGAATATTCAAATTATGAGCTACTGTGAAGTTACAGAGGTAACAGGATATATAGGAAATTTTAATGTAAAAATCAAACAACACCCACGATATGTAGATGTAAATGTGTGTACAAATTGTGGAATTTGCCGCGAAGAATGCCCTGTTGTATTACCGAATACCTTTGATATGGGATTTTCTCCTCGAAAAGCGATCGATCTTCCTTTCCCGCAGGCAGTTCCCACCATTTATGCCATTGATATGGATACATGCGTGAAATGCTACTATTGTGTTGCTGTCTGTCCTGTTTATTGCATCGATTTTAGTGAAGAACCTACAGAATACAACGTTAACGTGGGAACAATCATCATTGCAACCGGCTGGGATATTAATGAACCAAAACTGTTGGGTTATGGTGAATATGAAAATGTTATCAATCAACTTCAATTGGAACGGATTTTGGCTCCAAATGGCCCGACTCTTGGGCATTTAGTTCGTCCTTCGGATGGAAAACGGCCGAAAAGTGTATTGATGATAAATTGTGCAGGTAGTCGCGATATTCATTATCGCGAAAATTGTCCAGGTGTCTGCTGCTTAGTATCCATTAAAAATGCCAAGCTGATCATTTCTGAATATCCAGATGCCGAAGTAATAATCAGTGCAATAGATATCAGAGCACCAGGAAAAGATTATGAGGAATATTATCGCCGTTCACGTGAGTTCGGAATTAATTACATCAAAGGAATGGTAGGGTCGGTGGAAGAAGATCCGATAACGAAGAATCTTATATGTACAGTGGAGAATATGCTGTCTGGAGAAGTTAAAGAGATCGAAGTTGAGATGGTCGTGCTATCAACAGCACCAATTCCATCTAAAGGCACCGATGAAATCGCTGAAATCATGAGGCTGGAAAAGAGTACGGATGGTTTTCTAAAGGAATATCATGCACGGTTGAATCCAATAGATACGAAGACCTTTGGGGTCTATTTAGCTGGGATGTGTCAGGGACCTAAACCCATTGATTATTCAGTAACTCAAGGAAGAGGAGCTGCATCGAGTGCTTCCATTCCGTTACACGATGGAAAATTTGAGATTGAGTTGATTCGGGCAGTAGCAGATAATGAACGATGTTCTCGTTGTGGTGAGTGTGTTCAAGCGTGTCCATTTACCGCATTACGCATCGATGAGAACAATATGTTGATTGTCGATGAAATTGCATGTCGTGGCTGTGGTGTTTGTGCAGCCACGTGTAAATCAAAATCAATTACACTTCGGTATTTCCGTGATATAGCATTTGAGTCTTACATCGATGCCCTCTTAGCACCGATAGAGGATTAAACCTAGGATGTAGTAATATGGCGTTTTTACCAAAAATTGCAGCCTTTTTATGTTGGAAATGAGGGTATGGTGCCGCGGATATGGCTGGTACTATTAGGTCTCAATATCCTGCAAGCTTTCGCACAATCCGAGTACCTTGCACGGGGCGAGTAAGCACTGATTTGATATTACGAGCTTTGCGAAAAGGTGCAGATGCTGTAGTAATTGTCGGTTGATATGAAGGTGAATGCGAATACGAAACTGGAAATCTCTTAGCTATAACTAATGTCAAGTACTTGAAACAAATGCTTGACCTGATCGGAATTGGAGCTGACCGGGTACAAATGCATTTCTGTTCTTCAGCCGAAGGAGCAAAATTCTCAGAGCTAGTCAAAGAAGTGACGGATCAAATCAGCAAATTGGGACCCAATCCCTTGAAATTAAAAGCTCCTGCCGAAGAAGAAGGATCTTCATAGAAAATCTGAGCTATGAAAGGACTGCCCTCCGCAAAGGGTTTCGGCAGTAAATTAAACTTTATAGGAAGGAAACATATTGAGTGAGAGTTACAAGTTCGACTCAGGAGATATAATCCGAGATCTCTTCAAATGGATGTTAAAAGAAAAGATTGTAGATGCTGTAATTGGATTTGAAACTAAAAAAACTCGTTATCAATTAGCACCTGTGGCAATCGAAGACCCAGCGAAAATGACAGACGTTCCCTTAAGCACATACATGGTGTACAATTTTGCTCGGATGAATTCCGCTGCAAAATTTTTGCATAAGAAAATGAATGGTGCGAAGGATAAGAGTGTTGCATTAATCGCCAGACCTTGTGATATTCGGGGTTTGGAGGAAATCTCTAAACGATGGCAAGTTGATCTTGATAATCTCTTTATTATTGGGACCGAATGTTACGGTACATTACCTTTTCAAGACTCTCCGAAAACATACACTGCACAAGAAATAGATCCAGCGAAAGTTGTGAAGGAAGCAATTTCAGAAGATTCAGTAACTCTATGGTTGGACGGCGGAAAAACCAAAACTCTTAAATTTGATAAGAAATTCGACCGGTGGGAAAGTTGTAATCGGTGTCCAGATAAAATACCTAAAACTGCTGACTTAACGCTGGCAAATCTTGAAGGAACATTTATAATAACTACTCAAAGTGAAAGGGGCAAAGACGTATTGAAGAAGGCCCTCGCCGCCAAGGCTATATCACTTCAAAAAGTGGACGATGCTACTATTAAAAAGAAGGATACACTCATGCAAAAACTCACTGAAAAGGCCACAGCTCTACGGGAAGCGATTATTTCAGGATTTATGAAGTTATCCCCTGAGGACCGATATAAAACAGTCATCGAGAGCTATGAAACGTGTAGACGTTGTGGAGTTTGCACACGCTCCTGTATTGTTTGTTTCTGCAAGGATTGTATCGTTGTTCAAAAGAAAAAGGAAATTGATCCAGTGCTCTATTGCCTCACTCGGCTAGGCCACATGGGCGACTCATGTGTTCAATGCGGTAAATGTGGCCAAAATTGTCCCGCGAAGATTCCACTACCTTTTATTCACTTAGTATTCCTACAAGAAATCAAGGACGTCTTTGGATTTGTCCCTGGTAAAAAGGAAGAGGTCCCCCCTCGATCCGGCGAAAGCATCAAACAAATCGTCCATTAATCCTTATCACTCAATCATTTTATCCTTATTTCCTTTTTAAATTTTATATAATTGATGTAAAACGGGGCCTCAATATGGAGAAAGATGAATGGGAAGACAAGCATAAATACAAAGTAACTTTGGAAAATCTTGTTGAAAATCATGTCATTCTCATGAAATTCCTTGAAGATAACTTTGGAAATGACGCCATTGTCAAATATTATGCAACGAAAAATGAAATGAATTACGAGAATAAAATCGGACGAGGTATAAAACTTGGAGCGAAGGTAATTAAAACATTGAGCTCCAAGAAATTTTTTAGCATCTTCATTGATCAATTAATAAAAAATGCTCAATATATGATTCCAGTAAAATGTATAATTGGAATAGATTATGGAGAGAAAACAGCTACGATCCATATTGATAAATGTCCGAGTAAGCGTATTTTTCGCCGAGGTGTTAAGAAGTTTAAAGTACAAGATCAGATTCCCATTACCGCTTTTTGCGAATTAAATTGTATTCCGACATTTCAAACCTATGGGCGAATAGGAAATATTAAAGTTTCTGCGAATTTCACAGAGAAAGGGTGTGATATTTTCGCAGAAATTTGAAGGGAATAATCTAGATCTTAAGCCTCTGATTGACCAAAAACTTATTATTCTAGAATTTTTTTCAACGATTCGCCTGGATGGGCGAAGACTAAGGTATTTTCAGGAAGAAAAGAAACCCAAACTGTCTCATTTTCATTTAATAGATTTTCTGGATCGTAAGGTTGAATAACAACCATCAATTTCCCTTCAGTAATTTCAACTTCATATCGTATAAATCCATGGATAAATTGTTGTCGAATGATCTTTGCCTTAAAGTTATTACCCTCGGGCTTTTCCTGCTTTTGAATAGTTATGTCGTTTGCTCGAATTGCGACAACCACTCGCGTCCCTTTGGAATATGAAAGATCACTCACATATATCGAGCCATCTTGTAACTCAATGAGAGTATGAGTATCATCCAACTCGACTATTTTGCCTTCTAAGAAGTTCGATTTTGAGAGAAAATTACACACTTCAATGGAATTTGGATTATTATATAACTCTTCGGGGGTTCCCATCTGAATAATATCTCCAAAGAATAACACCGCAATATAATCAGAAACCATCAAAGCTTCTTCAACATCTTGGGTTACATGAATAACAGTCAAATCACCGATAGATTTAACCATATGCACAAGCTCTTTACGAAGATTAAGACGAATTTTTGCATCTAATGCTCCAAGGGGTTCATCCAATAATATTAATTTCGATCCTGTCATTAATGCACGGGCAAGTGCTACGCGTTGTTTCATTCCACCACTCATAACGCCAGGCAAATCATCCGCCCGGTTTGATAGTAGAATTAGCTGAAGCATTTCCTGTGCCGTCTTTTTAGTAAAATCTGATGGTTGGCCTCGTACCCTCGGGCCATAAATTATATTTTCGTAAACTGAAAGGTGTGGGAAAAGTGCATATGTCATATGCTCAAATAACATCCCAATTCCGCGGTCCTCAGGTAATACGTCATTCATCAGTTTATTTTCAATATAAATTTCACCATTATCTGGCTTTTCAAGCCCTGCTAAAAGTTCCAGGAGAGTACTTTTTCCGGAACCTGTCGGCCCACAAATACAAAAATATGAATTATGCGGTATTTTTAGAGAAATATTCTTTAATACTAACTTGCCTTCATAACTCTTTTCGATATTTCTTAATTCAATATAGGATTTTTCCTTTTCAACCATTATGTATTACTCCAAAGCTAATTCATAATCTAAATCTTTAGGATATTCAAAGCACATAGCATCGCTCTCGTCAAACGAGATGATAATTTGCTCATTAAGGCCTTTTATGTCCTTGGTAATTTCTCTTGTTAAAACTTCAGCCTCAATTCTATCATTATTTTCCAATCTTAATTGAAATATTGTTTTAGAACCAAGAAAATGTCTTTTAATAATTGTAGCATTTAATGTATTTATATCTGGTGATAGTTCACTGGCAATAGAAATCTCGTTTTTGCGAATAGCTAGAACTAAGCGTCTCATTCTATCCCATTTATCTATAAGTACTTTAACTTTAGGACCAAAACCTCGCAACCGTAATGTTGAGCTCCCTGTTTCCCGATGATCAACAAAGCATTCAAGGAAATTCGAATTGGACAGAAAATTACAAACGAAAATCGAATTAGGTTTATAATAGAGATTCATAGGAGTATCCACTTGATGAATATGTCCTTTTCGCATTATTGCAATTCGATCTGAGATATTCATTGCTTCAATCTGATCATGTGTCACATGAATTGCTGTTAGCCCTAATTTTTTAACTAATTTCCGCAGTTCATGTTGAAATTCCATCCGAATTTTTAAATCCAGGGCACCAAGCGGTTCGTCTAAAAGAAGCAATTTGGACTCAGTAGCGATTGCACGTGCTATTCCTATCTTCTGGAGTTCAGGTGCACTTAAATCCTCAGGAAAATTATTTGCCCGAGGCAACATTCCGATAAGTTTAAGTGCGTTTACGCCAAGTTCTTCCAATTGGCTCTCAGGCTTTCCTTTTACACGTGGAGCATATGTCACATTATCCCAAATATCCATAAAAGGAAAAATCTCAAAGTGTTGGAAGACCATTCCAATATCACGTTCATCTGGAGGTAAATCTATTATGTTTTTACCATCAAATAGAATTTCCCCTTCATCTGGCTGGATTAATCCCGCGATAGCTCGCAATGTCGTAGTTTTACCACAACCCGAAGGGCCTAGCATAGTAAGATATTCTCCATCAGCGATTTCAAGGTTTACTCTATCAATCGCTTGAACTCTTCCATACGCTTTTGAGACATTCTTCAATTCAATATGAGGCATCTCTTATTTAACGACCTCCTTTTCTAGCGTGATTTTTCGCAAGATGAATATTAACATGAAGGAGAAAATAATAATAATGATACTAGCGAAGGATGCAGCAGCTAATGATTGAGCTTCTACCCAATCTACTATCAATACGGGCACTGTTCGAGCTAATCCCATCACCACTAAAGTCGCTCCAGTTTCTCCTAAACTTCGTGTAAAAGTTATAATACTCCCTGCTAAAACTCCACGTTTAAGGAGCGGCCAAGTACAGGTACGAAAAACGGTGAAAGAAGGTGCCCCTAAAGTTCTCGCCGCCTCCTCATATCCAGGATCTAAGCTACTAATAATTGGAATTAAGACCCGCACCATGTAAGGATAACAAAATACAACATGAACTAATACAATCAACCAATAACCGGGAGAAAATAAACCATCTGGTCCAAATGGCCCTAATGTCCCCCAAAAGACAAAAACACTAAATCCAAGGGCAGCAGACGGAACAACTAGGGGAATATCTATTAGGGTATCAAGTAGTGATTTTATCTTACCCCACTTTCGCCTGACCATGATCAACGCCATAGGAATTCCTAACACAATACAAATCAAAGTCACCATTCCAGCAATGGATAGAGAGGACATTAGACTTAGCCAAAAAGCAGCTAATTTATTATCACTCGATAAAAACATCTGGGAATATGCAGCTTCTCCATTAAATCCAATGAAAACAAAAGTCCATAAGGATGGTAAAATCACGACAATGAGGAAAAAAAGGGCAATTATAGCATTTCGAGATTTTCGAACTATGGGATGGGATAGTTTTCGTTCAGCTCGCACAAAAACACGATGTATAGGCAATCCAACTCTCCTCGTTATCAATTTTAATAGAATGAGAAATCCTAACGCTACAAGTACTAGTATCATTGTTAAAAAAGCTGCAGGTCCAAATAATCCTAAACTTCGCCATGCGACTATCTGGATCGGCGATGTTTCAGTAACCCCAAAGACGATCATCGTGGCTCCTGTTTCTCCTAAACTTCGAGTAAAAGCCAATATTGCACCGGCAACTAATCCCTCCTTCATTAAGGGACCTGTTATCGTGCGAAAAACGGTAAATTTAGAGGCCCCTAAGCTCTGGGCTGCATGTTCATAAGTACGATCAACTCGCATAATCACTTCTTTTAAATTTCGGACAATATAGGGATATGTAAAGACAATATGGACAAGAATAATCATAAGAGGCCCTTCAGAGAAAAGTCCTGCTTCCAATCCAAAAAGACCACCAATACCATATTGAGTCCCCCAGAATAAGTAAATTGAAAAGCCTAATGCAGCAGTTGGGACAGCTAGTGGAAGATCAATTAATGTGTCAATATATTTTTTTCCCCTAAAATTATATCTGGCTAAAATTAACGCCATAGGTAGTCCAATAATTACATCAATAAGTGTTACAATTGCTGCAATTTGAAAAGATCGAAGTAATGCGGCTGTTAAATCAAACCACTGCCCATCGCCAGTAATAGGATGGTTAAATAGATTGGTAAAAACGCTATTCCATTCAGTTCCAACAAAAGTAAAAATATAGAGAATTGGGACAATAATTATCAAAATAAAGAAAACTAATGTGAAAGTGTCCCCAAAAATTCTTGCAAATCGAGTGGAGAGTCCTTTCTCAATTTTTCTAATTAATTGCCCCATATTTTGTTCAAACCTTAATCAGCTCTAACGACTAACCACACATCAGGTACATAATCTAAAACCAAGGCATCCTCAGGAACTCCATGTACCATTGTTGGAGGATCATAGGTAACTCCATATTGTTGATTGAAATAGTTATTAAAGGTTGCATTATAGGTAGGATTACTTAAAATGGTGGAATTAATTGGGCGAAAACCCCGTGTAAAAGCTTGATTGATAGAAGAATTTTCTCCCAAAAATTCCAAAAATCTCTTTGCAACCTGCTTATCGTCTGGAGTAACCCAATCCGCATCTAAAACACAAAATGGGTGACTATTTAAAAAAAGCCCTTCTTCAGGATAAATTGCAACAGCCTTTTTCTGTAAATTCGGATCTGCGTTTAATTCAATTATAATATTTTCATATACATAAAAAATATCATAATCCGTTTTTGCTTTTTCAGCCAAATAACCTGTAGATTTTCCATAATAATCTGCTTCTTTTTCAATTCCCTCCAACCAATCCGCTAGGCCATCATCAACATATGATTCATCCGTTAAATTTGCTACCGTAATCTGACTCGCATTATAGAAATCATTTATTGTAGAATTGAAATAGGCGGCTATTTGCATGAGCATACTTGTATATCCGGAATTTGAAAGCCGCGGGTCCGTATGGGCAAATCGAAGGTCACCAGGTAAGATAGTAAAGTTCCGAAGGTCTGAAAATCCTTCTATACCAGTATAAGGCGTGTCATTCCAAACTCCAATGACTGTGGGTGAGTAAATAAAAGAATATATATCAGAAGCGTTCATTATACCAGGAATTGATTCATTAGCAAGAGAAACTTGTAATTGAGAGGCAGGACTCCAGAGGATAGGTTTAATCTCACCGGTTTGCAGGGCTATTACCATTTCGCGGGATCCCATGGATCGAAAATTTACCGAAATCGTCCGGTTATATTTTTGGAAATACCATTCCTTAAAAGGAACAACAAGATCTTCGATCCACCCTTTTTTTTCAGAGCTGTAGACCATCGTGAGGTAATCATCGGTCGGTTTATCGGACCCTATGAGGAATCCAAGAGGAAATCCAACTGAAGCTCCAATAATTAAAAATAGAAGTAATAATCCGCGCCCTTTCCGTCGTTTATACTCAAAACCGACTTCCATTTTTTCATCTTCACATGTAATTGTTTATCCAACGATAGACGAGGCAGCGCCTGTTAAATAACCAATCAAAAATCCCACCCCAATTCCCAGTAAAATAAATAATGTATAAATAATTACCTGAGCTCTCTCCATTTTCCTTCAATCCGCATATTTTCAATTCTAATAATTTCGTCATATGAAAAACAATAAGAAATTTACTCAATCATTACATATTCTTATTCGATATTCCTTGAAAGTCATCATCTAATTCAAATTCCCATTAATAATTATAATATATGTACGTTTTCCTTTTTTCTCAGTTATGTTTTTAAGAAATAATTTGGGGATAGAATAAAACATACCAACCTTTTATTAAAAATGAATTATTTTAATAACATGAACTTTCGAGTATTATATTTCATATATTTCATATGAGGGTCTCTTATGGGTACATTATTAGAATGGTTCCGAACTCGACGTGAAGTAAAGATAATCAGGCGAATAAAAGAAGATGGGAAAAAGGTTTACAATTGCGTTGTTCAATTCAAAGATGCTCTGTCGCTTTTTTTGAAAAAAGATATGAAAGGGGCTAAAAATGCCATTCAAAAAGTCAGTAACATTGAAAATGAATGTGATGATCTCAAAAGAGAGTTACTGACCGAACTAACAAAAGGGGAATTATCTCCGCAGGTTAGAAATGATTTAGCTCACCTTATCAGTCATTTGGATCAAGTCGCGAACTCCGCGAATGCTGGAGCAAGACGCCTAGGCGTATTAAAACCTGAACATATCGAGCCTATCGCAGATATGCTCCTAGAAATGGTTGATAAGAGTATTGAAGGAGCGGAAGTTTTAAGAGATACTATTGAGATCGAAATCGAAGGGAAAACTGAGGATGTTGACGCTAGCATTACAAGAATTAATTATTTGGAACATGAAGTCGATCAAATTCATTATAGAATTCTTCAAAAGTTAAATCAACTTGATTATAAGGAGTTTTCACCTTTCGTTGCTTTGACAATGTATCAATTAATTGGGGCCATCGAACAAATTTCAGATGCCTGCGAAGCTACTGCTGATTTTGTAAAAATTATCAATCTTCAGGCAGCTAGGCAAAAATAGACAAAATCCCTCTTTTACTCAAATGTTATTTTAACTTAATTTGAAAGAAGCTGATAAGCTATGTCAAATAATCATAAACATCCTCCTGATCATTCACATCCACATACAAGTATAGAATCCACGGAATTGAAGGAGTATATTGAGCATAATATAAGACATCTAAAAGATCATATCAACTCTTTCAATAAATTACAAGCTAAAATCGTAGATAAACACGCAGTAAAATCTTTGAAGAATGCAATCAATCATTTAGAAAAAGGGGCGGAGGAATTAAAACATTTATTACAGCATATATAGGAAAAAATCTAATTTACCCGGAAACTTGCTAGATTCAGCCTTGGGCAATCATACTTCTTTTAAATGAACTACGCATCACACCCTATATTAAACTAATAGTTTAAATTTCTTATATGTTTACACACTAAGCATCATGTGTGATAGATCAAACAAGAAAATAGATGACAATTATGGCTGATCTAGATTCTCGGGAAATCTATCAGTTACTGTTAGCTATTTCCTCCTATACGGAATTAAAACGAAAAATCCTCATGTGTCTTGCACATGTTTATCCCCAGGCAGTCAGTGGAGTTCAATTATCGAAGATGATTGGATATTCTGGACAGGCCCGAACATTATATCGAGGTGTATTGGATCGATTAAAGGCAGATAAGGTGATCCTATTGGATAAATTAACTCCTAAATTATATTCTATCCGAATAAACCACAATCATCATTTGATGAATATGCTCGTAGAGCTGGCTCAAAAATGGGGGAATAGTTTGAAAGAAAAGTATGATGTAATCTTACAGAAGGATGAGCAGAATGAATGAATTAAAAGAGTCTGCTAAATCAGAATATTATTTAATTAAAGGCTTAGAAGTTACCGTTTTGACACTTTCTATTGTCCTTTTGATTTTCTTAATTACCAACATCCTAGGGGTTGAATCATATATTAAAATAACTCTTATCGAAGGTTATTTCCATATTTATGGGATATTTTTTGCAATGATTGGCATTATTGGCGGGACTATCTTCTGGCGTTGGTATAGAATTCCTCCTCATCTTCATACAGCTCTCCTCTCTCATTATAATGCATTTGGATACTCGACGAAAAAGACCTTATTTCATACGTTGAAAGTAGAAAAATCATCGGATTTATTTTTTAAAGTTAAAATTCATTTGTATAAACGTGCTTCAGATGAAAGTTGCCTATTTTATTTAGAGTCAATGCACCTTCCCGCTGCAGTACAAAATATCGACAGATTTAAAAAAATAGGCGATCGGTTTTTCTTAAAGTCAGATACAAGTCGGCAAAAATATTCCACCTCATGTGAATTAGATGAGGTACATTTACGAAGTCTTCTTATGACTCAGGCAATGGAGGACTTTCTTCTAGCAAAAAATTAAATTATTATTTATCATAACGGTTTAAAATATCTTGAAGTACCCCCTCATCTAAATCAGCAATCTTATACTTAAGTATCATCCCATTCTGTATTAGTCGAACAATATGTGCATGAGTAAGTTGTGTTAATTTTCGTAGAATGAGAACCTCTTGTTTTTCCAAGACCTGAGACATTTTTGAAACCGTGATTCCAGCTTTCCTCTCAGATAAATATCTTAAAATTTGCCGTATTGTTATATTCCGCGTAAGACAATAGATTAAATCCTGTTCCTCAGGCATAAAAGAGGGAAAATATAAGAAATATTGCGAATATTTATGTGCTCGAATGAAGCCAAACTTGAAAAGGGTTTCTAAATTTTTTAGAGCATACCGAAATGAAATTCCTACTCCGTTCATAACATCCAATGTATCGCAACCCGGATGCTCTAATATGAACGTGTAAATGCGTCGATGGTCTAATATATCGAAAACAAGATTTTTTGTCATGGGTTCACCAGGTACAATCCATTTTTCCTGGTACAATTCTGTAATATTTTGAAATAGCACATTTTCTGGATACTTTGCACTTTCTTTCGCTATCTCTAATAGATCTAGGGGATATAAATTAAATTTTTTTTCCTCTACCACTACTCTTTCCGCTAGGTCAAGTAAGAATTGTTGTATTTCCCTTAAATCTTCCTTCGATTGCAAATATTTTTCTTTATCCGAGTTGTTCACGTGAAATCCCTTTTCAGCAGGATTTTGAAGGTTATTACCCCTTGCCACAGAAAAAGTTATTTGTATATTTATAATTAACGGTGTTTGATAGAGGGGCAAGCAGAATTAAGTAGTTATTCGTCATTTAAATAGTCT
Source organism: Candidatus Helarchaeota archaeon (assembly GCA_013375405.1). The sequence goes on from JABXJU010000001.1 coordinate 86,012, forward strand.
TTGAATTTCAAGCGACGAAATTAAAAAGTTTAAGATATTTTTGAGAAATTTTCGGAAGTTAAAATAGGTGGGAGGGATCATCAATTCCTCATTCATCGGAGGCGTGTTTAGTTAGAGGTTCATTCATAGACCCACTACGATAACCCTGTAGATCAAGCGTTATATACACAAAACCCAACTTTTTTAATGCAGCCCCAATTTGATCTAATACCTTTACATCGAAAAACTTAGCGCGTTCATTCGGATGTACCTCAATCCTTGCAATACCCCGATGATAACGAACTCGGACGACCGTAATTTGAGCCAACTCTTTAGTTATTGTTTCAGCTTCTGCAATCATTTTCAATTTCTTGTCAGTAATTTCTTCACCATATGGGATACGAGAAGCTAAACAGGCCATTGAAGGCTTATCATGGACGCTTAAGTTGAATTGTTTTGCAATAAATCGAATTTCGTTTTTTGTAATACCTGCTTCTGCAAGAGGTGATTTAATATTTAACTCCTTTAAGGCTAACGATCCTGGGCGAAAATCTCTCAGATCATCCGCATTTGTTCCATCTACGATTAAATCCAACCCTTCATTTGTTGCTAATTCAGTGAGTTCAGTCATCAATCCTTTTTTGCAAAAATAGCAGCGATTGGGTGGATTGGCTCGAAAATTCGAATCTTTTAGTTCATCAAGTTCGATACTCTTCCATTCCACTCCTAGTTCTTGAGCTATACACTCCGCTTCTTCAACTTCTCCGGATGGGTTAGTTTTAGATCTGACAGTTACCGCAAGAACTTTGGAGCAATATTCCTTTGCAATGCGTGTCATAACACTGCTATCCACTCCCCCTGAAAATGCAACCAAGACCTTTTTATTTCCTAAGATATTTTCGACTTTTTTTAGTTTTTCTTTTATTAGTTTATCCAAATGAAACCACATATCCAAATTTTTAAAGGGAATAGGAAAAATTTGAGATATCTTTCAATGAGCACTTAGAAAAACACTTCAAATCCAATGTAATCAGTGATTACTAATTACCTTCAATTGAAAAATATATTCTCACTTTCTTCTTAAGAAAATTCAATGGATATTTGATAATAAAAAGCCCTATTATACCTAATTAATGATGTCTACAATAAATCATAAAGAATTCTGCGTGTTGTTGAATTTCACACAACAAATAATTTATAAGTAATTTTTTAATTGGAGATAATACTCAAAAATCACAAAATTTACTATTACAATCCGAATTGAAATAAGATTTATAATTATTTGGTATAGAAGGTATCTCTATGAAAGCAATTATACTAGCAGCGGGTCCAAGTTCAAGATTGCTTCCAATAACTGAAAACACGCCTAAAACTTTGTTAGAAATTGAAGGTAAAACAATACTTGAGCGGACTTTAGAGACTCTACATAGCTGTGGTATCGACGAGATTGTTATCGTTCGAGGCTACCAAAAGGAGAAAATCAACCTCCCAAACATTGCATACTATCATAATCCTGAATATTTAGAGAATAATATTCTTGCATCGCTCTTTTATGCTGAAGAATCCATGAAAGGAGGTTTTATTTTCAGTTATTCGGATATTCTCTATGGGAAAGAGATTGTTCAAAAACTCCTAGACTCACCCTACGATATCAGTCTTGTTATTGATACTGCTTGGGCTAAGCGATATGAGGGTCGCACCAAGCATCCAACGGATGAAGCCGAATTAGCTTGCGTAACTAATGGGAATGTAACTTGCCTTTCTAAGTTTTACAACCCCGAAGCTGCGTACGGGGAATTTATTGGACTTGCTAAATTTTCTGAGAAAGGTGCAGAAATTCTCCGCCGTAATTACCATCGGGCAAAAGAAAACAATTGGTGCAAGTATGAGACACGATTCCATGATGCAATTTCAATAGAAAAAGCCTATTTAACCGATATGATTGCAGAACTCATCTTAAGGGGTTATGCTGTACATGCAGTCGATATTCAACAAGGTTGGGTAGAAATAGATACAGATGAAGATTTAGAGTACGCAAGCCAGTTGATAAAACAAGGAATTTTATGAAAAATTGATTAAGAAGAGAGCTGAAAAGAATTATGGATGAACAAGCAAATGAAACTCAAATAAAATGGAAAGCTTGGCGAACCCGAGTTTTCTTTTCAGTTTGGATCACATATATGATCTACTATTTGGGCCGGGTAAATATTGGGATTGCTAAACCCTTCATTATTACCGAATTTGGTATTAATGAGGGAGTTTTTGGTGCTATTGGGATGACTTTCTTCATTTTGTACGCCTTTGGGCAATTTTTCAATGGTCAAATGGGTGATAAATTTGGTGCGAGGCGGATAGTTGCCCTAGGATTGATTGTTTCATCGATTATTAATATGATTATTTGGAATTTCTTTGGAATCATTTGGGTAATTTTCATATTCTGGGGTTTGAATGGATTTTTCCAATCAATGGGTTGGGGGCCTTCCGTAAAAACTGTTGCTAATTGGACTCCACCCAAAGATAGAGGGAAAAAATCTGGCATATTAGGCATGTCTTATTTGGTTGGAGGTGCTTTATCTTGGATTCTCGCAACATTTCTCATTGTTACATTGGGTTTGGATTGGAGATATTCTTTTGGTGTTGCTGGAATAATTATGTTTATTATGGCCATTCATTGGTATTTACGTGGTAGAGGGTCGCCTGAAGAAGTTGGTTTACCTACTATAGAAGAGGAAGGAGCGGGTAAAACAGAAATGGGCGAATGTCGTGATGATGTACACCTTGGCTTCAAATATACCCTTAGAACGTGTTTTTTAAATAGAACCATTTTATTTGCTTCTTTTGGATTGTTTTGTTTGAATATCGTCAGATACGGGATAACAGAATGGCTACCATATATTATGGCATCAGAAGTTATCACAAGCGACTTTTTCCCCCTGTGGAAAACTATCGCCTTTCCGATTGGAGGAATAATTGGCGCCTTTTTCTGTATATGGTTTTCTGACCGATTTCTTGGGCGTAAGAGAATACCAATCATAAGTACTTTTTTTATAGCTCTCGCAGCGTCCATGTATCTTTATACTCTAATTCCCCCACTTGATTGGGTCATAGGAGCTCCCCTACTTGTTCTTATAGGCTTTCTAACTTTCGGACCTCATGTTCTTTTAGTATCTACAATTCCTATGGAATTTGGAACTAGAAAAGCTGCGGCCTCTGCATCCGGTTTCATTGATGGATGGGGATATATCGGCTCCTCCATTACGACAGTTCTCTCCGGCATTCTTATTGGGGCAAGTGGTCCTGAATCTACCTTTTTATTCTGGATAATTGCATCGTTAGCCGGCGGTATCGTTCTTGCCTTTAATTGGAGAAGTCTTCCAGAGAAAAAAGAGTTCCATTAGATTTAATCATAATTTCGAGCCTTTAATATGTTACATTTTCCTAATTATAAGACAATTTTATAGATGTAAACATCGCGATCTGCCGTTAATGTCTGCAGAGTCAAGCCTGTCAATCCCTCAATTAATCCTCGTATAAATTCTGACGATGAAATTGGCGGATTGAAATATAGAATTCGTTCTGTGTCCGCTTGAAATTCAAAGATACCCCACCCATAAATTGAAAAAATAGCGAGGGTATCCTCAACGGAAAGTTCCCCGAGCATTGGTGCCCAATCTAGTCCTAACCGCCGCCCTTCCCGATATGTGGCATTTGCCCCATACATCTGATCATACTGGACCGCAGGGATCATCAACAACCGTCGCTTTGTCTGCCGGGTTATAATCTGCCCTGAATTACGATGCAATTCAAGAAAAAGTACTAACCCTAAATATTTCTCACAAAATCGCGTTAATAATAACCCTTCAGCTCTCGCTCGCTCCTTCAGGAACTTCACTAATTCCTCTGGCAAACGTAATAACACTTGTCTCCGTTTCTTTCCTTCGGATACCATAACCTCACCTTGCTATCACAATCTATCACTTGCTATCATTACCTATAACTAATTTCCATTACGTTTAAATATTACTTCCTATTCATTATTGTTTAAAGAATGGAATGGATTCAAAGGGAAATCCTCAAATTCGATTTAAATCGGGAAGTTAGGTTTAAACATCCTTCAGATCATTCTCATACTTATGAATTGATGTTCAACTTCTGCTGGCCTTTATTATTCATTCCAAAAGTTGAAAAAGAAAGGAATAACTCTTTCAAACTTAATTGATGAATGCGAGGCGTATCTCAATCCCTCTGAAATCACTTGACCAATTCAAATTATTCCAGGAACGGTTAAATAAATACCGATCGAAAAAACATACCACTAACCAAGCAATCGCCCAAACTGTTTCGAAAAATGAAGCCCTTCGGCTCTTAACTGAAGTTTTTCAGTCACAAGATACTAATCCTATAAAAGTGCGAGAACTTTACGCACGCATTCTTGCCCTTAGAAAACGCCGGATTCCCACGATGAGCCCTTTTAATCCACCGACTGGATTTTATATCTGGTCTGTCGTCGATCATGGCGCCTTGCACCTCCAACTTCTTGGGCGTAATGTGAAAGAAACCGTGTTAAACCTTGTCCACTTCGTGCTCCAGAATGCCTATAACGTTGAGCGTAAACAACATAAATATCTCTATACCTTAATTAAAAAGAAAATGCCTGTGGGCAAACTCTATTTCACCAAAGGCGGCGCACGTCGCCGAGAATGCCTTATCGCCAAGATAGGAAAAGAAAAAATTCTTTTTCATTTTGAGCATAAAGGTCTCTTCATTCACATCACCATTCACTGTCCGAGCTCAATTAAATTCTTTCTTTTTCCTTATCTCCAACAGTTTGAGCGGGAGTTTGCAGCCTTATGTTGTCCCTCTCTCCCCCCATCCCATTAAATTTTTTGCGAACCCATCCACGGGTTCGTGCACCTTCGGGTGCTCATGGAGTAGATTCTCCATTTGCTCGAATCATTCCTAAGCTTTCTGAATTATCAAATATATCATTATTTGAAAGGGGGATTTTATGGTCGTAGAGAAGATCCAA